>JBKQRA010000034.1:0-14332 GCA_052144065.1 Methylovirgula sp. | reverse complement strand
AACCCCAAGTCGCGCCGCCACCGATCTTCCACTGATCACCCTTCCAGGTGGAGGTGGAGGAGTCCGCGCCGACCGGCTTGCCGAGAGCCGTCGTCTTTTCCGGGTCGATCAGCGTGTCGGCGTCCGGGCCCATCGAATAGCCCTTCCACGCCAACTTGCCGTCCTTGATGTCGTAAGCGGCCACATAGCCGCGCACGCCGAACTCGCCGCCCGACACGCCGATCAGGACCTTGTCCTTGATGACGAACGGAGCCGAGGTGCCAGTCATGCCCTTGGACGGATCGCCGTCCTTGACCGACCACACCACCTTGCCGGTGGCGGCGTCCAACGCGACGAGAGTCGTGTCAGCCTGATGCAAGAAGATCTTGCCGTCGCCGTAAGACACACCGCGATTGACCGTGTCGCAGCACATCACCGGAATGACGGAGGTGTCTTGCGTGGGCTTATAGACCCACTTGATCTTGCCGTCGTGGTTGAGGTCCAAAGCATAGACGTTGTTGGGGAACGGCGTCGAGAAATACATCGTATCGCCGATCACGAGCGGGCCACCTTCATGACCACGCAGAACGCCCGTGGAGAACGTCCACGCCGGCACAAGGCTCTTCACATTCGAGGGTGTGATTTGCTTGAGGGCCGTATAGCGCTGGCCATAATAATTGCCGGCCGGCATTACCCAATCTTTGGCATTCTTCGACATTTGGACCAGCTGCTCGTTGGCGGAGGCAGCGCCATTCGCCAACAGAGCACCTACGCCAACACAAGACAGTAGTATAAATTTACGCATCAGATTTCCTCCCGACGCTCTCGTCGTGGACGTACCGTTGCGCGTTTTTTAGAAACACAACGGTAGCGGCCCTTGATAGTGGGAAATCGTTCCGGCAGCGTGTCACGATAGAAGCGAGACGTTGGGCCATTTGTTGATTGGCGTCGTCGACACTTCACCAATCATAATAGCCCGCCACCCTAGACCTTCGATGAAGCACCAGCGTTCCCGTCCGCTGGGTTCTTGAAGCCGGAAACGGGCGCAGTCTATGATGAGGTTTTCCATGATGCAATAGGAAGATTGCATCAAACCTTCGATCCGATCGACGTTTAGGAAGTGTCATCGTGCGCATAATGAATCACACGCGTTGCCATCAATTCGTCATCTCAATGTCGGTCATCATCACTGTCGCAATTGCACTCGCAACAGGCGATGTTGCGGCGCAAGATAAAGCGTTGCGTTCACCGCCGCAAAGCAATGAAGCATCCTTCGCAATTCGCGAGATCGCGCCCGGCGTCTATGCGCATCAAGCGCCGATTTCCTTGATGGATGCACGCACCGGTGGCGACCTTGCGAACACCGGTTTCATCGTTGGCGATGAGGCTGTTGCAGTCATCGACACCGGCGGCAGCGTAGCCATCGGACGGCGTCTTTTGGCAGCGATCAAAAGCGTGACCGACAAGCCGATCCGCTATGTGATCAACACAATGAACATCCCGATCACATCTTTGGCAATGCAGCATTCGATGCGCCCGGCGTGACCTTCATCGGCCATAAGAACATGCCGCGCGCGCTCGCCGAACGCGGCGCGCATTATATCGAAAATTTACGTCACACGATGGGCGACGCGCTTTTGAAGGACGTGCGCATCATTGTACCTACGCGGCTGGTCGACCAGGACATGCGACTCGATCTCGGACACCGCATCTTGCTACTGCACGCCTGGCCGCCGATGCACACCGATTGCGATCTGACCGTCTTCGACGAAACGACGAGTACGCTTTTCGCCGGCGATCTTCTCTTTCTGCAGCACGTCCCCGTGATCGACGGCAGCGTCATAGGCTAGCTCGCGCATATCAATGCGCTGGCCACCATCCCGGCACATCTCGCAGTGCCCGGCCACGGTCCGATCGGTGTGCAATGGCCGCAAGCGCTCGCCGACGAGCGGGCCTATTTCACCAAGCTGACGAAGGACTTGCGCGGCCTGATCAAGAAAGGCGCAGACATTTCCACGGCAGCGCATGAAGCCGGACAATCGGAAGCCAGCAAATGGCAGCTCTTCGATGCCTATAATCCGCGCAATGCCACCGCGGGCTTCGCCGAGCTCGAATGGGAATGAAGGTGCTTCCCGAAAGCCTTGCTTTTTGGAGCAGACCTCACCGGTTTTAAAGTGAATCACGCGGCTCTCGTCGGAGGCTTTCCCCGCTGGCGCCGTGAACTATAATGACAATACGATCTCAGGGAGAAGATATGGTAGCGCGGCGTCACTTAGGGCTCGCCCTTGCGGGCTACATCGCAGCCGCAGCCGCCCCTGCCGTAGCGCAAGGGGCGAAGCAGGATGATCCCTGGCCGAGCCTTGCGAGCGACGTCTTCCACGACCGTAAGATGGCGCAGGACGATCACATCATCCAGCTCATCGCTCCGGCGCGCGCCGAGGATGCGTCCCTCGTCCCGATGACCCTGCATATCGGGCAAGGCGGTCCGAAGGTCACCAAAGTGACGCTCGTCATCGATCAGAACCCCGCGCCTGTCGCGGCTGCCTTCGATCTCGGCCCGAAGGGTGGCGTGACGATGATCGAGACGCGGGTGCGCGTCGATCAATATACGAATGTCCATGCGGTCGCCGAGACGGCCGATGGCAAGCTCTTCGTCAGCACGGTCTTCGTCAAGGCCGCTGGCGGCTGTTCGGCGCCTACTGGCAATAATGCGGATGCCGCCAGGGCGCAGATCGGCCAGATGCGGCTAAGGCTTCTGCCCAATCCGCAAAGCGGCGCGCCGCAGAGCCGTGAAGTCGAGCTGATGATCCGGCATCCGAACAATTCCGGCATGCAGATGGATCAGGTCACCCATTATTATATTCCGGCGCTCTATGTGAACAAGGTGACCATCACCCAGGGCGACGAGCTCGTCATGGCGATCACCGGCGGTATTTCGATCTCGCAGGATCCGAATTTCCGCTTCGACTATCAGTCGAACGGCGCCGGCACCATGCATGTCGCAGCGGCAGATTCATCCGGCAAAGAATTCAAGAAGGACATGCCGCTCAGCCAAGCCATGTGAAGCTGAACGCTCTTTATCTTTCGCTCTTTATGTTTAGAAGCAGCGGATCTCGGCTTCGGCCTGTGCGCGACGTAGATCGACGAGCTGCTGCTTGGCAAGCGCGGAAGCGCGAAACAGCGACCCGATCTGACCGGCGCCCTGATCCATGCTCGCGACCGTCTCGCCGGAAACATATTTGTCATAGGGAAGCAGCGTCGCGATGATGTCGATCGAGCAGGAGCAGCGCTGCAGCGCGTCCTGCGTATCGCCATTCACTTTCATGCAGGCGAAGACATAGTCGGCGCGCGCGCTCGTCGGATAATCATTGGTGCAATCGGCCGCCGCATAGGCGCTGGATGCGCCTGAGAGCGCGAGACCGGCCGCTATGAGGCTTGCGATCAGCTTCCGCATATCATTCCTCCGCATCGACTTTTTAAGCTTCTATTGTAGCGCATGTAGGCGATCCGAAAAGCAGGCTTATCCGATCCTAAGCCTCGACCGCAAGGCGCGGGGCTTGCACCAGCGGCAGCACCTCCGCCCGGAAGCGCGCGATGGTCTCGGCCCGGAGCTTTTGATCAACACATGCGAATTTCAAAACCAGGCTTGTGATCGGGACGGCATCGGCGAGCTCCGCAAGCTTTCGCCGGCACGTCTCGGGCGAACCAACGAGCGCATGGGTCAGCGCCTGTTCGACCGAGGCCTCGCTGACGCTACCGGGCGCCAACGCCCGCATGCCTTCGATGAAGCGTGCAAGCGCCGGGCGGGCATGCGCCATCGCCTCTTCGTCCGTGTCGGCGATGCAGGCATTGCGCAGCAGCATCAGCTTCGGCGTCCGGCCGCTGAGGCTTTGGTAATGGCCGAGCAGTTCCTGCAGCGCCGCCGCCGAAGACCCATGACCCGCCATCAAATGCAGATTGCGCCGTGCCGCCTCGGCGATCGTCTCCTTGTCGTAGGAGGCGATGAAAACCGGCAAAGGCTTTTGCAATGGCCGTGGAAACGACGTGACGTCCTTGGCGCTATACCAGCGGCCCTCAAAACTTACATTCTCTCCTGCCAGCAGCGCGAGCAGCAACTCCCCTGCCTCCCGCGCCTGGGCCGGCGCATCCTCTGCCGCAATATGGAAATGCTCATATTGCAAAGGGAAAGGACCGCCGCGCGCCATGCCAAGATTGAGGCGGCCATTCGAGAGCAGATCGATGGTCGCGAGATCCTCCGCGGCGCGGATCGGATCGTGGAGCGGTGTCAGCAGTGCCGCGGTGCCAAGCCGAACCGATGTCGTCAGCGCCGCAAGATGGCCGAGGATCGGCAGAAAGCCGCCGGATTGGCTGAATGCATTGAAATGATGTTCGGAGACCCAGACCTCTTCGAGGCCGCATCGCTCCGCCTGCACTGCAAGATCGATATGGCTGCGAAAGGCGTCGCGGCTCTCTTCGGCCCTGCCATGCTCGAAGTTCAGGAAGATGCCGAGACGCATACCCACCTCATCATAACAACAGCATCCATAGGTATTTTTGCTGATGCCGCATTCACGGAAATTCTAAGGTGCTGCGCGATAAAGGACGCAAAGCTCCATTCATACGTTTCGAGAGTCGCATTCTCATGAAGACCTTTGCAACCCTTCCTTTGCTCGTCGCGCTCATCCCCATTCCGGCCCAGGCGGTGACGCCGAAGACGCTGCCAGCCGATTGGATCGGCATTTGGGAGGGCGGCTGCACGGTCCTGCCCGCCGAGACTGGAAGCGCGGGATTCAAGGCCAAATTGGAAATCAAGCCGCTGAGCGGCGGATCCGGCTATAGCTGGACGCTCGATTATAACGACTTTTCACATTTCAGCGGCGAGTCCCGCAAATATGAGCTCGTTCCGGCACAAGATGCCGACGCCCGCCATTTCGTGATGGACGAGAAAACCGGCCTGATGCTCGACAGCTATTTCAGCGGCCGCACACTCTATTCCGCCTATTCCATCAGCGGCAAATTCTACGACGTCAGCTATGAGCGCACGGCCGAGGGGCTCACCATGCGCAGCCCCTATTACGACGAAGAGCCTGTCGGCTCGACCTGCTTCAAAGGCTCGACGAAGCTTTGCGAGAAGTCGCTGCAGCTCCTCGGCGTGCAGGACTGCCATTTGAAGCGGAAGCCCTGAGGGCTTCGCGCTGCAAATGGAAAGGCTGGCGGAAGCTTACTCCGCCGCCATGGCCGGCGATTTGGCCAGCATCAGCGCGTTGAGCGAGAGGCAGAATTCTTTCCAAGCCGCTGCGATGTCGAGCATGATTGCCTGGAAATAGTCCTTCGACAGCTTGTCTTCGCCGGGGAAATTCGAGAGCGCGCAAGACGTGCGGTTGTATTCGACCACCGAGTCGATCAGCGTCTTCAGGAATTCGTTGAAGCTGTTCAACAGCTCCGGCGTGAGCGACGAACGGCCGTTCTCGACCGGCACTTGCGTCATGTCGAACTGCAGTTCTTCGAGCTTCAGGAGCGCGCCCGCGAACACCTGCTCCACGGTCATGACCATAGCGCGCTGGGTGACGATCTCCTTGTCAGGGCTCGCAAGCAGCTTGTTGAGATGACGTTTATAGAGCTCCAGCACCTCGCCCTGGCGGCCGGCCACCCATTGCGAGAACGCGGCGACGCTCGCCGGATTCGACACGGTCGGCCCGCCAGCCGTGGGGGCGGCGGCCACCACGGGCGAATAGAGCGCGACGTCGCGGGCAAGGCGGCGCGCCGCATCGAGCGCGCCTTCGATATAGCCGCCGGCATAGCCCGCCGTCTCCGAGCTGCCGAAGAACAGGCGGCCCTCCCATACGGGCTGGCGCAGGAAGGGATTGCCATAATGGGGATGCTCTTCCGGCGGGATCAGATCGCGCCGCGAGCAGGTGAATTCCTCGGTCGCCCAATCCTTGAAATGCTGTTCGCCCTTCTCGAGCTCCGGCCCGAAGACCTGCCCCATCTGATTGCCCATCAGCATCGGGAGGCCTGCCTTGAACGAGGCGCGCAGCGACGGCGTCAGCGCCAGAAAGCCGCCAAGCGCGGCGCCCGTGCCGGTCGCGTCGCAGGCGTCGAAAATTTCACCGAGCACCGCCTGCTCATGCAGCACAAAGGCATTGCCGGAGCGGCCCGCCTCGCGCCAGAGCGGCTTGTCATAGGCGATGACGGCCTTCGCCTCGCCGGCCATCCACGTATAGGTTTCCTGCATGGCATCGACGAGTTTCGAATCGAGGTCCGGCTCGAAGCGAACATGTTCTTCGACGATGCGCGGCGGCATGGCGAGAACGACGCGGCGGGCGTCGATCGCCACCGTCTCGTCCTTATGCTTGAAATGCAGCTCGACGTGGTCGCCACGATCGATGACGACGGTAAGCGCATAGTCGAGCTGGATCGCATCGGCGGGCACTTTCGCCGCCAGCGCCTCGACGATGCTCTGCATGCCGCCGACGACGCGCCGCGCGCCCGCATGGACCGTCTCATTGGCGCTGACGTCCGGCCGCTTGTCGTGGTCGTGCAGGCGCAGGACCGCGCCTTCGTCATATTGAGGGAAGCTCACCAGGCCGAGATCGGCGACGAGCCGGACCATGCCGGGCTGGGTGTCGGGCCAATACCAGGTCGGGCCGAGATCGACCCGCATCTTGGCCTTTTCGCTTTGTTCGGAATAGACGCGGCCGCCGAGACGGGGCCGCGCCTCGAAGAGCGCAAAGGGCCGTTGCTGGGCATTGAGGCTTGCAGCGAGCGCCAACCCGCAGATGCCGCCGCCGACAATCGCAGTTTCCAGCATGGCCATTCTCCAAAGGTTCGAAGCCGGCCGGCCGCCGGCGGCCGCATGACAGCTCAGCGCTGCGGAATGATGATCAGCCGTTCGACCGGCTTGCCGCCGACGAAATGCGATTCGACGATCTCATCGATGTCGTCCGCCGTTTCCGGCCGGTACCAGATGCCCTCTGGATAGACGACCATCAGCGGGCCAGCACGGCAGAAGCTGAGGCAACCGGAGGCACTCATATTCACATCGGGAAGCTGCTTGGCATCGAGCTTTTGCTGCAACCGATCCCACAGCGGCTGCGCGTTCTTTTCCATGCAGCTGCCGCGCGGATGACCCGCCGGCCGCTTCGTGAAACAAGCAAACACATGGTATTTGAATACCATGGGGAGTTCGAGATCCATTCCGCTTTCCCGCCTTGAAAAACCAATACTTTTAGAACCAATCAAATCCCGTGCCGGCGCACAGGCAGGCGGGCCGCCCGACAAATGACAAAAGGAAAGGGTGCGCGATCGGCCAAACAGCCGGCGCAATGGTCAAAAGGCGACAAAGATTTGATCGGCGATTAGGGCGGCGATGCGGGAGGGCAGACAGGCGCTGCTTAAAAAAATTCACAATCGCCGGACGGAGCCTCGGCGCCGAGATTGGCGCCGTCCATCAGCCCGAGCCGCGAAGCCAAAGCCGAAAGCGTGATCACCTGCGACGCGGTCGAGGGGTCGAGCACCCATTGCTGCGGCAGGATCAAAGCCAGCGCGGCAAGGAACTCCGCAAGGTTGCCGATCTTCTGATAGATGTGATCGATGTCCTGCAATTCATGCAGATGCACCGGATTGGATTGCGCCGCCTCATGCAGAAGCGGGCTGATCAACACCTGAACATTATGGATGGCGGAGGCCAGCTCGGCCAGCTCATTGCCGATGCGATCGGCAACATCGCTCATCGCTACGGTAGATGGGCCTAGGGAGTCGCAACGGGCTGCAGGCAAGGACATCATCACTACTCGCTGGTCCGAAATTGAAGATCAGAAAAACACCACGTCGCCACCATCGTCCGGCTTCGGAGGAGCTGGCGGTGGTGCCAGGGGAATTCTCTTATCGGCGGCCATGACGGCCTGCCTGGCGCGTCCGGAGACGGGCCAGAATTGAAGTCTGCGGCCAGCTTCACCCCCAAGGCTGCCGCCGACGACCGCAATGTCTTCGTTGTGTAGGAACTTCTCGGCGAAGTCGGCATTGCGCGAGCCGATGTCGGACAATCCTTCGATCGTCCGCGCTCCCCCGAACAGTTTCGCTTCGAGGCGATCGCGGCGCGCGCCGCGTTGCAGCAGGCCGTTCACCAACAGTTCCATCAAATGGACGCCGTAGCGCTCGGCCTCCTGATTCTTGCCGCGCATCTCGGAGCCCGGCAGCAGGAAGTGATTTATCCCGCCGACCTTTGCGATCGGATCGCGAATACATGCAGCCACGCAGGAGCCGAGCAGCGTCGTGACCACGACATTCGGATCGTCGGTCACGAAATATTCGCCCTGAACAATGTTCACCTTATGAACGTCCTGGCCGCTGCTCCCGCCTGATGACCTTAATGAGTCAAGCTTCACTTGAGACGTCCCATCACCGCCTCTATCGCGCCCTTGAGCATGGGCATGGTAAAGGGCTTCACGATGTAATTGTTCACGCCGCATTTGACTGCCGTTTCGATCAGCTCGCGATCGCCGCGGCCGGTCAGCATGATGAACGCCGCCTTCGACGTCGGTGGATTGGCACGCACCGCGCGCAAAAAGCCAATGCCGTCGAGCTTCGGCATGTTCAGATCCGAAATGATCAGATGCACGGGCTTTTGCATCAGCTGCTTGAGACCTTGCTCACCATCCGCCGCCATCTCGATATCCGTGAAACCGAGCTGCTGGAGCCCGTCACGGATCAGCGCGCGACTGGTGAGCTGATCGTCAACGATCAGCGCTCTTATGGCAGACGCCGTTGGCATGATCGTCCTCCTTCTTCCTTGGTCGTAAGATGGAGAATTTCTTCTCCGATTTTGTTCAGCGGCAGCTGCCTTTCGACGCCGCCGCGCTCGAAGGCAACCTTCGGCATTCCGTAGACGAGGCTGGTCGCCTGATTCTGACCGATGGTGTTAGCCCCGGCCTGGCGCATGGCGAGCAGCCCTTCAGCGCCGTCGCGGCCCATGCCGGTCAGGATCACGCCGACAGCCGCAGGACCCGCCGCCGCCGCCACCGAGCGGAACAGAACATCGACCGAAGGCCGATGCCCGCTGACGAGATCCGTATCCTTGAGGCAGCAGGTGAGGCCGCCTTTGCCGGACATCACTTCGAGATGGGTGACACTGCCCGGTGCCAGATAGATCTGGCCCTGCATCAGCGGCGCGCCATGCGAGGCTTCGGCGACGCGCGGCTCGCAGACCCTGTCGAGACGTTCGGCGAAGGATTTGGTGAAGGTCGCCGGCATGTGCTGCGTAATGACTGTCGGCGGACAGTTCTTGGGGAAGCGCGATAAGACAGCGAGCAAGGCCTCGACGCCGCCGGTCGACGCGCCGATCGCGACGATGCGGCCGTCGGAGGTGTAGTTCTGAGTGACCTTTTTCGTCTCGGGCGCTTCGCGCGTCTTGCCTGCCATCAGACGCATGCGGGAGAGCGCTGCGGTCTTCACCTTGGACGCCAGATCCGCGAAAATCTCGGCTTCGCCAGGCGCCGGCTTCGCGACGCAGTCGAAAGCGCCGATTTCGAGCGCTTTGATCGTCGCGTCGGTTCCCTGCGCCGTCAGATTCGAGACCATGATCACGGGGGTCGGCCGCAGCCGCATGATCTTGTCGAGAAATTCGATGCCATTCATATTCGGCATCTCGACGTCGAGCGTGACGACATCCGGGTCGAGAGCCTTCATCGCTTCGCGGGCTTCGAACGGATCGGCCGCCTGGCCGACAACTTGAATTTCGGGATCGCGCTCAAGCACCATGCAGAGCAGCCCGCGCATGGTGCGTGAATCGTCGACGACGAGGACACGGATCTTCTTCATTTGGTCCGAGCTCCATCCTTTAGTCGATAGGTTGTAATGGCTTCACTCTCAAACAATGGCGCGGCTGGACCTGACAAACGTTCGGAGTGTCCGATGTAAAGCCGGCCGCCAGGGGCGAGATGGGGGACGAAGCGGGTCCAGAGCTTGGCCTGGGTCGCGTCTTCGAAATAGATGACAACGTTGCGGCAGAAGATGGCATCGAACTTGCCGCGCATCGGCCAATTGCCGATGAGATTCAGCTCGCGGAAAGTGATGAGCGAGCGCAGCGCGTCATTGGCCTGCCAGCTCTTGCCTTCATCGCCGCGCGACGCGGTGAAATAGCGCAACCGCAGATCCGACGGCACCGGCTGCAAGGCGCCATCATCATAACGGCCGGCGCTGCCTTCAGCGATCATGTTCGGATCGATATCGGTTGCAAGAATCTTGACGTCGAGCGAACTGGCGTTCGGCAGAACCGAGAGCACCGTCAGCGCGATCGAATAGGGCTCGGCGCCATTCGAACAGGCAGCCGACCAGATCCGCACGCGGCCGCCGCGCTTGGCGACATCGATCAAAGGCGGCAGAACTTCCTTGCGCAAATGTTCGAAGTGATGCGGCTCGCGGAAGAAACGGGTGACATTGGTGGTGAGCGCGGCGAGCATCTGTTGGCGCTCATCGGCGCCGCCGCTTTGATCGCTGATCAATTCGCAATAGTCGCGAAAGCTCTTCAACCCGAGCGCGCGCAGGCGCTTGGCGAGACGCGAATAAACCAGCGTCGCCTTGGACTCGGGAAGGTGAATGCCGGCATCGGCATGCAGCATCGTCGCGATCTGCCGGAAATCGGCAGCCGTCATCGGAAACTCGCCGGAGGCACCGGGAAGTCCGCTGATCTCGACCTCGCTGCTTCGGACGGGGTTCATGCCGCCTCGCTTTCGGCAGGCGGCAGTACGTTGTCGAGAGCAATAAGGCTGATCATGCGGCCGTCGATGGCGAGAACGCCACGGACGAAGCTTTTCGCCATTTCGGAAGCGACATCAGGCGTCGGCTGCACCGATTCGCTCGACACGGTCAGAATGTCGGAGACCGCATCGACGAGGAGGCCCACCGCCTGTTTGTCGACTTGCACCACCATGATGACATGCCGCGCCGTCGGTTCCGCCGGCGGGAAGCCGAGACGGGCCGAGAGATCGATGATCGGCAGCACGGCGCCGCGCAGATTGATGACGCCGCGCACGAAGCCCGGCGATTGCGGCAAGGGAGTCGCCGGCGTGAAGCCGCGGATCTCCCGCACCGCCATGATGTCGACGCAGAATTCCTGCGCCCCGATACGGAAGGCCATCAATTCGCGTCCAGTCATCGTATCGATTCGTGATTCAGCCATCGCACTTATCCCACTGCCGCAAAGTCGGTATCAAAGAAGGCGGGGTCAGCCCGCGAGGTTGCCACCACCGCGTCGACATCGAGGATCAGCGCGACGCGCCCGTCCCCGAGGATTGTCGCCGCGGCGATGCCCGCGACATGCCGATAATTGGCCTCAAGGCTCTTGATGACGACCTGCCGCTGTCCCTGGATCGCATCCACCAGCAAGGCCGTGCGGCCGCCGCCTTCCGTCTCGACGAGGAGCGCCACGCTGTTCAACGGATCGGCAGGAGTGCCGCGATAGGAGAGCTCGCGGCCGACATCGATCAGCGGCGTGAATTTGTTGCGGATCGAGATGACCCGCGCCGTCCCGCCCATGCCATGCACATCGCCGGCTTTCGGCTGCAAGGTTTCGACGATCGCGGTCAGCGGCACAACCAAGGTCTGCTGGGCGACAGTGACGACCATTCCGTCAAGCACGGCCAAAGTCAGCGGCAGGCTCATCGTGAAGGTCGATCCCTGGCCGGGGCGCGAAGTGATCGAGATGCGCCCGCCGAGCGCCTGGATCGAGCGCTTGACGACATCCATGCCGACACCGCGGCCGGAAATGTCGGAGATCTCGGAGGCCGTCGAGAAGCCGGGAAGGAAGATCAGATTGTCGATTTCCTCATCCGACAAAATCGCATCGGGCGCGATGAGGCCCTTGTCGACCGCGATCTGCTTGACGCGGGGCCGATTGATGCCGGCGCCGTCGTCGGACACCTCGATCACGATCCGGCCGGACCGGTGCAAGGCCGAAAGCCGCACCAGCCCTTCTTCCGATTTGCCGGCGGCGATACGCTTTTCCGGCGATTCGAGGCCGTGATCGATGGCATTGCGGATCATATGGGTGAGCGGATCGGTCAGACGCTCGATGACCGTCTTATCGACTTCGGTGCCCTCGCCTTCCGTCACCAGGCGGACCGATTTGCCGGTCATGGCGGCGATTTCGCGGACAAGCCGCGGCATGCGCTGGAACACGGATTTGACCGGCTGCGCGCGGATCGCCATGACGCTGTCCTGGATCTCGCGTGTCAGCTGCTCCAATTCGTCGAGGCCCATGGCAACCGCCGAAGCGCGTGCCAAGCCGGCCTCGAGAACCCGCTGCGACAGCATCGCCTGATTGATGACGAGCTCACCGACGAGGTTGATCAGCCGATCGACACGGTCGAGATCGACGCGAATGGTCGGCGACGCGGTTTTGTTGTCGGCCTCGGCCGAGGACTGTTTCGCGGCGGCGGCAGCGGCCTGCTGCTTGGCGGGCATCGGGACGACATTTGCCGCAGCCTCGGCGTCATTGGCAACGGCCGATGCGGCAATCTCCGTTGCCGGCGGAGCCGGCTCGCTCTCGCTCGCGCCGCGCACAAGCGCCAGAAGTGCTGCAACTTCGTCATCGAGATTGGCGGCTGGCGCACCATCTTCACCGTCGCTGCCTTCGGCCGCGATCTCAAGATCGCAATCCCAGGCAACGAAATCGAAGATTTCGCGAACCGCCGTCTCGTCCTTTTCGGTCGAGAGCTCGATGTTCCAGGTCAGATAGGCGCCTTCCGGGTCGAGCTCCGACAGCAACGGCAGATCCGAAGTGTCGCAAGTCACGCGCATATCGCCGATATCTTTCAGCTCGCGCAGCAACAAGGCCGTCTCATTCGCCTTGTCGTAGAGGCTCGGCTTCGGCTTGAGTTTGATATGGAAGACATGGCGTTTGTCGAGCGGCTCTTCATCCTCGTCGTCGTCGAGACCTTCGAATGCCACCAGGACCGGCTGGAAGTTGAGGTCGGACAGATCGTCTTCCTCTTCCTCGCCGCCGTTGGGATCGAGCGACTTCAGCTGATCTGCGATGGTCTGACAACGGGCCTGATCGACCGCAGTGCCGTCGCGCGCCGCGCGCACAAGATCGGCGAGAATATCGGCCGCCCGGAGCATGATCTTCAAGGCTTCCGGCGTCGCCGCGAGACGCCCCGCGCGCACATGGTCGAGAGCGGTTTCGAACACATGGGCAAAACGGACGAGTTCGTCGAGGCTGAAAGCGCCGGCGCCGCCTTTGACCGAGTGGACCGCCCGGAAAACGGCATTCACTGTCTCGGAATCTGAATCGCCCGCTTCCATGGCGAGCAACCCCGATTCCAGCTCGGCAAGTTGCTCTTCGCATTCCTGGAAAAAGGTCTGCCTAATGGCCGCCATAGGATCCACGGGCTTATCTCCTTACTCGAAAATCAGGCCGCGACTCGGCGGATGGCAGCAATCAATTTGACCGGATCGAATGGTTTGACGATCCAACCAGTGGCGCCGGCGCGGCGGGCCCGGTCCTTTTTCTCAGCGTCGCTCTCGGTGGTGAGGACAAGGATCGGAACGGCGCGATGCTTAGTGTCGCGACGCACGCCTTCGATGAAGCCGAAGCCGTCGAGACGCGGCATGTTGATGTCGGTGACGATGACATCAGGAACGCGGTCTTGTTCCTGCAGCACTTCGAGGCCATGGACACCGTCCTGGGCCTGCAGGACGTTGTAGCCCGCATCCGATAGCGCCAGATGAAGCATGTCGCGCATGGTCCGCGAATCATCGACTGTGAGGATAGTTTTACTCATCGAGACAGTTCCCTATCTAAAAAGTGCTGGGACAGATTCCCAGAAGTTCGAGGCCTTCGATTAATCCAGGGACGGATTGGCGAGTCGGAGTTCGCCGCCGTCGACTTTCCAACTATTCGCGGCGGAGAGAAGGATCTGGAGACAAAGACCGGCGATCCGCTCGACATGCGAACCGTCGACGATGAGATCGGCACCGACCGAAGCCGCCAGCACATTGTAGAGAGACACAGCCGCAACGCCGTCGAGATCGGCGGGAAGAACCAAAGTCTTCGTGCGTTGTGGAGCTGCGCTGCCCATCGATCTCTGCCTAGAACTCTTCCCATTCGTCGCTGTGCGCCTGCGGCTTTAGGGCCGTGTTGCCGCGAGTGGCGACGACCGGCTTCAAGGCACGCGGCTTGGCGGAACGGTGTGGCGGAGCGTCGTCGCGATCGGCCTGGCCGCCGACCTGGAAGCGGCCGATGAGACGCGTCAGCTCTTCGGTTTCCTGCGACAGCGTGTGGCTCGCCGCGGTCGATTCCTCGACCATGGCGGCATTCTGCTGCGTCACCTGATCCATCTGCGTGACCGCTGTG
>JBKQRA010000033.1:0-5208 GCA_052144065.1 Methylovirgula sp. | reverse complement strand
GCGATCGCCAATGCCGAAACTGAACCCAAGGCCAGAAGAACCCGGCGTGAAAGTCGCGTGACGCGTGGCCGCTGCGGACGCAGTTGTAACTCCGGCGGGTCGACGTGCGGAGCATTTGTATTTTGATTTTCGTCCGTCATGCGCGCGGCCTTCCGTCGGTGCGCACGATCCGGACCTTGCGCTCGCTGTCCTTGTCGCCGAGCCGCAATTCGCCGGCGGCGAAGAGCCGGTCCACGATGTAATAGTTCTGGTGGACGCGGTAATTGACGAGTTCGGAGGCACCCGCTGGGCCGATGACGAAGAGCGGCGGCATCTCGCCTTGGCGGATTCCTGTCGGGAACTCGATATAGACTTTTGAGCCATCGTCGAAGGCGCGGAGCGGCCGCCAGGCCGGCGTATCGCCTTCGATCGCATAGCGGAAGTTCAGCTTCGAGATGTCGATTCCAGTTGCTACCGGCTGTGCAGCTTCAGCCAAAACATTCTGGCGACGAAGTGCGATCAATTGATCTTCCGGATATTGCCAGGAGACGGAGGCCATGTAGGTCTTTTCGGTCGAGCGAAGCTCCATCAGATAGGTGCGCCGATCCGTGTTGATCACAAGATTGGTGGTGAGATCCTGTCGCGTGGGCTTGATGAGGATGTGGATTTTCTTGGCCGGGCCTGCGCCACTTTCCGTGTCGCCGATAATCCAGCGCACCGTATCGCCGGCAGCGACGGGTCCCGAGCCGACAAGCTGCTCGCCGTCTTGAAGGGCGACGTCGGTGATCTCGCCCGGCGCGGCATAGACCTGATAGAGAGCCCCTGAGGAAAAGGGATAGACCTGGACCGCATTGATGAAACCGTCGCGGACCGGTTCGATACGCGCTGCTTCATTGGCGCGATTGACGCGCACGGTCGGGTCTGGGGACTCTGGTGGGGTCTTGCTGCCGGCGATCGGCTTCAATTGGCCGGGCAGCGGCAGAGGCTTCGGCAGCTCGACGACGCGGATCGGTTTCGGCGGATCGCCCGCGAGCACGGCCGGCGCCGCATCGTCATAAGAAATATCCGGCGGCCTGAAATCCCCGACACAACCCGCGAGTCCCGAGGCCGCAAGTGGAATGAACAGAATTTGCTTCGACAATAAGAATGAGCGCATCAGCCCAGCTCCTTCGACCAATTGATGGCATTGATGAAAATCCCGAGCGGGTTCTTGCGCAGCCGCTCGGCATCATGCGGCGGCGCGATCGCGATGGTAAGGATCGCGGTCCAGCGGGAGGTTTCGGCGAGCGAGCCGTCCTGATAGCGATGTTCGACCCAGGCGACGCGGAAGGAATTGGCCGAGGCCCGGATCACGCTTGAGACGTCGACTGAGACCTGCTGCTTGCCGAGCTTGGAGAAGGGATCGTCAGCGCGGGCATAGTCATTGAGCGCGGCGGCGCCGTCGATCGTCGTGAAATCGTAAGCCCGGAGCCAATTCTGGCGGACGATGATGGGATCGGCCGCGATCGATCGGACATCCTGGATGAAATGCGCGAGATACCACGCGATCTGCGGGTCGCTTGGTTGATAATCGGCGGTGGCCGGTGCGATCGCCTGCGCGTCACCAAGCTTATCGACCTCGACAATCCAGGGCACGATCGTGCCTTCCGCCGATTGCCAGACGAGACCGAAGGCAAGACCTCCGGATATAAAGAGCGAGCCGAATGCCATCAGCCGCCAGTTCTTCGCCTGCACACGGGCCGAGCCGATGCGCTCGTCCCAGACCTGGGCGGCCTTCTGATAGGGCGTTTCGGGTTCGGGCGTTCGCCCATAGCGCACGGAGGGCCGCTTGAAGGTCATGGGCTCAAGAATCCTTTTGCGAGAGATCGATGGAATGACCGCCGCCATGGCTGTCGCCGGATCGAACGGCATGCGCGGCGGCCGAGGCGCCGTGGCTCAAGGTCTGGCCGCGTCTGAGGCGTTGCCCCTCCGCTTGCCTTCCATCGATGCTACGCATCGATTGAACCTTGGCTCGCTCCGCCCAGGCGGGTGGTGAAGATCCGGATGCAGCAAAAGACGCATCGTTCGCGGCGTCACCGCCTCCGATGGTGCCCATGGTCGAAGAGCCGCCGGTGACGGCGAAACTCGACTGGGCTCCGGACGCAAAGCTCTCCTGCACGGACGCGGCCGCCCGCGACAGGGCGCGTGTCACAGGGGCCATGGCGGCGCTGCCTGCCGCGCGGCCCATACCGCCGAGACCGGAGGTGACTCCAGACACACCCGACTGCCCGGCCGAGGCGAGCGTGTAGGCAGAGGAAGCTCCGCCGGCGAGGGTTGCGCCGCCGCGGACCGCGACGGCCGATCCCGACGCCGCAGCCATCGCTCCCCTCCCGGCAAGACCCAGCGCCGCACCGCCGGCCATGCCGGCTCCGGTGACGGCGAGACCCGTGCCGACCACCGCACCCGCGCCAAGCTGCGGGGCGCCGGAGACAAGACCGGTGGCGATGCCGGGGCCGAAGATGCCGAGACCCAGCATGGCAAGTGCCGCGAGCACGACGGAAAGCGCTTGCTCGACCGTCGGCTGGCCGCCGGCATAGGCCGTGGTGAACTGCGAGAAGAGGCCCGTGCCAATGCCGACGATGACGGCGAGCACCATGACCTTGATGCCGGACGCAACGATATTGCCGAGGACTTTTTCCGCCAGGAACGAGGTCTTGTTGAAAAGCGCGAAGGGGATCAGGACAAAGCCTGCCAATGTGGTCAGCTTGAACTCGATCAAGGTGACGAAGAGCTGGACGGCCAGGATGAAGAAGGCGATGAGCACGATCAGCCAGGAAACCATCAAGACGGCGATCTGCACGAAGTTCGCGAAGAAGCTCGTGAAGCCCATCATCTGGCTTGCGGCATCGAGCAGCGGCTGACCGGCATCGAGCCCGACTTGTGCGACTTTGCCCGGATGCAAAAAGTCAGCAGACGACAGTGAAGACCCGCCGGCCTTCAATCCGAGACCGGCGAAGCTGTTGAAGACGATCGCTGCAAGATTGTTGAAATTGCCGATGAGAAAAGCAAAGAAGCCGATATACAGCGTCTTCTTGATCAGTCTTTGCATAATGTCTTCGTCGGCGCCCCAGGCCCAAAAGAGTCCGGCAAGCGTGATGTCGATGACGATCAAGGCGGAGGAGAGATAAGTGACCTCGCCCTTGATGAGGCCGAAGCCGGAATCGATGTAGGTCGTGAACGTGTTGAGGAAGGTATCGATGACGCCCACATTATTCATGTGCGGCTCCCAATGAACTATTGGCCGGCGCGACCTCTGGCGGCACAGGCCGCGCCGGCCTGCCGAAGAAGCGGCGGCGGTTCTTCTCCCAGACCGCTTGGCAGTGCTGATCTTCGGCATCCTTTGGACCGAGCGCGCTGCAGCGGCGCAACTCGGCCGAGAGATCATCAGGGGTGGAGGCGAACGGAAGGTCGGGAGCGACCGGCGTAGCTGGCTGCCTATTGATCGCCATGAGTGTCGCGATGAATGCGCCGATCAGCACCATGATCGCCAAGGCTCGAAACAGTTCCGACTGTCCCACGTCCTGCCTCAATTGCCGCTGAACATGGTGACAGTGCCCGGCTGATAGCCGATGCGCGTCGAGAAGTTCTTGTACTGCTGCTGGCCTTGCGACTCGGTGGAAGCGTTGCGTGCCTGTTCCAGAGCGTCGGCCCGCGCCTTGGCGGCGAGCACTGCCGTGAGATCGGACAATAGCTGGGAATGCAAAGCGAGGATCTGATTGCCAGCCTGGGCGGCTTGCAGTGCCCCGGTTGCGGATTGGCTCGCGGAGACGAGCGAGGTCGTGGCGCTGGAATGGGTCGACATATTGCCGACGACACCGGCCTGTACCTTCAAGGAATCCTCGAAAGCGGCGACGGAATTTTGCCATCTCGTTTGCGCGGTGGCGAAGAGCGTGCTGTTCGAAGCGGAAGTCGGTGCCGCGCCATAGCTCGATGAATAAGCCGATTGAACCTGCCGAACGTTGAAGGAGATTCTCTGGGCCTGGGCGAGGAGCGACTGGGTCTTCGTAATCGTCGATTGTAGTTGGTTCAGCGTCGACATCGGCAGATTGGCAAGATTCTTTGCCTGGTTGACCAGACTTTGAGCCTGATTGGTCAGGCTCTGAACCTGATTATTGATCTGCTGAAGCTCGCGCGCGGCCGTCATGACGTTCTGCGCATAATTGTTGGGATCGAAGACAATCATCTGCGCGGAAGCGGATCCAACCGGCAACGTGTTGAAAGCGGATGAGCCGATCGTGAGGACGGTTGCGATCAGCAAGGACCGTCGGCGTTTTGCAGCTCTCAAACTCATTTTCTCTGTCCTGATCATGGCTGTGCCTCGCCGGTCGCGTGAGATGCGCGATGCTCCGGAGGTGTCGCATCGACTGAAAGTTCCGATGTCGCTGGTGGCTCTGCGTCACGCGATGACGATCTAGACGGCATGGCTCGTCGCCCGATGAGCCCTTCAAGCCCCAACTCGTACGGCAGGACATTGGTGAGATGCGGCAGGAGATCGGCGGACCAGGCGAGATCTCGATCTCTGAGCCAGGTTTCGACGAAGGCCGCGCGGCCGTGTTCGGCGATCACGCGTTCGATCGCCGCATGATCGGTTTTGGAGGAAGCCGCGCAGAAGGCGAGCGCGATCGGACCCAGGCCCAATTCGAAGAGGTGGTTGCCACGGCGGGATTGGCAATAATAATCGCGCTTCGGTGTGGCCCGTGCGATGATCTCGATCTGCCGGTCGTTCAGGCCGAAACGGCGGTAGATCGATGTGATCTGCGGCTCGATCGCGCGCTCATTCGGCAGGAAGATGCGGGTCGGGCAGCTCTCGACGATGGCTGGCGCTATATTGCTGCCGTCGATGTCGGAGAGCGATTGCGTGGCGAAGATGACGGAGGCATTCTTCTTGCGGAGCGTCTTCAGCCATTCGCGCAATTGCTGGGCAAAGGCCGGATCGTCGAGAACAAGCCAGCCCTCGTCGATGATTAGAAGCGTCGGCCGTCCGTCGAGCCTGCCTTCGATGCGATGGAAGAGATAAGTGAGGACCGCGGATGCGGCACCCGCGCCGATCAAGCCTTCCGTCTCGAAGGCCTGGACCGAGGCCTCGCCGAGACGTTCGGATTCTGCATCGAGCAGTCGGCCGAATGTGCCGCCGATGCAATAGGGCTGCAAGGCGCGCTTCAAGGTTCCCGATTGCAGCAGAACCGCAAG
>JBKQRA010000032.1:0-13157 GCA_052144065.1 Methylovirgula sp. | reverse complement strand
AATGCTCCTGCACCCAGCGCGCGCCGAGCGGATGCAGCCCGACTGAGAACCAGAAGGACGCGAAGAGATAGACGAGCCCGGCCAACCCGAAAAAATAGAGGATGGCAAGATCATAGGCGATGATGACGCCGGTATTGATCCAGGTCCAGGTGCCGCGCACGGGCACCGTACCTCGCAAACGCCCAAGCCGCCCGACCTGCACGAAGGCAAAGAAAAACATCCACGCCGCCTTGCCGTACCAGCGGTTGCCGACGAGCTTCGCCTCCCAATGGCTCGGCAGATCGGCGTCATAATCATAATCGCCGAGATGGGAATGATGCTTCATGTGGTAACAGCGAAAGCCCATCGCTGTCGGCACTGTGTTCGGCAGATCGGCGATGATCGCGAACCATTTATTGGCGAGCGGCGTCTTGCAGACGGCGTTATGCACGCAGTCGTGGATCGCGACATACATCGCATGATTGGCCGGGGCGCCGATGCAATAGGCGGCAATCAACAGCGCCCACCAATAGGTAAAACCCAGATGTCCGAAGAGCGCGGCGAGCGCCGTCTGGCCGGCGACGACAGCCGTGATGATCACGGCGGTGCGCCGATCATAGCCGATCAGCAACGCGACCTCCGGATGGGCGGCAAGGATCGCCCGGCGCCGCCGCGGATGCGGCCGTACCGGCTCCGTCTTGAGGAAGCCGTCCAAGATCGGTGCGGCGGCTGAACCGGCCTGGCGCGGGGCACCAGCCACATTCGGGTGATCTGCTAGCAGCGTCATGCGCCGATCCTCGTCCTTTGGAGACATTTAGGCAATGCCGTCTGCCGCAGCTTTTGCGCGGCGTTCGGCTGGCCCGAATGTAGCCGCCCCGCCCCGCTTCGCCTGCGCCAGATCAATCAATTCCTATTTCCGGCGCGCCCGCGCTGCCGCAGGCGCCGGTCAGGCCAGATCCTTTTCATAGATCCGATGCACCTTATCGACTTTCGCGCCGGACATTTCGATCGGCTTGCGCATGCCGAGATTGTCCTCGAGCACCCAGCCGAATTCCACATGCTGCACATCGTAGCCGCAGGCGCGCCGGCGCATCTCTTCGATGAAGGCAAGAATCACCACGCCGCCGATAGCCTTGCGATGCAGCGCCTTGCGAATGCCAAAGAGCGCCAAGCGGCCGGACTTATAGCTGTGCTTGCGCAAGCGCGTCAGCAGCTTCGGCAGGCCTAAGGGAAAGAGCTTGCCGTCAAGATCGGCGGTCACTTCGTGCAGATTAGGCAACACGACGCCAAAGGCCTGGGCGACACCGTCAAGCTCGACAATGAAGCCGCCGTCCGGCGGCATGATCAGCTTCATGCCGTCCGCGGTCGACATGAACTCGTCATAGGTGAACGGCACGAAGCCCCAATTCTCGCTCCAGGCATCATTGAAGATGTCGACGAGAACCTTGGCTTCTTCGGCGATCGTCTTGAGATCGATGGTCCGGATCTTGAGCCGATCGCGCCATTCGGGCCGCGCCAGAATGCCGGCCTTGTCGCTGCGATCCTCTGGTTTCAAATCGTAGCGATAGGAGATCAGATCGCGCGCCTTATGGTAGCCATGCGCTTCGAGCAGCCCCGGCAGATAGGACGGATTCCATGGCATGAAGATCATCGGGACGGCGGTGAAGCCTTCGACCAGCATGCCCACCTCGCTATTGACCGAAGGCGAGAACGGCCCATGGATCTTGGTCGCGCCATGCTGACGCAGCCAGGTTTCGGCCGTCTCGATCAAAGCACCAACGACGGCGTCGTCCTCGACCGCATCGAGGCAGCCGAATTGCGCCGGCGAGGCGCCGACCGGCGTGATGCCGTTCTTATAGACCTGCGCGTAGATACGTCCGACGAGATGCCCGTCGCGCTTGGCGATCCAGGCTTGCGACTCGACCTCTTTGAAATGCGGATTGAGCTTCGCGCCATAAAGCGTCCAGCGCTCGGCATCAAGACAGGGCGCGAAGCCTTCGCGGCCCTTGTAGAGAAGCCGCGGAACCTTGGTGAAATCGAGAAAACGTCCGACGCCTTTGACGGGAAGGATTTCTATCTTGCTCATCGGTCAAAATCCGTCCTTTGCGCGAAAGCGTCGCATCGATCGTCGATAGATGTGATGCGAGGAGGACGGCAACTTTAAGATGCCGCCCGCCCTCACGTGGCGGGAGTCGTCAGAGGTTCGGCTTGCGCCGCCTGCCGGCTCGGCCTGCGCTCGAGCAGACCGATCACGCCGCGAATCTCTTCCTCGGTGTGGGACGCCGAGAGAAAGAAACGCAGTCGCGGCTGATTCTTCGGCACGCCGATCTGAATGATCGGCGGCACATAATAGCCATTCGCCATCAAATGCTGGGATGCGTGGACCGTCTCCCAGCTGTCGGAGAAGAGAATCGGTACGACGCCGCGGCCGATCGCCGGGCCGGTGTCGAGACCCGCCTCATGCGCGACCTCGATAAACATTTCGGCATTGCGGCGCAGCTTCTCGATCCGCCAATTTTCCTTCTGCACCAGCTGCAGAGCGGTCTGGGCCGCGGCAGTGATGACGGGCGATAGGCCGACGCTGAAGACGAAGCCCGGCAGCGTATAGCGCAGCCAGTCGATGACCGGCTTGGCGCCGCCGACGAAACCGCCGCAGGAGGCAAAGGTCTTCGACAGAGTGCCGATGATGAGATCGACCTGCGCCGGATCGACGCCGGCATATTCGCAAAGGCCGCGGCCGTCGGGGCCGAGCACGCCGATCGAATGGGCTTCATCGACGAGAAGCCAGGCTTTCCGCTTCTCTTTGATTTCGACGAGACGGGCGAGGTCGGCGACGTCGCCATCCATGCTGTAGAGGCTTTCGGCCACGATCAGCGCATGGCGGAAATTACCGCGCTTCTCCTTCAGCAGATGATCGAGGTGATCGAGATCATTGTGGCGGAAGGTGATGGTCGTGCCGGCGGCACCCTTGGTGCCGCTCACGATGCTGTTGTGCGACAGCTCATCGATGAAGATCACATCTTGCGAGCCGATGATATGGGCGATCGTCGAAACATTGGTCAGATAGCCGGAGACCAGAGTCAGGACCGATTCGACGCCGATGAAGTCCGCCAGCTGCCGCTCGAACTGCTTGTGCGTCGACCGTTCGCCGCCCACGAGGCGCGAGGCCATGGCACCGACACCGAACGTCTCGAGCGCCGCTCCAGCGGCGCTTTTGATCACCGGATGGCCGGCAAGGCCGAGGTAATCGTAATTGGCGAAGCTGACGAAATGCCGGCCCTGCATCTCCGCCTCGTGGCGGGCGGCGTCGGTCGGCACAAAGAACGGATCGTATTCTTCGAGATAGGATTTCCCGGCGAGTCGGAACCGCTTATTCGCGTAGTCGGCGAGGCTGTTGATCTTTGGCACTAATCCACAATCCGAATGGGTCGAGAGGGTGATCGGCGCAGCCAAGCGCTTTGGCTGGCCATTGTCGCAACCCCTTTGCGCCGCGACGTTATGGAAACGTGGCGATCCTGTGATAGCGAGAGCGAGCCATAGCATCCCCAAGGCGCCTCGGCAAAAGGGGAGGCATCACAGGCTCGGGAAGAAAACTTCAATTCGCCTGCCAAAAATTGAATAAAGCCGTGATGTCAAATGCTTAGGTAAGTCCCTCAATTCAGGTTACAATTAGTAATAATCGCCTGGAGCAAGGCATGGCCGACGCGACCGCCTATGAAACGATTCTTATCGAGACTCACGGCTCCGTGGGGCTCATCAGACTGAACCGGCCGCAGGCCCTCAATGCGTTGAGCGCAGCGCTGATCCGCGAGCTCAATCAGGCGCTCGACCATTTCGAGGCGGCGCCCGAAATCGGCGCTCTCGTGCTGACGGGCTCGCCCAAGGCCTTTGCCGCCGGCGCCGATCTGACCGAGATGCAGCAAAAGACCTCCGTCGGCGCCTATCTCGAGAATTTCCTGAAAGACTGGGAGCATCTCTCGAAGATGCGCAAACCCGTCATCGCGGCGGTCGCCGGATTCGCCCTGGGCGGGGGCTGCGAACTCGCCATGATGTGCGACATCATCCTGGCGGCCGATACCGCCAAATTCGGCCAGCCTGAGGTGAAGCTCGGCATCATGCCGGGCGCCGGCGGGACGCAGCGGCTGACGCGGGCCATCGGCAAGGCCAAGACAATGGAGCTTTGCCTCACCGGGCGGATGATGGACGCCGCCGAGGCCGAGCGCGCCGGCCTCGTGGCCAAGGTCATCCCCGCCGACCAATTGGAGGCCGAAGCGCTGGCGATGGCCACCACGATCGCCTCGATGTCGCGGCCGGCGATCCTCGCCATCAAGGAGAGCGTCAACCGCGCCTATGAGGCGATGCTGGCCGAGGGCATGGCGGCCGAGCGGCGGCTGTTTTATGGGCTTTTGGCGACCGAGGACCATGTGGAGGGCATGGCCGCCTTCCTGGGGAAACGGGCGGCCGAATTCAAAAACCGGTAGGCTTTCCGCGATTGACTGGCGGAGCGGCGCGATTTATACACGCGCCTTCCCGTTTCGGTCGGGTCGCCGCCTGTTCGGCGTCTATGGTTGCGCCTTTTGAGGCGCGGCGGCCGATTTTTGTCAATTCAGGACACCAATGGCGAATACCCCTTCGGCCAAAAAGGCCACGCGTAAAATTGCCCGCCGCACCGCGATCAACAAGTCGCGCCGCAGCCGTATGCGTACCTTCATGCGCAAGGTCGAGGAGGCGCTCGCCTCCGGCGACGCGCAGGCCGCCGCCGCCGCGCTCCACGCCGCAGAGCCGATCATCATGCGCGCCGCGCAAAAGGGCATCGTTCACAAGAACACCGCCTCGCGCAAAGTCTCGCGCCTGACGCATCGCGTGCACACGCTGGCGACAACCGCCGCCCAGGCGTAACAAACTTTTCCTGCTCAAGCCCTCACCCTGAGGAAGCGCCGAAAGCGCTGTCTCGAAGGGCGAGGGCGCACTCGATATGCTCCTCAAATAAAAACCTGATCCTTCGAGACGCACGCTAAGCGTGCTCCTCTGGATGAGGTTTTTTATCTCGCTCCTACCCCGCCTGCAAAAGCTTCACGGCCGCGTCGCGCTCGAAGAGATAGAGCAGCAAGAGCAGCGCCCTGCCCGCCTCGCCTTCGAGCTTCGGATTTTCGCTCAACACGCGCTGAGCTTCCGCGCGGGCCAGCGCCAAGAGATCGCTGTGCAGCGGCAGTTCCGCCAGGCGGAAGCCCGGCGTCCCCGACTGCCGTGTGCCGAGCACCTCGCCCTCGCCGCGCAGCCGCAGATCTTCCTCCGCGATCAGAAATCCATCCTCGGTCTCGCGCATCACATTGATACGCGCCTTCGCCGTTTCGCCGAGCGGCGTCTTGTAGAGAAGCAGGCACGAGGATTTCGCCTTGCCGCGTCCGACGCGACCGCGCAGCTGATGCAATTGCGCGAGGCCGAAACGCTCGGCGTGCTCGATGACGATGATGGACGCTTCCGGCACATCGACACCGACTTCGATCACCGTCGTTGCGACAAGGATCTGCGTCTCGCCACGGGCGAAGGCGGCCATGGCACGATCTTTTTCCGGCGCTTTCAGTTTGCCGTGCAGAAGCCCGACTTTCGCACCGAAGAATTGCTGCAGCACTTCGAAACGCTCTTCGGCAGCGGCCACATCGAGCTCTTCGCTTTCCGCAACGAGCGGACAGACCCAATAGGCACGCGCGCCTGAGGCAATCGCCTGCCCCATCCGCTCGACGACTTCGTCCAACCGGTCGAGCGGCAATGCGCGCGTTTCGATCGGCTGCCGGCCCGGCGGCTTTTCGCGAAGGCTCGAAATATCCATGTCGCCGAAATAGGTGAGCACCAGCGTGCGCGGGATCGGCGTCGCGGTCATCACCAAAATGTCGGTCCCAGCACCCTTCTCGCCGAGCGCCAGACGCTGATGCACGCCGAAGCGATGCTGCTCATCGACGACGGCAAGGCCGAGATCGCGGAAGGCGACATTTTCCTGAAACAGCGCATGGGTCCCTATAATGATGTCGATCTCGCCTTCGGCAAGCGCTGCAAGCGTGCGCGCCCGTTCTGCAGCGCGGTCGCGACCCGTGAGCACCGCGATCCGCAGCCCCGCCGCTTCGGCGAAGCGGACCATGCCCTCATAATGCTGGCGCGCGAGAATTTCAGTCGGCGCCATCAACGCCGCCTGCCGGCCTGCTTCGACGACATGCGCCATGGCGAGCAGCGCGACAACTGTCTTGCCAGAACCGACATCGCCTTGCAGAAGCCGCAGCATGCGCGCCGGCGCTGCGAGATCCTGGCCGATCTGGGCGAGGGCTTCGGATTGCGCATTGGTGAGGCGATAGGGCAAAGCGTCCGTGATCTTCGCCGCGATCTTGCCTTCGGCTTGATGGACACGGCCGGACCGCTGGCGCAGCGAAGCGCGCAGCAGCATCAAAGCAAGCTGATGCGCGAAAAGCTCGTCATAGGCGAGCCGCAGTCGCGCCGGCGAATTGGGCGCGATATCGGCCGGATCGCGCGGCTCATGCAGCGTTTTCAGCGCATCGGCAAAGCTTGGCATGTCGGGCAGGCGCACCGCCTCATAGCGATGCCATTCCGGCAAGGACGGGAGGCGTGCGAGCGCGGCGGCAATCGCCTTGGCAAGTACGCGCTGATACAGCCCTTCCGTCAGACCATAGACAGGCTCGACCGGCGGCAGTTTGGCGAGACCTGCTTCATCAAGCACGCGATCGGGATGGACCATCTGGCGATGGCCCTCCCAGAGTTCGAGCTTGCCGGAGATCCAGCGCGTCGCGCCGACCGGCAGGCTTTTTTCGATCCATTGATGATTGGCGAGAAAGAAGACGAGGAGCACATCGCCGGTCTCGTCTTCGACAAGCACTTTGTAGGGTGCCTTGCTCCGCGGTCCCGGCGCATTATGCGCGACGACCTTCGCTTCAATCGTCACGACCTCATCGAACGGCGCATCGGCGATCTTCGGCCGGTTGCGGCGATCGATGGTCGATATCGGTAGATGGAACAGGAGATCGACGCTACGCGCGGGACCGCCGTCGGTAAGGAGCCTATCGAGCAGCTTGCCGATCTTCGGCCCGACGCCCGGCAGGCTGGCGGCCGGCGCAAACAGTGGGTCGAGCAAGGATGGGCGCATCGCGGCGAACTATTTTTTTGCAAGACCCATGATATAGGCCGCGACCGAATCGATTTCTTCGCGGCTCAAGATGATGTCCGGCATATGCCGATGCGACGAGCGCAGAAAGACCTTGATCGCGAGTTCATTGGTCGAGGGCATGCGAGCGATGGCGACGAAACTCGGCGCATTCATCTGCGGCTTCTCCGGGAAGGAGCGCGCATCGATCTGATGGCATTCGCTGCAGCTTTTTTCCGCCACATGTTGGCCCAAGGAGGAATCAAGCGATTGCGCCTTGGCAAGGAAGGAAGCACCTGTCGAAGCCAGGAGAGCCGCCGCCGCCAAGAGCGTGATTTTCGTCATCTTTGTCTCCAATCGAAATCTCAGAATCGGGGCATGGCGCCCCCCTCTATCGCGGCGGCAGATGGGAAAAATAATCGGCAATCGCCTCCATCTCTTTTTCCGTCATGTCGCGGCTCATATACTGCATTTGCTTATGCTGACGTTTGCCCGAGTGAAAGGCGCGCAGCTGATTGAGCAGATAGGGCGCGTTCTGGCCGGCAAGATTGGGCACTTCGCCGAAGCGTGAGATGCCATCGGCGCTATGGCAGGGCACGCAACCCGCGATCAGCTGCGGATCGATCGTCTGCGCGACGGAAGGCCCTGTGAAAAAGAGAGCGCCAACAAAGACAACAGCACGTTTCATCTATGACCGATCTGATGGGAGCCGATTTGAGTTTGCGGCCCAAAGCAGTGGCGCGCAAGCCCTTTCGGAACTAGGCCGGCAGGCTTACACTCTCCGCTTCGGCCATGGCAAGGATCGCCGCATCAAACGACATTTGCTCGCTATTGATAGCTGATTGACGCAACAGCGTATCGACGAGCGCATCCTGTTCGAGCAATTGCGACGAGCCGTCGCGCAATTGTACATAGGCTGCCCAAGGAACGAATTTCGTCAACGGAAACGGCAGGCCTTGCGGCGGCGAGATGTCGATGTTGAGGCCGGCAATGAACAAGATGTTCTTGCCGCGATAATTCGGCTCCGCCCTGATGCTGCGATAGGTGCGGTCGAATTCGGCCTGCGTATGGTAGCGCGCCGCATCGAGCGCGGGCCTCAGCGAGGCAACGAGGCTCGGCATTACCGGCATCAGCGCGGCTTCGAGAAGATCATGACCTTCCGGACCCTCGTTCAAAGCGCGGCGAAAGTGGAAGAGGTCGGATTTCAGCGCATCGCCGATCGGCTTTCGCTCCTTCGTCCACATCCCGGGCGGCAGGCTGGCCTCTAAATGGAGCGACGCCGGATAGGCCTTCGACGTCGCCAGCACTTTGAGCGGTCCACTTTTTTCGCGCGCGATCATGCGATCGAGCTGCAGGAACAGGCCTTCCGCGCGGTCTTCGTTTAAAAGCTGATTGTCGATGAAAAGCGCCGGCTCGCCATCGACATTGCCGCAAAGAATATTTTGGCAGGCATAGGCATATTCCTGCCGATACCATTGCAGGACCGCGCAAATCTTGCCGCAATTGTCACTGAAACCGCGATCCTTCGTGCGTTGCCGCTCATAGACACCGAAGGCCTGGCGAACCGGATCATAGCCGACATGGCTCGCGTGAATGAGGATCAGATCCTCGCCGTGATGCGCATGCGGGCCATGCCTATTCGTCGCCACCTTGCCGCCGACTCTGCCGTGATCGAACGGAAAAGTGCCGAAATGCTGCATCAGAAGGATGATCGGATAACCCTGGCTCTCATCCGAACAGAAGGCGCGCGACGGCATCATGCGCGCCCGTTCGAAGCCAAGCGACAGGCAGTAGTTATAGAGCCGCGGCGCAAACAGGCTGTAGCGCATGGCCCGGTCGCCGAGCCGAAAATCCTCCACCACATGATGCATATCGGGTCCCCCAAAGAGCGCGTCGACAATTTAGAATTGCGCTCTATGAAGCTATGACGTCAGTGGAGAGCGCCGCGGCGCTTCACTGAAACCTCGCCGCGGCGCTTGGCCGAAGCCGGGCCCCGGCGCTTGGCCGAAGCCTTGCCGCCCGGCTTGCGCCTCAAGATTGGAATGCCATCTATGCCTGAGACCGACACCAGCTCCGATGAGGTCCGCCGCCGCCGCGCCGCCTTCCGCTCCTGGCATCGCGGCATGCGCGAAATGGACATTCTGATGGGCAAGTTCGCCGATGCGCAAATGGCCGCGCTCTCCGAGGCCGAGCTTGCCGACTACGAGATCCTGCTCGAACTGCCCGACCGCGACATTTTCGGCTGGCTCACCGGCGAGATGGACATTCCTTCAGCCTATGATACGCCGGTGTTCCGGAAGCTGCTCGCGTTTCATACGCATGCGGGGCCGATCAACCTTTAAAACACGGACCGGAAACGGTTCCGTGGTTTTGCCGTTTTGCGGGCGACCGCCCGTGCCGGCAAGGACAATTGAATCGACGATCAAACCGTGACCGATCTCAAAAAAGCCATCGCCGAACTCGCCAAGGGCGGCGCGCTCACCCTCGCCTCGCTACCCGACGGCTATGACGGCTTCTGCTTCGCCGATCTGACCCGCGCGCTGGCCCCTGCCGCCGAGCGGCGCGCCGTCGTCGCCGTCCATATCGCGCGCGATGCGCAGCGCGCCTTCGCCTTTAGCGAAGCTTTGCGCTTTGCCGCACCCGATATCGAAATTCTCGATTTCCCCGCCTGGGATTGCCAGCCCTATGACCGCGTGTCGCCGAATGCCGCGATCGCGGCGCGGCGGATGACGGTGCTGTCGCGGCTCGCGCGCTCGCGCACCGCGGTCGAGCGCCCGCGCGTCCTCTCGACCACCGTCAATGCCATCCTCCAGCGCGTGCCGCCGCGCGAGAAGATCGCGGCCGATAGTTTTTCTGCCGCGCCCGGCAATGCCGTCGATATGGACGGCCTCGTCCAATGGCTCGAATCGAACGGTTTTACACGCGCCTCCGCGGTGCGCGATACGGGCGAATATGCGGTGCGCGGCGGCATTCTCGATCTCTATGCGCCGGCGATGCTCGAACCCGTGCGGCTCGATTTCTTCGGCGATACACTTGAATCGATCCGCACCTTCGATCCGGAAACCCAGCGCACCATCGGCCAATTGCGCGGTCTCGATCTCGTGCCGATGAGCGAGGTGCAGCTGACATCGGACTCGATGCGGCGCTTTCGTCAGGCCTATGTCGCGCGCTTCGGCGCGCAGACGCGCGGCGATACGCTCTATGAAGCGGTGAGCGAAGGCCGCCGCCATCCGGGCCTCGAACATTGGCTGCCGCTCTTCTACGACGGCCTCGACACGCTTGTGGACTATACTGGCGAGGCGCCGCTCTTTCTCGACGCGCAGGCCGAAGATGCCGCCACCTCGCGCCTCGCGCAAACCGCCGATTATTATGACGCGCGCAAAAGCCAGCATGAGGCTGACCCGACCCATTCCTCCTATAAGCCGCTGCCGCCCGATGCGCTCTATCTCACCGCGAGCCAATGGCGCGAAAGCCTCGCCGCGAATGGCGTCGCGCGCATCACGCCCTTCGCGCATCCCGAAAGTAGCCAGGGAACGCTCATTGATTGCGGCGGCCGCACTGGACGCAATTTCGCGCCCGAGCGTGCCGACGAAGGCGCCAATGTCTTTCGCGCCGCAGCCGATCACATCCGCACCCTGCAAGGTGCCGGCAAGCGCGTCATCGTCGCCGGCTGGTCGGAAGGCTCGCGCGAGCGCCTGAGCCATGTGCTCAAAGATTTCGGCCTCGGCGAGTTGACGCCCGTCTCTTCCTTCATCGAGGCGCAGAAGCTCGCCAAGACCAATGTCGCGCTGGCCGTCATCGGCCTCGAACAAGGCTTTGAGACCGAAAATCTCGCGATCGTCGGCGAGCAGGATATTTTGGGCGACCGCCTTATCCATGCCCGCAAGAAGGCGCGCCGCGCCCAGGATTTCCTTTCCGAGCTCTCGTCACTGACGGCCGGCGATCTCGTCGTCCATGTCGATCACGGCATCGGCCGCTTCGTCGGGCTGAAAGCCATCGAAGCCGCAGGCCAGCCGCACGATTGTCTCGAAATCCATTATGACGGCGGCGACAAGCTGTTTCTCCCCGTCGAAAACTTAGAGCTTCTCTCGCGCTACGGCTCGGAAGACACGGAAGTCCAGCTCGACAAGCTCGGCGGCGCCGGCTGGCAGAAGCGCAAGGCGAAGATGCGCAAGCGCATCCTCGAAATGGCGGCGCAGCTGATGAAGATCGCCGCCGCGCGCCACACCCATGCGGCGCCGAAACTCGTGCCGCCGCCTGGCCTCTACGAAGCCTTCTGCGCCGGCTTCCCTTATGAGGAGACGGAAGATCAGGCCGCGACGATCGAGGCCGTGCTCGAAGATCTTGCGAGCGGCAAGCCGATGGACAGGCTCGTCTGCGGCGATGTCGGCTTCGGCAAGACGGAAGTGGCGCTGCGCGCCGCCTTCGTCGCCGCGATCAGCGGCAAGCAGGTCGCCGTCGTCGTGCCCACCACATTGCTCGCACGCCAGCATGCGAAAAACTTCGCGGCGCGCTTCGCCGGCCTGCCGGTCAAGGTCGCGCAAATGTCGCGCATGGTCGCCGCCGCCGCGGTGAAGGAGACGAAGGCCGGTCTCGCCTCGGGCGAAATCGATATCGTCGTCGGCACCCATGCCTTGCTCGGCAAGACGGTCAACTTCAAGGATCTCGGCCTCGTCATCATCGACGAGGAGCAGCATTTCGGCGTCAAGCATAAGGAACGCTTGAAGGAGCTGCGCGCCGAAGTCCATGTGCTGACGCTCTCCGCAACGCCAATCCCGCGCACTCTGCAGCTCGCTCTGACCGGCGTGCGCGACCTCTCGCTGATCACGACTCCGCCGGTCGATCGCCTCGCGGTGCGCACTTTCATCTCGCCCTTCGATCCGCTACTTGTCCGCGAAGCTCTGCTGCGCGAGCGCTATCGTGGCGGCCAGAGTTTTTATGTCTGCCCGCGCATCGAATATATCGAAGAGGCTGCGGCCTTCCTCCGCGACACTGTACCGGAAGCGAAATATGTCATCGCGCATGGGCAGATGCCGGCGACCGAGCTCGAAGAGCGCATGTCGGCCTTCTATGATGGCAAATATGACATTCTGCTCTCGACCGCGATTGTCGAATCCGGCCTTGATATTCCAAGCGCCAATACGCTGATCGTGCATCGCGCCGATATGTTCGGCTTGGCTCAACTCTATCAGCTGCGCGGCCGCGTCGGACGCTCGAAGACCCGCGCCTATGCCCTCTTCACCGTGCCGCAAAACCGGCTGCTGACGCCGCAGGCGGAGAAGCGCCTAAAGGTTCTGCAATCGCTCGATACGCTTGGCGCCGGCTTCCAGCTCGCGACGCATGATCTCGACATCCGCGGCGCCGGCAATCTCTTGGGTGAAGAGCAGTCCGGCCACATCAAGGAGGTCGGCTATGAGCTCTATCAGCAGATGCTGCAGGAGGCGATCGTCGCGCTGAAAGCGGGCATCGAAGAGCCGGTCGAAGAGGCCTGGTCGCCGCAGATCACGCTCGGCACCGCCGTCACCATTCCGGAAGATTATGTGTCGGATCTCGATCTGCGTCTCGGGCTCTATCGCCGCCTGTCGACGCTCGAAAACGATTCCGAGATCGAAGCTTTCGCCGCCGAGATGATCGACCGCTTCGGGCCGCTGCCGCGCGAAGTCGAGCAGCTCTTAAAACTCGTGGCGATCAAGGCGCTCTGCCGCAAGGCGAATGTCGAGAAATTGGATGCGGGGCCGAAGGGCGTGACGCTCGCCTTCCGCGACAATAGTTTCGCCAATCCGCAGGGCCTCGTGCGCTATGTCGCGCAACAGGGCCATGATGCGAAGGTGCGCCCCGACATGAGAATCGTCTTCATCCGCGATTTCGAGGAGCAGGCCGAGCGCCTCGAAGGCACCAAGCGGATCATGCAGACGCTCGCCTCGCTCGCGATGAAGAAGGCGGCGTGAGGGGGCCTGCTTTTCCACTAGGAAATGCACTTGATAAGCTTGCGTCGAACTAGGCTCTGTTGACAAAGTGATTGACGGCGGAA
>JBKQRA010000031.1:0-26475 GCA_052144065.1 Methylovirgula sp. | reverse complement strand
ACCAAAGACGAGATTAGAACCGCCACCAACCTTGGCGGTTATTCCGAAATAGATGGCCGCAAATTCCATATGACCTTAAGCAACATCACTAAGAGTGGAAAGCTAATGCAGCTCTCGGATGGTCGCTATGTACATCCTGGATCAGCGGCGCAATTGGCGACTCTGTGCGCACCGGATGAAAACGAGGGTGATTTGACCTTGATGTAGGAAGGGCTCCGACGTGCCACCGTCGAAGCCCTTTGCATCACACCCGTGCTCGCACAGCATCCTCCTCGCCCTTCCAAAAGGCGGGGAGGCAGTTTCAGAGTAACCCCGCGCACCTAAGGTCCAAACTTAGGAGGCGCGGCCCATAACATAGGTAGTTTTTAGACGACCTTTTGTCAACTAAATCAATAAGTTACAAAAAGTGCTGCAAAAAGAATCACTTAAGCTCGAGAACTTTGATTGATTGATCGCAGAAATCAGGATCACGCTGACGCGCTCAGTGATCCCCGCTCGTAAAGCCTGAGAAGCCGTATGGCATCATCGCCGTGCTGCTCGCCTGGCCGACAGGCTTCGCATAGGCGGCCTTCGCCGCTTCGGCGTCGGCTTCGGCGGCCGCGACATCGGCCGGCGTCTTCTCGCCTGACTTCACCTTGGTGATCTTCTCGGTCTTCGCCTGCACGGTCTTCTTGCCGTCCGTCCTGCCTTCGGACGGCACGATCGGCTTGCCGGAGCGGATCGCCGCCGTCTGCACGAAGGTCGGCGGCAAAGGCTTCGACACGCGGGTCGGCGCGGTCGTGGGTTCGTCTGCGGGCGCTGCGGCGTCGGTTGGGGCCGCGGCGACATTGGTCGGCTGCGCGGCCGGCGCGGGCTGCGGCTGACCGCCGCCAAAGATATGGCCGAAGCCGCCCATATCGATGCCTATCGGCTTGCCTTGCGGTGCCGGCTGGGCCGCCGGAGCCGCCGTCGCGGTCTGTTCAGGCGCCGGCTTGCCGAATTGCGGCAGAGCGAAATTGAAACCTTGCTGCGGCTTCGGCGGCGGCGCGGCGGGCGCGGGCTCGGCATAGGCCATCGCATGCGCGGCTTCCGCCTTCCTCTCGGCGGCGGCGGCCTCGGCTTCGGCCTTGGCTTTCGCCTTCTCGAGCTGCGCGGCGGTGAGCTTATGGCCCTTGCCCTGTTCGAGCGGCATGTCGACGGGGCCGGCCGCCAGCGCGTCGGGCCGGCTCACATCGTCCTTATGGGTGCCGGCGAATTGCGGGTTCTGGCCGCCGTCGGAATAGACCGTGCGCACCGGCGGCTCGCCGGCGGCGACGAGCTTCAGCGCCTCGGCATTGTCCTTCGCCTCTTTGGCCTTGACCGCGAGCGCGATCGTCTCGTCATGCTTCAGCGCCGGGCAAGGACCATTCGGATCGAGCGCGCTGCCGTCGGCCGCCTGCGCATTGAAGACATAATGCTCGTTGCAGACGCCGACCGCGACTTCCTGCTTGCTCACATCGAAATTGTCGTTGCCGACCTTCAGCTCTTTCCAGAAGGCGATATGCGGATCGAGCCGATATTTGGCGAGATTCTCCGCCGTCATATGGAAGGGATAGGACTGGAACTGGATTTCCTGCTGGCCGCCGGAAAAGGCCTCGCGCGCGATGGCGTAGATCTCCGCCATCTGCTGATTGGTCATGGAGAAGCAGCCGGCCGACGAGCAGACGCCATGCACCATGATCTCGCCGCCGGAATAGTTATGCGCGCGATCGAAGGCGTTGGGATAGCCGACATTGAAGGAGAGATAATAGGCCGAGCGCGGGTTCATCTGCGCCGGCGTGATCGTATAGAAGCCCTCCGGCACCTGGCGGTCGCCTTCGCGCGTCTTGGGGCCGAGCTGGCCCGACCAGCGGCAGATCGGGAAGGACTTGAGCATTGTGTAATGCCCATCCGGCTTCATCTTCCAGATTTCGACTTCCGCTTCCTTTTTATAGGCGCGGATGAGAATCGGCGAATTGGGCGCGGTGCCCTTCTCCTGCATCAGAGCCGTCAGCTGAGGCGACAAGGGCTTCGTCGCGCGCTCGGAGAAATCGCCGAAGCCGCCGGGAGTTTCGCCGCAACCGGCCAGCAGCGCCGACGTCAACGCCGCAGCTGCCAATGCCCCATAAGGGCGGCTCGATTGAGAACGCATCGGCATATTGCACCCCCCGATCCCAGGCTCATGGTCCGTGCGCATGGCCTCGGTCGCTTTATAAGGGTTATCCTTATCCGACTGTTACTTCAACCCTGGCAGATTCGGGCGGATGGTCAATAAATCCTTGCTACGCTTGGGTTTGTCTTCGCGCCTTTATGGTTTCGCTGGCGCTTGGCCGCCTACCACCAGAAGAACCAGGGGCGCTCCGGCCGGGGCGGCGGCGGGCCCAGACTATCGGCGTAAAGCCCGCGCGAGACGCAGACCCAGGTGGGGCGATAACGCGCCACATCCTGGCCGCTGATCGTCATTTCGGGCATCGGCACCATGCGGCAGGGCCGCGGCGCCACGGCCACAGCTGGCGGACCCGGGGGCGGGCCTGAGCGACGGTCGAGATCCGCGGCATCAACGCTCACGCTCGCGCTTACGAGCGCGCCGGCCGCCAAAACCAGACTCCATCCGCCGCGCCTGCCGCCCATCGCCCCCTCCAACGCCAGACTAAGCTATCGGCCTTGGAGCTTGCGACAGACTTGCGTCGCGGATCGCGCTAGTCCTTGACCTTCAGGTCCTTCAATTTGGCGAAGACAGAATCGACGTCGATATCGGGCTGCTCGTCGCTCGGGATCGGACGCGATTCGCCGAAGACGCGCTCTTCCTCTTCCATCTCGTCATCATACGCCGCAGTGGTGACTTCCGCCGGAACGAGGGTCTGGCTGCGATCGGGCTCCATCGGCACGCGTTCCTTGGCGGCGCGATTGACCTCGAAATCGAGATCCATCTGCGAGCAGAGGCCGAGCGTCACCGGGTCCATCGGCGCCAGCGCCGCGGAATTCCAATGGGTGCGGTTGCGGACCGCCTGCAGCGTCGTCTTGGTCGTGCCGACGAGACGCATGATCTGCGCATCCTTCAGCTCGGGGTGATTGCGCAGCAACCACAAAATCGCATTGGGGCGGTCCTGGCGGCGCGACAGCGGCGTGTAGCGCGGCCCGCGCGGCCGCTTCAGTTCCGGCAGCCGGACCTTCGGGATCGCCAGCTGCAGCTGATGCTCGGGGTTCTTTTCGGCGGCGGCGATCTCTTCGCGCGACAGCTGGCCCGAGGTGATCGGATCGTGGCCTTTGATGCCGGCCGCGACCTCGCCATCGGCGATGCCTTTCACTTCGAGCGGATGCAACTTACAGAAATTGGCGATCTGATCGAAAGTAAGCGAAGTATTTTCGACGAGCCACACGGCCGTTGCCTTGGGCATCAGCGGGGCATTGGTCATAGTGTCCTCCTTGCCAAGGCGGCAGAAACGTCGGCGAAAACAGCTGTGCAGCGGCGGCTGCCGCAAGGCACGGCCCGAGACGGGGACCAAATCAGCTGCATGACGGGGAATAGCCCTTTTATAGGGAGGGTGGGCGCCGGATGCAATGGCGTCAGCGGCCCCCGCATCGGAAATCCCATTAATCTTTCAAGCCTATCAGCGCCAAAGGCTAGCAGGTTCCCTCCGCCTTAAGGCAGAGCTTCGCTTAGGAAATTTTTCAGCCTGCCCCCGGCGCACGCGTGCCCGGCGCGAAAGATTGCTGTAAATTTCGGTTTTTCGGTGTTCCCTCTTCTGTGTTTCTGGAGGTCTCGCCATGATCACGGACGATGACGGCCTTGCCCCGGTCCGCAAGACCGGAGCGCGGGTTCATGAAATCGGTCAGCCGATCGAGGATCTGTCGATCGAGGAGATCGCGCTCCGGATCGACGTGCTGCGCTCCGAAATCGAGCGGCTCGATCAGATGCGGCAAAGCAAGGAAGCAAGCCGCGCCGGCGCCGAGGCTCTGTTCAAGTTCTGAGCCTATCCAAATACTGAACGGGCCAATATGCCTTGCCCGCATCGCTCGACTTTTAGACGAGTTGCAGCGGCTACGGTTACCATCCGTTAACCTGTAGGGAATATTAAATATAGGTGTCGCTCAGGGCGCCCCACACTAGCGCGTGGTCCTTCCCGAGTTTTCTCATCCCCCCGATTCACCTTTAAGAGCCGCTCCCGCGGCTCTTTTTTTGTGCCCGCGCAGAGACGTCCCCTCGGGAACATGCGCGCAAGCTGAAGCTTTACGCGCGCACCGGATCTAACGCGTTAACCTTAGTAAAAGATTAACGCCCACTGCAGCGCCTTTGGTCCTACTATTGCTGCGCTATCCGGCACGGTTCGGACTGTGCCAATTCAGTTCAGCCTCAGATCCTTCGAGGGCGGGTTCATGGTTCAAGTTTTGAGTTTCGAGGATAGCGGCCCGGTGTCTTTTGCCGCCAGACTTGCGACGTCGGAAGGCTTCAAATCGCTGTTTCGTGAGGGCATGGCCCTTGTCGAGGAAACCGCGGCCTATCTCGACGGCGATGGCCGCGAGGAAGCCAAAGGCCTGCCGCGCCTGCCGGCGCTCGCCTTTGCGACCGAGAGCATGCGGCTGACCACGCGGCTGATGCAGCTCGCCTCCTGGCTGCTCCTGCAGCGCGCCGTCAACGAGGGCGAACTGACCCTGATCGAGGCGGCCAGCGAGAAGCGCAAGGTCAAGTTGAGCGAGCAGCAGGTTGCGACCGCAAGCGACGTCTTCGCGCAATTGCCGCCCCGCCTCATCGAGATCATCGAGAAATCGCTGCGGCTGCAAAGCCGCATCTTGCATCTCGACCGAGCGATCTATCGAGCGCATGAGGAAGCGGCGCGGCCCCGCCGGGCGGTCAAGCCGCTCGAGCTGCAGCGCGAATTGCTGCGCGCCGGTTTCGCCATCGCCGAGTAGGCGCGTCCCAGACCGGGAAATGAGCGGACATGAAAAAGCCCGGCACTGCCGGGCTTTTTGCTGCGCGAACTTACTTCTTAAGGTCACCGCGAAACTTACTTCTTGTTGCCGAAGCTCATATTGCCGAAGCGCGAGTTGAAGCGCGACAGACGGCCGCCGCGATCAAGCAATTGCGCCGAACCGCCGGTCCAGGCCGGATGGGTCTTCGGATCGATATCGAGGTTGAGCGTCGCGCCCTCCTCGCTATAGGTCGAGCGGGTGAAGAACTCCGTCCCATCGGTCATCACGACCTTGATCATATGGTAGTGCGGATGGATATCCGGTTTCATCTCTCAAAACCCCAAAAGCGCGGCGCGGCTGGCGCCGTGATCGTGTCAAACTGGCAAGGATATACGCGCAGCAAAGGCCTTGAAGGCGCGCCAGCGCGTTTCAGCTGAGGCTATAAACCGTTCCGCGCCGCCTCACAAGTCCCAGAAAACGGCGAATTGGAGTCATCTTCCTATCGCTCGAATGATTCTATCCGAGCGGAAGATGCTTTAGCGCGCTGCGGCCTTGCGAGCGTTTTCCGCCATGGTCTTGCCGAGCGTCCAGACGGCGCCCGGCACCTGATGGCTGTCGGCGATCACCTTTTCGAAGGACTGCTCGATCCAGTCGCAATCGGCATCGTCGATGACGAGCGCCGGCAGCAGCTTGACGACGTGATTGCCGTTGCCCGCCACCTGAACGAGGATCTTGTGATCCTTGAACAGCGGGATGGTGATGAGCTGGCAGAACAGGCCGGATTTGACCGTCTCGAGCAGCGCCCAGGAGGCTTTCAGCTTGAGCGAGCGGGGCTGGCCGAATTCGATGCCGATCATCAGGCCTTTGCCGCGCACCGATTTGACGAGCTCATAGCGCTCCGCCAGCCGCTCGAAGTTCGCCAGCAGCCGCGCGCCGAGCCGGGCGGAATTCTGCACCAGCCGCTCCTGCTCCATGACCTGGAGCGTCGCGAGGCCGGCCGCCATGGCCAGATCGTTCTTGGCGAAGGTCGAGCCATGCACCACGGCGCGATCCATCCGGCTGAAAACTTTTTCGAAGGTCGGCTTGCGCATCAAAACGGCGCCGATCGGCACATGGCCGCCGGACAGCGCCTTGGCGACCAGCACCATGTCGGGCTCGACGCCATAATGTTCGATGGCGAAGAATGCGCCGGTGCGGCCGAGGCCGGTCTGGATCTCATCGGCGATGAAGAGCGTGCCATATTTGCGGCAGAGCGCTTGCGCGCCGCGCAGATAAAGCTCATCGGCGATTTCGACGGTCTTGCCTTGGATCGGCTCGACGATGAACGCCGCGACCTCGCGCGAGGACAGCGCCTTTTCGAGCGCTGCAAGATCGTTGAACGGCACTTGGGCGCAGCCCGGCAACAGCGGACCGAAACCGTCGCGGAAGGTCGGATCGCCGTTCAGCGACAGCGAGCCGTAGCTCAGCCCGTGAAAGGCATGGTCGCAATAGACGATACCCGGACGATTGGTGGCGCAGCGGGCGAATTTGATCGCCGCCTCAACCGCCTCAGTGCCCGAATTGCAGAAGAAGACCTTGTCGAGATAGGGCACATAGGAGAGGAGCTTCTCAGCGAGCAGGCCGGCGAGCACCGACACATCCATCTGCACGAGATTGGGCAGATCGGCCGAGAGCACGCATTTCAGCGCGTCGCGCAGCACGGGATGGTTGCGGCCGATGCCGAATACGCCCCAGCCGCTCAACAGATCGAGATAGCGGTCGCCCTTGCGATCGAAGAGATATTGTCCGTGACCGGCGCGAAAGCCGACGTCATAACCGATCGTCTGCAGCACGCGCACCATCATCTCGTTGAGATGGGTTGCGTAAAGATCGTAGCGCTCGGCCTCGCGCGCGGCGAGCAGGCCGCCCAGATCGAATTTGTTCGGGTCGCTCTCGCTCGAAGTCTTTTGGGGAATCACTAGCTTTTGGACCGCGATCTCTTGGACCGACATATTCTTCACCCGCGACGCTCCACTCGATGATCTGCAGTTCTGCGGTCTCGAAGGATGGCGGAACAGCCGGCCGGAGCCTCGTCCCGCAGCACAGCGCCGATCGTATAGCGCCCTGGCTCCCGGCTGAACTTATCAGCGCCGAGATCGCAACAGCCTGTCGACCGATTTACCCCCGTCCCGCACAATCGTCCCAAAGCGACGGTGCCGCGCCGACAGCTGCTCTGCCGCAGGCCAGTCTCCAACTCAGCACAAAAGGTCCGCAGCGGCAAGGCTGGGGACCACAGCGGCGCAAAGAAAGCCCGGCAGATGCGTTTGGGGCACGCCAAAGGAACAAAATCTCTCCGAATCAAGGCATTGCCTTGCTCCGTTCCGGACTTGCTGCGGCACAATAGCGCCAAATGCAAATGCCCGGTCAGAGACCGGGCATTCGTGTGATTCGCGAAACATGTGCTTGGCGCGACTTACTCGGCTGCGACAGCCTTGGGCTTGTCGCCCTTGAACTGCGCCGCTTCGGTCGAGTCCTTGAGCGCGGTGGTCGAGGACTTGCCGCCCGAGACCGCTTCCGCGACGGCGTCGAAGTAGCCAGTGCCGACCTCGCGCTGATGGCGGGTCGCCGTATAGCCGTGCTTCTCGGCATCGAACTCGGCCTGCTGCAGCTCGGAATAGGCCGCCATGCCGCGATCGCGATAGCCGGACGCCAATTCGAACATCGACAGATTGAGCGAATGGAAGCCAGCGAGCGTCACGAACTGATACTTGTAGCCCATGGCGCCGAGTTCGCGCTGGAACTTCTCGATCGTCGCGACGTCGAGCTTGGCGCGCCAGTTGAACGACGGCGAGCAGTTGTAGGCGAGCAGCTTGCCCGGGAAGCGCGAGTGGATCGCCTCGGCGAAGATTTTGGCTTCCTCAAGGTTTGGATGGGAGGTCTCCCACCACAGCAGGTCGGCCACTTCCGCATAGGCAAGGCCGCGGGCGATGCAATGGTCGAGGCCGGTGCCGTCCTTCAGGCGGTAAAAGCCTTCCGGCGTGCGGCTGTCGGGCTCGATGAAGCGGCGATCGCGCTCATCGACATCCGAGGTGATGAGCTTCGCCGATTCGGCGTCGGTGCGGGCGATGACGAAGGTCGGGACGCCGCAAACGTCGGCGGCGAGGCGCGCCGCGGTGAGGCTGCGCTCATGCTGCGCGGTCGGGATCAGAACCTTGCCGCCCAAATGGCCGCACTTCTTTTCCGACGCGAGCTGGTCCTCGAAGTGAACGCCCGCCGCGCCCGCGGCAATATAGGCCTTCATGATCTCGAAGACATTGAGCGCGCCGCCGAAACCCGCTTCCGCGTCGGCAATGATCGGCGCGAACCAGTCGCGGGTCACATTGCCTTCGGCATGCTCGATCTCGTCCGACCGCTTGAACGCATTATTGATGCGGCGCGCGAGTTCGGGGCCGGAGTTCGCCGGATAGAGCGACTGATCAGGATACATGGCGCCGGCAACATTGGCATCGGCCGCGACCTGCCAGCCCGAGAGATAAATGGCCTCGAGGCCGGCGCGCACCTGCTGCACCGCCTGATTGCCGGTCAGGGCGCCCAGCGTCGGAACGAAAGGACGCTCCTTCATGAGCTGCCAAAATTTGTTCGCGCCGCGCTCGGCAAGCGTATAGGCGATCGGGAAAGAGCCGCGCAACCGCAGCACATCGGCCGATGTATAGGGGCGGCGGATACCGTCGAAACGGCCTTTGGGCGCCGACGGGACAAGCTCGTCGAAGCTCGGAACCTTGGTCATGTGTGATCTCCCGAATTATGAACAAATATGACACGAATTGACAAAAGGCGCCTCTATGACGCTTTTGGTCTGCCGCTACTAAGCTAATAACATGCAGAAATAGGCAAGGTTACTCTGCCTTTCGCTTATGCGAAAACAGGCAAGTCTGTCTGATCCTCACAATGTCAATTTGTCATTGTGTAAACTTACTGACAGATGTATGAATCTTAACATGGCCGTCGACGCAGCCAATGCCCGCAAAATCTTCGCCGGACCCAGGCTCAAGCGCCTGCGCCGCGAGCGGCAGATCACGCAAGCCCGCATGGCCGAAGAGCTTGAGGTCTCTGCAAGCTACCTCAACCTCATGGAGCGCAATCAGCGGCCGATCACCGTCCAGGTGCTGATCCGGCTCGCCGATGTCTATGGCATCGATCCGCGCGAATTCATGGAAGGCGAGACCGAGCAGCAGATCGGTGAGATCGAGCAGCTGCTTGCCGATCCGATGCTGCGCGAGGTGGGCGTGCCACGTTCGGAACTGCAAGACGCCGCTGAGCACGCTCCCACCCTGCTGACTGCTATGCAAAAACTCTATCGCGCCTTTCTCGCCGCCCGCGAGGCAAGCGAGGCTGGGCTGCCGCAACGCGCCGATCCCGACCGGACAGAAGCGATCATGCGCGAGAGCCCGGTCGACCGGATCCGTGCCATTCTCCATGCGCAACGCAATTATTTCGCCGAGCTCGATCAGGCGGCCGAAACCTTTGCCTCTGATCTCGCCTTGACGGGGCATGAACTTTTCTTTGCCCTCGGCGAACATTTGCGTACCCGCCATGGCGTGCGGGTCCGGGTGCTGCCGCTCGAAGTCATGGGCGAGCGGCTGCGGTGGTATGATCATCACCGCCGCCAGCTGATGATCTCGGAGGTCATGGATCAGCCGGGGCGCACGTTCCAGGTCGCCTATCAGCTCGCCTTCACCGAATGCGACGCGCTGTTGAACGAGTTCGTCGGCAAGCATGACATGGGCGACGACTCCGGCCGCAAGCTTTTGCGCGTTACGCTCGGCAATTATTTCGCCGGCGCGCTGATGATGCCCTATGGCAAGTTCCAGGAGGCGGCCGAACTCGTCGGCTATGACGTCGAAGTTTTGGCCGCCCGCTTCGGCGCGAGCTATGAGCAGGTGGCGCATCGCCTCACCACGCTCTCCAAGCCGACAGCGCGCGGCATCCCGTTCTTTCTGGTGCGCGTCGACAGCGCCGGCAATGTCTCGAAGCGCTTCTCGTCGGGGCGCTTTCCCTTCGCGCATTTCGGCGGCACCTGTCCCTTGTGGAACATCCACGCCGCCTTCACCGAGCCGGGCCATATTTTGACGCAAGTCGTCGAACTCACCGACGGCTCGCGCTGGTTCTCGATCGCCCGCACGGTGCGGCGCGCGATCACGCCCTATGGCGCGATCGAACCGCGCTTTGCGATCGGGCTCGGCTGCGAGATGAAATATGCGAACCACCTCATCTATGCGAAGCGGCTCGATCTGAACACCGTCGAAGCGGTGCCGATCGGCGTCAATTGCCGGCTCTGCGAACGGCCTGCCTGCCCGCAGCGCGCCGCGCCGCCAGTGCTGCGTCAGCTGCATGTCGACGAGCAGACGCGCAGCGTCTCGCCGTTCACGTTTAAGGATATGTGAGAAGCCATAGCCGTCATGGCCGGGCTTGTCCCGGCCATGACGCATTCGTGCGCGAGCTTTCAAATATGGATGGCGCGCTTCTCGACCGCGAGCGCGGCTTCCTTCATCGCCTCCGACAATGTCGGATGCGCATGGCAGGTGCGGGCGAGATCTTCCGACGAGCCTGAAAACTCCATCAGCACCGCGGCTTCCGCAATGAGTTCGCCGGCGAAAGGTCCGACGATATGCACGCCGAGCACCTGATCGGTCGTCGCGTCCGCTAGAAATTTGACAAAGCCTTCGGTGGCGCGCATCGCCCGGGCGCGGCCATTGGCGCTGAAAGGAAATTTGCCGACCTTATAGGCAATGCCTTTCGCCTTCAGATCCTCTTCGCTGGCGCCGACCGAGGCAATCTCGGGGTTCGTATAAACGACGCCCGGAATGACATTGTAATTCACGTGGCCATGCTGACCGGCGAGGATTTCGGCGACCGCAATGCCTTCATCCTCCGCCTTATGCGCCAGCATCGGCCCGCGCACGACATCGCCGATCGCATAGATGCCCGGAACATTGGTGGCGAAATGATCGTCGATGACGACGCGACCACGATCAAGCGCGACGCCGACCGTCTCAAGGCCAAGCCCTTCCGTGTAAGGCCGCCGGCCGATCGCAACGAGCACGACATCCGCCTCAAGCGACGTCGCCGCGCCGCCGGCCGATGGCTCGATCGCGATCTTCACGCCGGTCTTTGCCTTGTCAACTTTCGCGACCTTATGGCTGAGCAGGAATTTTAGGCCCTGCTTTTCCAGCGCGCGCTGCGCTTGCTTGGCGGTCTCGGAATCCATGCCCGGCAGAATACGATCGAGAAATTCGACGACCGTCACTTCCGCGCCGAGCCGCCGCCAGACCGAGCCCAATTCGAGACCGATGACGCCGGCGCCGACGACCAGCAGCTTGGCGGGGACTTTTTCCAATTCGAGCGCGCCAGTCGAAGAGACGATCTGCTTCTCGTCGATCTCGACGCCCGGCAGCGGCGCGACGTCCGAGCCGGTGGCGATGACGATGGCCTTCGTCTCGATCACCTGCTTGGCGCCGTCTTCCGCCGTCACTTCGATCTTGCCGGGCGCGACAATCGTGCCCGTGCCCATGAAGGGATCGATCTTGTTCTTCTTGAGAAGGAAGGCGACGCCGTTGACATTGGCCGACACGACATCGCTCTTGTGCTTCATCATCGCGATGAGATCGAGCGCCGGCTTGCCGACCTTGATGCCGAAAGCCGGAAAATCATGCGTGACTTCGGCGAATTTTTCCGACGCATGCAGCAGCGCCTTCGACGGAATGCAGCCGATGTTGAGGCAGGTGCCGCCAAAGGTCTTGCGCTTTTCGACGACGGCAACCTTCAAGCCCAATTGCGCGGCGCGGATAGCGCAGACATAGCCGCCGGGGCCCGTGCCGATCACCGTGAGATCATAAGCCATTTGCTTTGCCTCACAGATCGAGAACGAGGCGCGCCGGATCTTCAAGCGCTTCCTTCACCCGCACGAGGAAGGTCACCGCCTCCTTGCCGTCGACGATGCGGTGATCGTAAGTCAGCGCGAGGTACATCATCGGCCGCACCTCGATCTTGCCGCCGACGACCATCGGCCGCTCCTGGATCTTGTGCATGCCGAGAATGCCCGACTGCGGCGCATTGAGAATCGGCGTCGACATCAGCGAGCCGTAAATGCCGCCATTGGTGATGGTGAAGGTGCCACCCTGCATGTCGTCGATCGAAAGCGCGCCGTCGCGCGCGCGCTTGCCGAGCTGGGCGATCTTCTTCTCGATGCCGGCAATGCCGAGCTGATCGCAATCGCGCACCACCGGCACGACAAGACCCTTGTCGGTGCCGACTGCGATGCCGAGGTGATAGTAATTCTTATAGACGAGATCGGTGCCGTCGATCTCGGCATTGACCGCCGGGATCTCCTTCAGCGCGCCGACGCAGGCTTTCACGAAGAAGCCCATGAAGCCGAGCTTCGTGCCATGCTTCTTCTCGAAGACATCCTTATATTTCGCCCGCAGCGCCATGACTTCCGTCATGTCGACCTCGTTGAAGGTCGTGAGCATGGCGGCAGCCGCCTGAGCATCCTTCAAGCGCCGCGCGATCGTCTGGCGGAGCTTCGTCATGCGCACGCGTTCTTCGCGCGCCGCATCGGGCGCGGGCGACGGCGCACGCACTTGCACGGGCGCAGCCGGCTGCGGCGCGGCGGGAGCCGGCGCCGGATTGGCCGCGAAGGCCAGGACATCACCCTTCAACACCTGGCCCTGCTTGCCGGAACCCGAGACACCGGCCGTATCGATCCCCTGATCGGCGGCGATCTTGGCGGCGGCGGGCGACGGCGCGCGGACAGAGGATTTTTCCGCATCGACCGGCCTTGCGGCAAGTGCCGGAGAAGGCGCCACGGTGGGCTTGGGTTTGGCCGGCGCCGCGCCTTCGCTGATCGCACCGAGCAGCGCGCCGGGCGTAACGGTCTCGCCGTCCTTCACCGTGATTTCCGAGAGAACGCCCGCGGCCGGCGCATTGACTTCCAATGTCACCTTATCGGTTTCGAGCTCGAGGATCGGCTCGTCCTGCGCGACGGCATCGCCGGCCTGCTTGAACCAGCGCCCGATCGTCGCCTCGCTCACCGATTCTCCGAGCACAGGCACGCGAATTTCAACCGTCATGAGACTTCCCCTCGGGCTCGCGCCCCGTAAACCAATCTCAGGCTGCGAAAGCTTCGTCCAACAAGGTTTTGAGCTGCGCCAAATGTTTCGGCATAAGGCCCGTCGCCGTCGCAGCGGAGGCCGGACGCCCAACATAGCGCGGCCGCTTCGCCTTGCTCGCGATCTGGCTCAACACCCATTCAATGTAAGGCTCGGCGAAGGACCAGGCGCCCATATTCTTCGGCTCTTCCTGGCACCAGACGACATCGGCCTTCTTGAAGCGTCCCAACGCCGCGACCAGCGCCTTAAGCGGGAAAGGATAAAGCTGCTCGACGCGCATCAGATAGATGTCCTCGATGCCGCGCTTCTCGCGCTCTTCGAGGAGATCATAATAGACACGGCCCGAGCAGAGGATGACGCGGCGGATCTTGTCGTCCTTGATGAGCTTCATCGTCTCGGTCGGATTCGTCTCCGCATCGTCGAAGAGAATGCGATGGAAGGTGGCATCGCCCGCCATATCCGAAAGCTTCGACACGACGCGCTTGTGGCGCAATAGCGACTTCGGCGTCATCAGCACCAAAGGCTTGCGAATGTCGCGCTTCAACTGCCGGCGCAGAATGTGGAAGTAATTCGCTGGCGTCGAGCAGTTTGCGACCTGCATATTGTCTTCGGCGCAGAGCTGCAGATAGCGCTCGAGGCGGGCGGAGGAATGCTCCGGCCCCTGCCCTTCATAGCCATGCGGCAGAAGGCAGGTGAGCGCCGACATGCGCAGCCATTTGCGCTCGCCCGATGAGATGAACTGATCGAAGATCACTTGCGCGCCATTGGCGAAATCACCGAATTGCGCTTCCCACATCACCAGCGCATTGGGCTCCGCGAGCGAATAGCCATATTCGAAGCCAAGCACCGCCTCTTCCGAGAGCATCGAATTGATGACTTCGTAGCGCGCTTGGCCGTCGCGGATATGATTGAGCGGCGCATAGCGCGCTTCCGTCTCCTGATCGATCAGCACGCTATGGCGCTGCGAGAAGGTGCCCCGCTCGCTGTCCTGGCCCGAGAGGCGCACCGGATGGCCTTCGTCGACAAGGGTCGCGATCGCCAACGCCTCGCCCATCGCCCAATCGATGCCTTCACCGGTGTCGATCATCGCTTTGCGATTGTCGAGCAGGCGCTGGATTGTCTTGTGCAGATGGAAGCCTTCCGGCACGGCGGTAAGCCGCGAACCGAGCATCTTCAGCTTCTCAAGATCGACGCCGGTCGAGCCGCGGCGCGCATCATCAGCGCCATCGGCCGGACGCAGGCCCGCCCAGCGGCCGTCGAGCCAATCGGCCTTGTTCGGTTTATAGGAGAGCGAGGCCTCATATTCGGCGTCGAGCCTGGCGCGCCAATCGGCGATCAGCTTCTCGACTTCGCCCGCCGTGACGACCTTCTCGGCGATCAACTTCTCCTTGTAGATCTCGAGCGTCGTCGGATGCGTCTTGATCACCTTATACATCAAGGGCTGGGTGAAGCCCGGTTCGTCGCCTTCATTATGGCCGAAGCGGCGATAGCAGAACATGTCGATCACGACCGGCTTATGGAACATCTGCCGGAATTCGATCGCGATCTTCGCGGCATAGACGACCGCTTCAGGATCATCGCCGTTCACATGGATGATCGGCGCTTCGATCATCTTCGCCGTGTCGGACGGATAGGGCGAGGAGCGCGAATAACGCGGATAGGTCGTGAAGCCGATCTGATTGTTGATGATGAAATGGATCGAGCCGCCGGTGCGATGGCCCTTCAGGCCCGACAGGCCGAAGCATTCCGCGATCACGCCCTGTCCGGCGAAGGCCGCATCGCCATGGATCAACAGCGGCAGCACCTCGGCCCGGTCGACGACGTCGTTCTTCTGATCCTGCTTGGCGCGCACCTTGCCGAGCACCACCGGATCGACGATCTCGAGATGCGACGGGTTGGCGGTCAACGACAGATGCACTTGATTGTTGTCGAAGTCGCGATCCGACGAGGCACCCAAATGATATTTGACGTCGCCGGAGCCTTCGACATCGTCGGGGGTGAAGGAGCCGCCCTTGAACTCGTGGAAGATCGCGCGGTGCGGCTTGCCCATGACTTGGGAGAGCACGTTCAGGCGGCCGCGATGCGCCATGCCGAGAACGATCTCTTTGACGCCCAAGGCGCCGCCGCGCTTGATGATCTGCTCGAGCGCCGGCACCATGGATTCGCCGCCGTCGATGCCGAAGCGCTTGGTGCCGGTGTAGCGGACGTCGAGGAATTTCTCGAAACCCTCCGCCTCGACAAGCTTGTTCAAGATCGCGCGCTTGCCTTCGCGGGTGAAGCTGATTTCCTTGCCGGGGCCTTCGATGCGGGCCTGGAACCAGCTCTTCTCGGCCGGATCCGAGATATGCATGAATTCGAAGCCGATCGTGCCACAATAGGTGCGCCGCAGAATCGGCAGCATCTCGCGGATCGTCGCGAATTCGAGACCCAGTACTTTGTCGATAAAGATCTTGCGATCGTAATCGGCTTCGGTGAATCCGTAATTCGAAGGGTGCAGCTCTTCGTGATCCTTCGGCGGCTCGAGGCCGAGCGGATCGAGATTGGCATGCAGATGGCCGCGCATGCGATAGGCGCGGATCATCATGATGGCGCGCACCGAATCTCGCGTCGCGCGCTGCAGATCGGCGGGCGAAATCGCTTCGCCCTTGTCGGCGGCCTTGGCCTTGATCTTCTCGCCAACCGCCTTTTCGACATTGCCCCAATCGCCGTCGAGCGCCGCGACGAGTTCGCCATTCGCGGCGATCGGCCAATGCGCCGGCTTCCAGGCGGGGCCTTCCGCGCTCTTTTGAACGGCGCGCGGATCATCGTTCAGATCGGCGAAGAAGCTCCGCCATTCCGCATCGACGCTGCCGGGATCTTGCTGATAGCGCTCATAGAGCTGTTCGACGTAATGGGCGTTGCCGCCGTAGAGAAAAGAACTGGTTTCGAAGGCGGCATTGGCAGGCGAGCGCGAAGCCATCGAGCCTGAACCATTTGCCCCATTCGTTTCATCGTGGCGTGCCATGATCATCCTCCGAGCCATCGCTCGCATCGGCGTCGAGTCGCTTCGAAAATTTGCTGGCGAAACTGCCAGATTTTTCCGCAATCGACATGCTCGACTTAGGTCATATCTCGTTCACACGCTTTCGATTTCCCCTTGCATCGATCGCGGATGCCAGATGAAAGCGACTCCCGTCGCTTCATCGGACGGACAGCTATGTAAGTCCTGAAATCGAAGATTTTCAGGCGCATTTCATGAAAATGCGCGCAATTCACCAATTCTGGAGTCGCGCGGGCAACGCCGCCCGCGCGACCTGCTAACCCTTCAACACATCGACCAATGTCTTGCCGAGACGAGCGGGCGAGGGCGAGACGCGAATGCCCGCGGCCTCCATCGCAGCGATCTTTTCTTCAGCGCCGCCTTTGCCGCCAGCGATGATGGCGCCGGCGTGGCCCATGCGGCGGCCGGGCGGGGCCGTACGGCCGGCGATGAAACCGACCATCGGTTTCTTGCGGCCGCGCTTGGCTTCGTCGCGGAGGAATTGCGCCGCCTCTTCCTCGGCGCCGCCGCCGATCTCGCCGATCATGATGATCGACTGGGTCTTGTCGTCGGCCAGGAACATTTCGAGCATGTCGATGAATTCCGTGCCCTTCACCGGATCGCCGCCGATACCGACTGCGGTCGTCTGGCCGAGGCCTTCGCGACTCGTCTGGAACACCGCCTCATAAGTGAGCGTGCCGGAGCGCGAGACGATGCCGACGGAACCCGGCTTGAAAATATTCGCCGGCATAATGCCGATCTTCGATTGCCCTGCCGTGACGACACCCGGGCAGTTCGGCCCGATGAGCCGCGATTTCGAGCCGGAAAGCGCCCGTTTCACCCGCACCATATCGAGCACCGGAATGCCCTCGGTGATGCAGACGATGAGCGGGATTTCCGCATCGATCGCTTCGCAGATGGCATCCGCCGCGCCCGGTGGCGGCACATAGACGACGCTCGCATCGGCGCCCGTCGCGGCCTTGGCCTCGCGCACCGTGTCGAAAATCGGCAGCTTCAGATGTTCGCCGCCGCCTTTGCCGGGCGAGATGCCGCCGACCATTTTGGTGCCATAGGCAATGGCCTGTTCGGAATGGAAGGTCCCGTTCTTGCCGGTGAAGCCCTGGCAGATGACCTTGGTGTTTTTGTCGATGAGGATGGACATCAGTTAAGCGTTCCGCGCGTCGTGTTCGAGTTGGTCACGATTGACGTTATCGAGAAGTTGCTGCGGCGAGGCGCAATCGTCTTCTTCAAATGCCAGCATCCAGCGCTGGGTGAAACGATCCGGTTGAGAGGGGCTTCGGCCACTGCCGACGACGACAAACCATTTCTGACCCAAATCATCGGTAAGCTCGCATGCCCAATATCGGCGATCGCCGCTTGCAAGCTCTCCCACCATCCCCACGAAATGGAATGACATAACGGGCTCGCCCTGCGACCAGTGAAAGTGGTTCTGCCGGAGGTACTCCTCCATCTCTGCCACAGAATAGGGACACATCTCGCACGGAGCCCCTGTTTCGGCGAGATCTTCCTCCCACGCCGGCGGGTAGCGGGGATCCGCCGACACGAACTCATGCCTTTTTCACTGCGGCGACGATCTTCTGCGCGGCATCGTCGAGATCGTCGGCCGCGATCACGTCGAGGCCGGACTTCGCGATGATCTCCTTGCCGAGATCGACATTGGTGCCTTCGAGGCGAACGACGAGCGGCACTTCGAGGCCGACCTCCTTCACCGCGGCGATGACACCCTCGGCAATGACATCGCATTTCATAATGCCGCCGAAGATGTTGACCAGAATGCCTTTAACATTCTTGTCAGAAGTGATGATCTTGAACGCCGCCGCGACCTTTTCCTTGGTCGCGCCGCCGCCGACATCGAGAAAGTTCGCCGGCTCCGCGCCATAGAGCTTGATGATGTCCATCGTCGCCATGGCGAGGCCGGCGCCATTCACCATGCAGCCGATGTTGCCCTCGAGCGCGATGTAGGAGAGGTCGTATTTTGAGGCCTCGATCTCCTTGTCGTCTTCTTCCGTCTCGTCGCGCAGCGCGACGATCTCGGGATGTCTGAAGAGCGCGTTGGAATCGAAAGAGACCTTCGCATCGAGGCAACGCAGCTGTGCGTCCTTGGTCAAAGTCAGCGGATTGATTTCGAGCATCGCCATGTCCTTGGCGACGAAGGCCGCATAGACCTGCGCGACAAGCTTTTCCGCCTGCTTCACGAGATCGCCGGTCAGCCCGAGCGCCTTGGCGACGGTGCGCCCATGATGAGGCATGATGCCGGTCGCCGGATCGACCGAGAAAGTCACGATCTTCTCTGGCGTCTTATGCGCGACCTCTTCGATCTCCATGCCGCCTTCGGTCGAGACGACGAAGGCGACGCGGCCCGTGGCGCGATCGACCAGGAGCGAGAGATAGAATTCCTTGTCGATGGGCGAGCCCTGCTCGACATAGATCCGGTTGACCATTTTGCCGGCGGGCCCGGTCTGGATCGTCACCAATGTGTGGCCGAGCATCTGGCTCGCGAAGGTCACCGCCTCCTCGGCCGAGCGCGCGAGCCGCACGCCGCCGGCCGGACCAGCGTCCGCTTCCTTGAACTTGCCCTTGCCGCGACCGCCCGCGTGGATCTGCGATTTCACCACATAGACGGGACCTTCAAGCTGCTCGACGGCCGCTTTCGCCGCCGCAGCATCGGTGATCGGAACGCCGGGCGAAACCGGCGCGCCGAACTCCTTGAGGATCGCCTTGGCCTGATATTCATGAATATTCATAGCTGGTCTCTCATCGCGCCAAGGCGCCAACGAACTCTATTTGGCAAATGCCGGATTAATGGTCTTGCAGGCTTCGACCAGCGTCTGAACCGAAGCGACCGATTTCTCGAACATCTTCTTCTCATCGGCGTCGAGGTGAATCTCGACGACCTTCTCGACGCCATTGGCACCGATGATGACGGGAACCCCTACGTAAAGGTTGGAGACGCCATATTCGCCATTGAGTTGGGCGGCGCAGGGAAGCACCCGCCTTTTGTCGTGGAGGTAGGATTCCGCCATGGCGATGGCCGAGGCGGCAGGCGCATAAAAGGCCGAACCCGTTTTCAAAAGGTTGACGATCTCGCCGCCGCCCTTGCGGGTACGATCGACGATGGCATCGAGACGCTGCTGCGTCGTCCAGCCCATTTTGACGAGATCGGGGAGCGGAATGCCGGCGACCGTCGAATAGCGCAACAGCGGCACCATATCGTCACCATGGCCGCCGAGGACGAAGGCGCTCACATCCTCGATCGCGACCTTGAACTCCTCAGAGAGAAAATAAGAGAAGCGCGCCGAATCGAGAACGCCGGCCATGCCGACGACTTTCTGCGGCGGCAGGCCGGTCGCCTTCTGCAGTGCCCAGACCATGGCATCGAGTGGATTGGTGATGCAGATCACGAAGGCATCGGGGGCATGCTGCTTGATGCCCTTGCCGACGGCGTCCATCACCTTGAGATTGATGTCGAGGAGATCATCGCGGCTCATGCCGGGCTTGCGCGGCACGCCGGCGGTGACGATGACGACGCTCGCACCGGCGATCGCGGCGTAGTCATTGCTGCCGGAAAGATGCGAGGAAAAGCCATGCAAAGCGCCCGACTGGGCAAGGTCGAGGGCCTTGCCCTGCGGCGTTCCCTCGGCGATATCGAAGAGAACGATGTCGCCCAGCCCCTTAAGTGCGGCGAGATGGGCGAGAGTGCCGCCGATCTGGCCGGCGCCGATCAATCCGATCTTATGACGTGCCATTTTTATGTCCTGGTTCCGGATGTGGGTCCAGCTTAGCGGTTTCGGCTTAGTCCGGTTTGGCGCCGATCATGCGGCTCTACAAGGGCGGGATCAGGGAAATTGTTTGAGTTTTTGGCCCTTGCCGGCCTGGAGGTGCCGGCTACCACGGCCGTTTGACACTGCCGTGAGCTGCCGCCTCCACGGCCACGACATCCGCCCTTCATTGTGCAGGAGTCGGTTTGGCGCGGCCCGCAGAGGTTCTGCCCAAGTCGAGCGGTATATGCAAGGCCACGGGCCCATGCGCGCCCCTAGACTAAGGGCGGATTCTGAGGCCAAAAATGCGTTCAGAGGGCTAAAAATATCGTTTTTTCAATAAGATCTGAATTTGAAGAGAAAAGTTTCAAATTACAAATTCTGTAATCTGAATTCCTGCAGCCCATGCGAGAGGCCAAGCCGCAACAGATCGAGCGTACGCGCCGCCCGTTCCTCCACCAGCTGCCGCGGCTGATCGATGTCCTGCGCGACGGCGGCCGGATGGAGAAATCGATGCAGCGCATCAAGCACCAGCAGGAGGCAGGCCTTCGGGTCCTTGATCTCGATACGGCCGCCTCCGGTCCCCTCTTCGAGGATGCGGTGCAATTCGAGCTCGATGCGGCTGCGGTGCCGGCGAGCGACTGGCGCCGCCTTTTCGGTCGCGTCGACGAAGAGCCGAAAAATCTTCGGATCGGACTCGAGCTTTTGCCGATAGGTACGGTGAATGGCGAGCACCATGCGTTCGAGCTTGTCGAAGGTCGGATCGGGCGCATCGGCGATGATCCTGAGGCCCGCTTCGAGCGGCTTCAGCCAATCGGCGGTGATCTCCTCGAAGAGCGCCACTTTGGAGGGGTAATAGCGATAGACATTCGCATGCGACATGCCGGCGGCTTCGGCGATGCCGGTCACGCTGGTGCGCTCGACACCGAGGCGGCGGATATGTTCGGCCGCAAGTTCGAGAATGCGCGCGTCGGTCGGCGTCTCCATCGGGGCGGGGAGGCTGCGCGCCATGGGTTTTAGGTCTCGAAGTTAGGTTTCAACGAGGCCTGTCGTGTCGCCCGAGCCGAGCGACGCGACGGAGCCGTGCGGCAATGCAAGATAAGCGGAGGAGCGCATCTCGATGAGGCGGGATGCGGTGCGCGAGAATTCGAAGGCCTCGCGGTTGTTCGTGCCGAGATAAAGCGCGTCGGGTTCGGCCTCGGCGGAGGCGATCAGCTTCACATGCTGATCGTAGAGCGCATCGATGAGCAGAATGAAGCGCTTCGCGATATTCTGCTGATCGCCGCGGATGATCGGAATGCCGTCGACGAGGATGGTATGGAAATTCTCGGCGATCGCCAGAAAATCGCGCGGCCCCAGAGCCACGTCGCAGAGATCCTGAAAGCGAAAGCGCGCGACACGCACCTTTGCCTGCGGGACATGAACGGGATGGCCGAGCACATCGAGGTCCATGCTCCGGGCGTGCTCGACGCCGGTCAGCGCGGCGAAAGCGCGGGTCAGCGATGCCTCGGCGGCCGCATCGGCGGGCGTATGATAGACTGGCTCGCCGCGCAATTTTTCCAAGCGGAAATCGGTGCGTGCCGCCAGATTGACGATCTGCACCTTCTGCCGGAGCAGGCCGATGAACGGCAGGAACAGCGCCCGGTTGAGACCGTCCTTGTAGAGATCGTCCGGCTCGACATTCGAGGTCGCGACAACGACGACGCCGCGCTGAAACAGATATTGGAAGAGGCGTCCGAGAATCATCGCATCGGCGATATCGGTGACGCTGAATTCATCGAGGCAGATCAGCCAGGCTTCATCGGCAATCGCTTCGGCCACCGGCGCGATTGGATCGTCACCCTTGACCAGCCCCTTCTTCATCTGCTGCCGGAAGGCGAAGATACGGGCATGCACATCGGCCATGAAGGCGTGGAAGTGCATGCGCTTCTTGCGTGCCATCCGCGTCTCTTCGTAGAAGAGATCCATCAACATGGTCTTGCCGCGCCCGACCGAGCCCCAGATGTAAAGGCCCTGCGGCGGCGCCGCGCTGGCGCGTGCGCCAAACAGCCAGCCAAGCGCCGCGGCCTTGCGCGCCGGACGATAAGAGGCGAGCGCCTCGGCGAGCGAATCAAGCTGGCGCAACACAGCCGACTGCGCCGGATCGAGTTCGATCTGGCCGTGCTCGACCCGCTCCAGATAGCGATCACGAAGCGGCTCGGGCACCAAATCCTCTCGGCGCTGATCGTTGCGGCGAACATCCGTCCGTCCCGCATCGTCCCGCCGCGCCAGCCGAGATGCAAGCCAGGCGACGGAGGCACGGCCCACCTCGCCTTTAGCGGCGAGATCCGAATCCTTTTTGCCCGGCTCCTTCTTGACCTGATCCTTTGCGCGAAGCTTACCGACAGGCAGCGCCTGCTCCGCACGCGCAGATTGATCACGCGCAGATTGGTCACGCACAGACATGGCCTCGCCGGCGCGCGACGAAACATCGTCGAGCGATTCGCGTAAGGCCAGCATCTGTTTCATTCGCATGCCCATCGGCACATGTTCCGTTTCGCGTTCGGCATCGAGAGCTAACAGATCAAAGGGAGGGAATGATTCGGCGTCCAGGTAATTTTTTTGAGTTTGAACTTGGTTTTACTGAGTCAGTGGTCGACTGGAATGCAAGCACGCGATGAAATGCGTGCATCCTCATCAAACCGCCGATGTCGGTGGATCGAAGATCCCTTCCAACAGGCGGCTTTTGCCCGCAAATGCAGCGCTTTCATCAACATGATTCACGCGAAGCGTGACTCGCAGAGCACGCATATCAATTGGTCTACGCGCACTCTGCCATGCCAACGAGTTTGGCCAATGAGTTTGGCCAATGAGTCCCGCCAAATCAGGCGAGCGCGGCGCGATCCTGACCGACACCGAAGCACTGCATGAAAGCGGTGATCGCTTGCGTGCGGCGATCGCAGCCGAGCTTGTCGAGGATCGCCGAGACATGGCTCTTCACCGTGCCTTCGGTTAATCCAAGCTCCCAAGCGATCTGCTTGTTGAGAAGACCGCGCGTCATCAATTCGAGAATTTCGAATTGGCGGCTCGACAGACGCGACAGACGCGCCGGAACGCCGGGCGGCAGATCACTCTGCTTGAAATGCGTGCGGCCGGCGGCGAGATCTTCGGCCAGCGCGACGACCGTATCGACATCGGCGTCGGGCGCGAGAAGCCCGGCAATGCCGCGGCTCGACAAAAGTTTCGCCGCATCGCGGCCGGCGGAAGCGATCAAAGCGACCGTGGCGCCGCGCGCCTTCAACGCCTGCAGTTGCGGCGCGCCACCAGGGCCCTCGAGCGCCCCCCAAGCCGTGGTATCCAAAATCACAACATCGCCCGGCCCGACATCAGCGAGGAAGTTTTCAGCCTCACTCAAATTTGCAAATGCAAGGATCTTGCTTTTCATGAAGACGGGCGAGCTGCGCAAAGCTTCGGCTAAGCCGAGCCGCATGAGCGGCACCGAATGGACAATGGCGATCACGCCGCGAAGGGCGGAAGCCTCCCGCAACACTTGCAATTTGAGGGGGCTCATCTCGGTCATTCTGGGTCCCTTTCCGCGCCAGCATTGGGCTGTCGGGAGGGAGCAGTAACGAAATCCGAGATTTGAATCTCGCGAAAAAGGGACGTTTTGCAAATTGTTTGCAGTTCGCATTTGCAATGTTACAATGCAGCATGCGCCAGAAATTTTTCGCCGGAACCCAGATCCGCAGGCTCCGTGAGGGGCAGGCCCTGACCCAAGCCTCCTTCGCCGAAAGGCTCGGTATATCAGCGAGCTATCTGAACCAGATCGAGAATAATCAGCGCCCCGTCACCGCCCCGGTGCTGCTCGCGCTCGCCCAATCCTTCTCGATCGACCTCACCGAATTCACTCAGGAAGACACTGAACATCTGCTGCATGATCTGAAGGAAGCGCTGGCCGACCCGATCTTTGCGAGCGTCACGCCGAATATTCAGGACCTGAAGGCGGTCGCCGCCAACATGCCCTGGTTCGCCCATGCCTTCCTCAATCTGCATCTGTCCTTCCGGCGCACCAATGAGCGCACCCAGCTTTTGAACGAAGCGGTCTCGACCGGCCGCGTCGGCTCCGAGCAGGAGCCGGCCGTGCTCCTGCCTTATGAGGAAGTGCGCGACTTCTTCCATTACCGCGCCAATTATTTCGAGGCGCTCGATCGTGCCGCCGAGGCGCTCGCCGAAGAGCTGATCGTCGCGCAGAACGCGCCGAGCATAAAGCTCGCAGATTATCTCTTCGATCGCCATCAAGTGCGTATCGAAGCCGAGCGCGTCGAACCCTCCTCGCGCTTCATGCGCCGCTTCGACCGCATCGGCAAAGTGCTGTGGATCCGCGAAGGCCTCGATCCGGCGACGCGCTCCTTCCTCATCGCCTATCAGATCGGGCTTTTGGAGCAGGAAGACGAGATCGAGCAGATCGTGTCGAGCGGCGCCTTCAAATCGGCGAGCGCGGCGACGATCACCCGCATCGGCCTCACCAATTATTTCGCCGCCGCCCTGTTGATGCCCTATGAGCGCTTCCTCGCCGCGGCGCGCGCCCTGCGCTATGACGCCGAGCGCCTTGCCAATATGTTCGGCACGAGCTTCGAACAGGTGGGCCACAGGCTCTCGACCTTGCAGAAGCCGAATGCGCGCGGCGTGCCCTTCTATTTCGTCCGCATCGACCGCGCCGGCAATATCATCAAGCGACATTCCTCGACGCGCTTTCAGTTCGCGCGTTTCGGCGGCACCTGTCCTTTATGGAATGTGCATGAGGCCTTCGAGATCGGCGACCGGACCTCTGTACAAATCGCCGAAATGCCGGACGGCATCCGCTACATCTGCGTCGCCCGCCAGGCGAACAAGGCTGTCTCCAGCCATCTCGCGCCACCGCGCCATTATGCGCTCGGCATCGGCTGCGAGATCGCCTATGCGCAGGACGTCGTCTATGCCGACGGGCTCGATCTGCGCAACGGCCCGGTCACGCAGATCGGCGTCAACTGCCGGCTTTGCGAACGACTCGACTGCCTGCAGCGCGCCGCGCCGCCGATCGACCGGCCGCTCGTCGTCGATCCCGAGCGAAGGGATTTTGTGCCGTTTCGGTTTCGGTGAGGGCTATTCCCCCGAGCGTGGCTGAGCAAAAACAGGCCAGCGCCGGGGCCCGCTTTCGAAACCAGTAGGACGTCAAACGCCACGTCGACAGACATACCGGCGAATGTCATGAACGGCGACAAGAGCAACGGGGCGGGGCGATGATGGTCTATAAGAATTGGATGCTGGCGGCGGCGCTCACGGCAGGGCTCATGTGGGGCAGCGCGCCGGCGCGAGCGCAAGTGAATGCGCGCGAGCCCGACCCGTCGATTTGGTTGCGCGAGGTCTACGATCTCTACCATCGCGCGGAAAAATCGCCGGAGCTGGAAGATCAGGCCACCTATAAGCTCGTCGTGAATCGGGCCTCGAAATCGCTCGCCGCGCTGTTCAAGAGGAACGACGATTGCGAAGCGAAAGGGGAAGGCACTTGCGCGCTTGACTGGGATTTCGTCATCGACGGCCAAGCCTCTACTCTGTCGAAAGTCAAAGCCGGCCCGACCGTCGTCGCCGGCGACAAGGCGACCGTGACAGTGACGTTCAGGAACCTCACCTACGCCTGCGTCAACATCTACTTTTTCGTGCGCGAGGACGGCCAGTGGAAGGTCAACGACATCGAAACCAAACAACGCTCTGAAGCGCCACTGCGGATCGCCAAGCTGCTGCGAGACTACGACTATTAGCTGTGGGAGGCCAGCCCGGCCGCGACGCCGCAATTCGATCGCCGGGTTCCGCTGCGATACGCTCACTGACCGACTGCATGTCCACCCTCTGATTCGAAGAGGCGGATCGTGCCTGCGAACGGCGGTGCAATCAAGGCAAAGTCGCTTGCGTAGGTGCGCCAATCATGATCAGCGCGCCGCCATGGCAGGAACGCGGCCTTTTCCGGAATTACCGGCTGACCGGACGCGACACGGTCTCACGGAATGGACGCGAATGACCCAAAGCGGCATAGACCAGACATTTCCCTCGCTCTTCTTTCAGAGGAAAGCATTTCTATGCTTTTCGATAAAAGCCTCTAGGGACATTGGCGCCGCCCCGCCAATGGATTTCACGTAATCGTTGGTGCCTGAAAATACGCCGTTATCGTGATCAATCATGACTTCACGCAAATGCTGCATCAAATAGGACTCGCCTGAGTCAGAGCCCGTAAACTCGGCCTCTCCGTAAAATGCCGCTGCTGTGTGCTGTTTTGGCGCTGCGCTTGCGCCTGCAATCATCATTTGCTTGAGTGTGTCGAAGGGGATGCGTTGATAGGAAAGCTTTTTGCCAAGGACTCCGCCGATCTTTTCCGCCATTTCCTGCGCGGTAAGCTCAACATCGCCAAAAAGGGGGTAGATCTTGCCTCGATGTTGTTCCGGGTTCTCAAGGATAGCCAAGATAACTCGCGCCTGATCCTCAGCTGCGATTGGTGCGTGCCGTCCAGTTCCCCAAGTGACATGGAAGGCGCCTTGACGGATCATCGGCGCGAGATAGACAAACCACTCCGAAAAGAATGTCGGACGAACATGGGCGACGTTTAGGCCAG
>JBKQRA010000030.1:0-53820 GCA_052144065.1 Methylovirgula sp. | reverse complement strand
CCGTCGCGGCTTCGAGCACAGTGTAGCCGCGCGCGCCCAAAGCGCGGGCGCCGAAGGCGCGGACCGCTTCCTCGTCCTCGACCAGCAGAATCGTGCCATGTCCGGTGAGGTCGGTTGCGGCTTTCTTAGCCACCTCCTTCTTGACGTCCTCTTCGCCTTCGACCGGGATATAGCGCGGCAGAAGAATGTGGAAGGTCGTGCCTTCGCCGACGGTCGAATCGCAGAACACATAGCCGCCGGTCTGCTTGACGATGCCATAGACCATCGAGAGACCAAGGCCGGTGCCCTTGCCGACTTCCTTCGTCGTGAAGAAGGGCTCGAAGATCTTTTCGCGCAGATCGGCCGGAATGCCATGGCCGTTATCTTCGACTTCGATCGAGACATATTCGCCCGGCATCACCGCTTTGTCGCCGATCTGACCGCAGTCGGCGGGGCCAATATTGCGGGTCCGCAATTCGATGCGGCCACCGCCCGGCATGGCATCGCGCGCATTGACCACGAGATTGACGATCACCTGCTCGAACTGGTTGAGATCGGCCTTGACGAACCAAAGGTCGCGGCCGTGACGCAGATCGAGCGTGATCTTCTCGCCGACGAGGCGGCGCATCAGCATCTGCAGATCGGAGAGCACATCGCCGAGTTGCAGCACCTGTGGCCGCAGCGTCTGCCGGCGCGAGAACGCCAGCAGCTGGCGCACAAGTCCTGCGGCGCGGTTGGCGTTCTGCTTGATCTGCATGATGTCCTGGAAGGACGGATCGGTCGGCCGGTGATTAGCGAGCAGCAGATCCGAATAGCCGATAATCGCCGTCAGCACATTGTTGAAGTCATGCGCGACGCCGCCAGCGAGCTGGCCGATCGCCTGCATCTTCTGCGATTGCGCAAAATTCTCCTGCAGCGTGCGGAGCTCCGTCGTATCGAGCGCGTAGATCGTCGCGCCCGGCCCGTCGGCTTCGTCCGCCGCTGAAATGAAGAGACGCGCGGACCGGTTACGGTCGCCGCGCAGGCTCACGTCGACCGGCGCGATGTCGGACTTCGCTGCGGCTGCCGCTTCGACGGCCAATTCGATTGCAGGCCGGTCGCTGTCGAGCACGCCGGCATAGATGCTGCGGGAGGCTGCATCGCTGCCTTTGAGCGCATCGGGCACCAGCTTGGCGAAGGCGGTATTCGAGCGGGTGATGCGCCCCGCCTTGTCGACGATGGCGATGGCCATGGGCGTCGAATTGAAGACGCGGGCAAAACGCACCTCGGCGGCGCGCAAATCCTCCGCCGGCTCTTCGCCGGGCGCGCGATTGAGCACCAAAGTGCGCGAGGCGCCGGCAATGCCGTCCTGGCCGAAGGCGACGCGATGCAGCAGCCGCACCGGCAGGCTCTGGCCGTTGCGCCGCTTCAAATCGATATCGAATTGCTCTGTCAGCACATCGCCCGGCGCACCGGAGACACAAGCGAGCAGAGCAGAGCCGCCGCCCGCGACGAAATCGCCGAGCTGCAAACCGCCCGAGCCCACCTGCGCCAGATCGTAATCGAGCCAGCTCGCGAGCGTCGCGTTCATATAGGAGACTTCGCCCGAGGGATCGCAGGAGAAGAAACCGGCTGGCGCATGATCGAGGAAGTCGATCGCATGCTGCAATTCCTGGAAGACATTCTCATGCCGCTCGCGCTCGCGCGTGACGTCGGCCACGGTCCAGAGGGTCACGCGCTTGGCATTGCCGAAGGGCACTGGCCGCACGCGGATGCGATACCAGGCGACGTCGCCCTGCCCATTGAGCGGCGGCGCAAGCCGCAATTCCTCGGTGCTGCGTTTGCCTTCGCGCGCTGCCTGCGCCAGGCGATAGATCGCTTCGGAGACTTCCGGCGTGCCGGAAAACAGGCGTTCGACCGGCTTCAACGCGCTCGCATCACGCGCGCCGGCCAAGGCGAGATAGGTCTCATTGGCGTAGAGAATCTTGCCGTCGGCGTCGGTCGCGATGAAGCCTTCCGGATTGCTGTCGCAGACGAGCTTGGTGAGGTCGTTGCGGGCGGTCTGCCCGGCGAATTGCAATATGCCGACCGCATAGGCGAAGAGCGCGAAAATGCCGATGACGGCGAGCAACGCGAGAAGCCCGATGACGAGGCTTGCCGCCTCATCCTTCGGCAAAAGCGAAAAGGCCGCGGCAGCAACCACGAGGCAGGCGGCAAAGAGCAGGATCAGTGCGGGGTTGCCGGCGCGTTCGGTCCGATCGATCGAGGCGGAAATCGGCTGATCGGTCATCAATGCTCACCTCTTTCCGGTCGCAACCGATAAGGTCGCACCCGCGCGGCTCGAGCGGCGCGCAGCATGGCCACAGCCGAGCGCACCGTCGAAAAACGATGGAGTGGAACGGCCCGGGAAGTCCAGTCCAATGGTAAAAATTTTAGCTTACAATTCCCTTAAATACGCGGCCTCGGCGCAGGCGGATGCCGGCGCGATCCACAGAGCAACAATGGCAGCGGTCGCGCTCGCCCGCCGGCGCCTTGCGGCAGGCTATACTTTAGGCACGGGGCCCTGTAGTGTTACCGGGACGTGCCGCGCACTTTTGCCTTGCGATCAACGACTTCGGACGCCAAGCGATTGAGCGGAGCGATCCAGCCGAACGATCTGCAGTCCGGGCAATTTGGCCAGCGGGCTACCTTCGCAACGCTAGATGAGGCAGCGTTAACCATTTATTAACCTTCGCCGCGCGCCAACCGGGTGCGCATGCTAGTGTTTCCTGAATTGTGGCAAGAGTAGAACGAGTGGCCAATGCAGGCCTTTAGTAATCTGCTGATCGAGAATAGAGCGTTGATGATCGGTGCCGCAGCGGTGGCGTTCTTCGTCGCCGCAGTACTCATTTTGCTGGTTTTCCGGCTCGCCTTCGGACGCCGTTTGCGCATGGCGAGCGGCCGCGCGCGGCAGATGCGGCTAGGCATTGTCGACGCTTTCGATCTCGACCGCCAGCGCCAGCTCGTCATCGTTCGCCGCGACAATGTCGAACATCTGGTGATGATCGGCGGTCCCAACGACATTCTGATCGAATCCCAAATCATCCGGACTGAAGCGCGCAGCCGCGAGAAGGACGTCCGCGACAAGGATTCAATCACGGTCTCGGCAAAAACGGTCAGTGTCGAGCCGAAAGTTGGCATGCCGCCCCTGCCCGAACAGGTGCCGGCCGCCGCGAGTGACGAAATTCCCCCGGCCCGCGCGCCCATGGCACCGACCCTTCCGCCAGCCGCCGCGCCCCGCCGGATGATGCCGAGCCTGAAAAAGCCGACGGACGCTCCCGCCGCGCCGCCTGTTCCCGCAGCGCCACCCGTTCACGCCGAGGCGCCCGCTAAACCGCCAGTCCAAAAGCCCGCGCCCGTAGCGATGCAACCGCCGGCCCAGCCTGTCGCCGCCGCAGTTCCACCTGTTGCACCCACACCGGTAGCAGCACCGTCACCTGTGGCGCCCACGCCCGCCGCTGAGCCGCCGAAGCCCGCAGCCGACCAGCCGTCGTTCCTGCGCTGGCCGGCGCGCGCGCCCACCGCGCCGCAATCAGGCAAATCGGCCAAAATGCCGCCCGAGCCGCCGCCGTTGACGCCTGCAGCTTCTGCCATCCCGCCTTCTGCCATCCCGCCTTCTGCCATGCCGCCAGCCGCCATCCCTCCCGCGCTAGGCCCGCTCCCTGCCGCGCCGCCCTTCTCGGCGTCCCGCGCGCCAAAGCCAGCCCCTGCCGCTGCGCCCGCACCTGAGGCGCCGCCCGCCTTTCCGCCAGTTCCCTCGCTGGAAGGGCTGGAGTCGCTCGAAGAGGAAATGGCCAAGCTTCTCGGCCGTGGCCCAGGTAAGTCCTAAAAGCGGTAAGTCCTAAAAGCGGCAAGCCCTAAACGCTGAAGCCAGAAAAGCGGACGACCTCAACGGCGCCAAATCATAGCGGCACGAACCGATGGCGCGCCGCTTAACCGCTAAAGCTCCATGAGGATCAGCTCTGCCCGGCTATTGCTCGGGGCAGCCGAACCAGCCCGGGAACATGCACTTCTTTGCTCCTGGTTGTGCGGCGGATACGGGCGCGCCCTGGGCCGGTGCGCCTTGCGCCGGCGCTGGACCAGACGAAGCATCACCGCTTTGCGAGATCCGGACGACCGGCTGGCGCTCAGGACAACCAAACCATCCCGGGAACATGCATTGGCTTTGGGCGCCGGGCTGGCCCGGCGCGGCAGCCGCGCCGCCCGTCGTCACGGCGCCCGCCGTCACCCGTCCATCGCCATCGCCGTCCCGCGTAACTTGGACCGGCGCCAGATAGGTGACCGGCGGGTCGGACAGATATTTGCGGTGCGGATTGGAGCTCAGATGGATTTCGGTATTGCTCTTGTCTGCGCCGAAGAGATTTTCGACGCCGGGTATGCCGTTGAAGGACGGCATGCTGATGCAGACCGGCGTGCCCCGGACATTGGAGCAGCTTTCCGTCCGGTCGCTAGGCTTTGCCGGCGTATCTGCGAGAGCGTCGACCTGCGAGGGATCGAGCTTTGAATCAGAGCTTGGGGCCGGCCGCCGTGAATCGGCCTTGGCCCGGCGTAGAGCAGCGCCATCGGGATCCTTGGGCCAATTCGCCGTACGTGTGACAACGGCATGGGGCGGCGGCAGATCATTCGACGGCGGAACCACGAGAACCGGCCGCGGGCGGTAGTCGATCACATCGCCATTGTCGTCTTGGTTGGCCTTATTGCCGCCGAAGGGCGCGGTGAAGAAATTGGTGACCTGGCCGAACATATTGCCGTCCGCCAAAGCGGGAGAGGCGACGCACAAAAATGCGCCGACGGCGGTCGAGGCGAGACCGATGTGACGCAGCAAGCCTCTGTCGAATTCCATGCCTTCCCTCATCCGATAATTACGGCAATCCAAATTACCATTTCGCAAGCATTCGCGGCAATTTAGAGGCCGAGGCCCCGCGCTTTTCCAAGCTCTTGCGCAAATCCACCGGCAAATCTAGGCGCGATCCGCCGGGGCGCGCTGGTGAGGTCGCCGCCGCAGCGCCTCGTCGCTGATCAGCGTCTCGTAAAGCAGCAGGATCACCCCGAAAGTGATCGCGACATCGGCCAGATTGAACACATACCAGGAAAAATTGCCGATGTGAAAATGGTAGAAGTCCGCGACATAGCCGTAGAAGAACCGGTCGCAGGCATTGTTGCCGAGCGCCCCGCCGATGATGAGGCCAAGGCCCAAGGCGGTGAGCAGTGTGCGGGAACGCCAGAGCCAAATTCCCAGAAGCGCCACGACAACCAACGCGCCCGCCACCAGAGCGAACCGCCCGAGCGGACCCTTGGCGCTCAACAGCGAATAGGAAATGCCGGTGTTGCGCGCGAAGATCACATCGAAGAAAGGCGCCAGCCGAACGGGCTGGCGCTCCGCGATCCCATAGACGTCGATGAGCCAGAGCTTATTCGCCTGATCGAGGATCAGGGCGACCGCCGCGGCGATGAAACCGGCCGCGCGTGGGCTCATGCAAAAAACCCACTCATGCGAATAGCCCGGCGGCTTTCAGTTCGCGCAACGCCGCGGCATCGCGCGGCGTGACGTCGGGAAACTCCGCATCGCTGCCGACGAGCGTCGAGAATTTCCACGACCGCGCGCATTTGCGTCCTTCGGCGCGCGCCGGCACGACGGCGACGCCTGGAACATCGGCAAGGCGGAAGGCCTCCGCCGGCCCCGCGCCCGCGATGATCTCGGCTTCCGATGTGATGCAGACTTCGGCGAAATCGACATCGGCCAGGAGCGCGCGCAAATCCGCATCGGCGATATAGACCTGCGGCGCTGCCTCGAGCGACGAGCCGATTTTTTTGTTCGCCCGTTCGATCTCAAGTGCGCCGGTGACAACCGCGCGGATCTTGCGGATCGTCTCCCAGCGCGCCGCCAGCGCCGCGTCGCGCCATTCGGGCGGTAGAGCTGGGAAAGCCTCAAGATGCACGGAAGTGGCATCGGGATAGCGCGCGAGCCAGGCCTCTTCGGAGGTGAAGACAAGGATCGGCGCGAACCACAGCGTCACGGCACGGAAGATCTGTTCGATCACCTGCAGCGACGCATGCCGCTTGCGGCTCGACGGCGGATCGCAATAAAGCGCATCCTTGCGAATGTCGAAATAAAAGGCCGAGAGATCGCTCGTCATGAAATGCGACAGAGCCGCAATGACCTTCTTGTAATCGAAGGAGGCATAGGCGGCCTTGATGTCCGCATCGAGCGTGACAAGCCGGTCGAGCATCAGCCGCTCCAGCTCCGGCATCTCGGCAAAGGCGACCTCGACCTTCGGATCGTAATGGGCGAGCGAGCCCAGCATCCAGCGGATCGTGTTGCGCAGCTTCTTATAGGTCTCGACGAAGGTCTTCAGGATTTCCGGCCCGATGCGCAGATCGTCCGAATAATCCGACGCCGCCACCCAGAGCCGGAGAATGTCAGCGCCGGCATCCTTGATCACCGTTTGCGGCGCGGTGACATTGCCGAGCGACTTCGACATCTTCTGGCCCTTCTCGTCCAGAACGAAGCCATGCGTCAGCACCGCATCATAGGGCGCGCGATAGCGCGTCCCACAGCTCTCCAACAGCGAGGAATGAAACCAGCCGCGATGCTGATCGGAACCTTCGAGATACATCACCTCGTCGGGGCCGCCGTCATGCATCCGGCGAATGCCCGCGAGCCCAGGGAAATGCACCGGATCTTCAAGCGTGAAGGCGTGCGTCGAGCCAGAATCGAACCAGACGTCAAGCACATCATTGATCTTCTCGAATTCAGCCGGATCATACTCCGGCGCGAGGAAGCGCTCCGCCGCGCCTTCGGCGAACCAGGCATCCGCGCCTTCCGTCTCGAAGGCGGCGGCGATCTTCGCATTGACCTTCTCGTCGACGAGGATCGCCTTTGACTTCACATTGACGAAGACGGCGATCGGCACGCCCCAGGCGCGCTGGCGCGAGACGACCCAATCGGGCCGATTGGCGATCATGCCGCGGATGCGGTTCTCACCTTGCGCCGGATACCAGCGCGTGCGTGCGATCTCGACGAGCGCGATCTCGCGCAGCGTGCCGCCATTATGGATCTGCTTGTCGAGCGCGATGAACCATTGCGGCGTGTTGCGGAAGATGACCGGCTTCTTCGAGCGCCATGAATGCGGATATTGATGTTTGAGGCGCCCGCGCGCGACGAGATTGCCCGCCTCGATCAGCGCCTTGATCACGGCCTCATTGGCATCGCCCTTATTGCCCTTGTCGTCGATGACGCGCTTGCCCGTGAAGCCCGGCGCCTCCTCGGTGAAGAAGCCGTCGGCATCGACCGTATAGGGAATGCGTGTATCGATGCCGCGCTCGGTCAGCACCCGGCCATTCGCCATCCATATGTCAAAGTCGTCGCGGCCATGCGAGGGCGCGGTATGAACGAAGCCCGTGCCAGTGTCATCGGTCACATGATCGCCGTCGAGCAGCGGCACGGCGAAACTATAGGCCGGCAGAACCTCGGCGAGCGCATGCGCGCAGGTGAGCCCGTCGAACTCTTGCGCCGGCACATCGCGCACCCGTTCGAAAGCGTCGACCTTCGCGGCTTTAAAAACGCTCTCGGCGAGGTTGTCGGCGAGGACATAAAGCGCGCCGGGCTTCGCCCAATTGTTTTCCGGCGCCTGCGTCACGCGGTAGAGGCCATAGGCGATCTTATGCGAAAAACTGATCGCGCGATTGGCCGGGATCGTCCAGGGAGTCGTCGTCCAGATCACGATCGACGCGTCGAGCAGATCGGTCTTGCCGCTCGCGCCTTCGCACATGAGCGACGCGATCGGAAAGGCGACATAGATCGTATCGCTAACATGATCCTCATATTCGACTTCGGCCTCGGCGAGCGCGGTCTTCTCGACGACGCTCCACATGACCGGCTTCGAGCCGCGATAGAGCAGACCGTTGGCGGCGAATTTCATGATCTCGCGGGCGATTTGCGCCTCGGCCGGATAGCTCATCGTGAGATAGGGATGATCCCAATCGCCGATGCCGCCGAGCCGCTTGAATTCCTCGCGCTGGACATTCACCCAATGCTCGGCGAAGGCGCGGCACTGGCGGCGGAATTCATTGACCGGCACCTCGTCCTTGTTCTTGCCCTTGGCGCGATATTCTTCCTCGATCTTCCATTCGATCGGCAGGCCGTGGCAGTCCCAGCCCGGGACATAGTTCGAGTCCTTGCCAGACATCTGCTGCGAGCGGGCCACGAGATCCTTCAGGATCTTATTCAGCGCATGGCCGATGTGGATGTTGCCATTGGCATAGGGCGGGCCGTCGTGGAGCACGAATTTCGGCCGCCCGGCGGAAGTCTCGCGCAACTGCCGATAGAGGTCGATCGCTGCCCAGCGGGCGAGGATCTCCGGCTCCTTTTGCGGCAGTCCGGCGCGCATCGGAAAATCCGTCTGCGGCAGGTAGAGCGTCTTCGAATAATCCGGGCCTTCGGCCTTTTTGGCCGCCCGCGGTTGTTCATTCATGAGAAAATAGCCTGATCGAACGCGGCATGGTCGAATTTACCTGGCCGCGGATTGCACGGAGCGCTCGTCCCGGCCGCGCGCGCCAGGGGCGTCAGGCGCGGGCCGGGCTCATAATTCGGAGCTGCGGCGCGACAGATCTCAACATGGAGGCGTTCTAAAACATTTCCAGCGAAAGGGGAAATGGCCCGTACTCACCCGATCGCCCTTGCCGCCCACCAGAGGCGCAGCTGGCGTCGCCATTGTGCGTGCCAGATCATCGATTCAAAGGGCGCGTAGCGGGATTTCTCCATCAGCCGCAGATAGGAGTCGCAGAGGCTCACGGGCAAAAAGACCGTGGCAGCCTGCCCGCTCTTTGCCCCCGGCCAGGCGGCGAAGGCCTTCAAATGACCCCGGGCGATCTCCCGCAGCTCGGCCAGAGCCTTGAGCAGCGCCGGCGAAGCCAATCCCACTTGGGCCGCCTCGATGACTGCGCCGTGCTTGCTGAGCAGATCCTGCGGCAGGAAGGCCTGGCCTGTCGCCGCATGCCAGGGAAGCGCCCGCATCAGACCGGTCAGCGCATAGCCGATCCCCGCATGGGCGATGGCTTCCGAAACCTCTGTGCCGGCGGATGTGTCGATGACCGCGGCGGCGAGCTGAAAAAGCTGGCCGGCAGTCGCCTTGGCATAGGCTTCGAGCGCCGCGACGCTCGGCATCGGCTGGCCGTAGAGATCGAAGAGGCGCGCCTCGATCAGCCCCTGCAGCGGCGCGGATGGCAGATTGCGGGCTGCGAGCGTGTCGAGGAGCGCGGCAGCGACGGGATTGGCGTCCGCCTCGCCATCGCGCTCGCCGGCCAGTACCTCGCGCCACCATTGAAAACGGATTTCGCCGAGCATCGGCTCGGAGACGAGGCGGCGCACGCGGGCGATTTCGAGGTTGAATGCATAGAGCGCATGGATATGCGGGCGCGCCGCCTCGGGCAGAAACAGCGCCGCGAGCCAGCGGTCCGGATCCTCGCGCTTCAAAAGCGCGTTGCAATGATCATAGGCAGCGGCGATCGCGGGAGACATGGCCGCCATCATGGTACGGCGAGCAGCGCCGCCGCGACGCGGCGATCTTCGCCCAAAAGGATCGAATAGGTGCGCGCCGCTGCCCCTGTCGCCATCGGTTCGACCGTAATGCCCGCCTCGCGCAATCGCGCCAGCAGACCGCGCTCCAAGGGCATCATCGAGATGCCTGTGCCGACCAACAGATGTTCGATCGCGCCTTGCGGCTCGGAAAGGACAGGCGCGAGAGAGACCAGCGAAATATCGGCAGGATCGACAGCCTCCCAGGCCTTGATGCCCGACGGCAGCGCCAGGATAGAGCCGCGATGCGACATGCCTGCGAAACGAAAACCGCCGGCGCCATAGCCTTCGATGACATGGCGGCCAGGCAGGAAACCGGCATATTTCGGCTCGGACATTTTTCGGCTCGCGTGTCGGCGCTACGGCCTCAGCCGCCTTATGCCTCGTTCTGCGCGATGCCCCGCAGGGATTTGGAGGCGGACTTCACCTGCTTCGGCTTCGGCGCCGGTGCGGGCGGTGCATCCGCCGCTTCATTGCGCAGGCCGAGATAGATCAGCATCGGTGAGCAGATGAAGATCGACGAATAGGTGGCGACGAAAATGCCCCAGATCATCGCAAGCGAGAAGGAGCGGATGACTTCGCCGCCGAAGATGACGAGCGAAAGCAGCGCCAGAAACACCGTCGTCGCCGTCATGATCGTGCGCGGCAGCACCGCATTGATCGACATATCGATCAGCTCATCCGTCGACATGCGGCGATATTTGCGTCGCATCTCGCGGATGCGGTCGAGCACCACGACGGTTTCGTTCAGCGAATAGCCGACGATGGTCAAGATCGCGGCGATCGATGTGGTGTTGAATTCGAGCCGCGTGATCGAGAAGAAGCCGACGGTCAGCAAAAGATCATGCATCGTCGCGATGATCGCGCCGACGGCGAATTGCCATTCGAAGCGGAACCAAAGATAGGCGAGGACGGCAATGATGGAAATCACGACGCCGAGCGTGCCGGACTGCACCAGTTCGCCGGAAACGCGCGGACCGACGACATCGACTCTGCGGAAATCATAGCGCGCTTGCAGCACGCCTTTCACCTTGGCGACGGTCGCCTCCTGCGCCGTCGCGCCGCCCTTCTGGACGCCGAAGCGCAACAGCACGTCGGAGGGCGCGCCGAAGCCCTGCACTTCGACGTCGCCGATGCCGAGCTGCTTCACCGTATCGCGGAGATCGGCAATATCGGCGGCGCCGGTCTTGGCGCGCAACTCCATCAGCGTGCCGCCGGCGAAGTCGATGCCGAAGTTCATGCCCAAGGTCAGAAACAGCACGACCGAGATGATCGACATCGTCGCCGAGAAGGGATAGCTCACGCGCCGGAAGCGCATGAAGCCGAATTTCGTATTCTCGGGTGCGAGACGCAGAAGTTTCATTCAAACAAGCCTTTGGGCGCTGCCATGTTCAATCAGATCGGCAGCTTGGTCGGGCGCACATATTGATACCAGAGCGCGATCATCATCCGCGTCATGGTCACGGCCGTCACGATGGTGGTCAAGATTCCAAGCGCCAGCGACACGGCAAAGCCGCGCACCGGGCCGGAACCAAAGTAATAGAGGATCACCGCGGCGACAAACATCGTCACATTCGAATCGACGATGGTCGCAAAGGCGCGTTTGAAGCCGGCATCGAGCGAGGAGATGATCGAGCGGCCGGCATGCACTTCCTCGCGGATGCGCTCATAGATCAGCACATTCGAATCGACCGCCATGCCGATGGTCAGGACGATGCCCGCGATGCCGGGCAGCGTCAGCGTCGCGCCGAGCAGGATGAGCGCGGCGAAGATGATCGCTATATGCACCAAGAGCGCGATATCGGCGAAGACGCCGAAGACGCCATAGGTCGTGAGCATATAGATCAAGACGAGCGCCGCGCCGACATAGGCGGCCCGCTGGCCGGCAGCGATCGAATCCTGGCCGAGGCCGGGACCGACGGTGCGTTCCTCGATGATCGAGAGCTTGGCCGGCAGCGCGCCAGCGCGCAGCAGGATCGCGAGATTATTCGCCGATTCCACCGTGAAATGGCCGGAGATCTGGCCCGAGCCGCCGGTGATCGGGCTCAAGATGCGCGGCGCCGAAATGACCTTGCCGTCGAGTACGATGGCGAACAGGCGGCCGACATTCTCAGAGGTGACCTCGCCGAATTGCTGGCCGCCGCGGATGTTGAAGCGGAAGTTGACGACGGGCTCCTGCGTGCGTGAGTCGAAACCCGGCTGGGCGTCGGTCAGATCCTCGCCCTGCACCATCACATGTTTTTCGACTGGCAGCGTGCCCGGTACATCGACTTGCGGCAGCTGCTCGTACTCGTTCGGATCCTCGCCCGGCTGGGCGACGAGGCGGAACTCGAGCTTCGCGGTCGTGCCGAGGATCTGTTTAAGCCGGTCGGGATTTTGGAGGCCCGGCACTTCGACGAGGATGCGGTCATTGCCTTGGCGCTGGATATTCGGCTCGGTCGTGCCCAAAGCATCGACGCGGCGGCGTAGAACCTCGATCGACTGATCGACAGCGCGGCGCACCTTGTCGTTGATCGCCGCTTCCGTCACCAGAAGCTGAATGGTGTTGTTGCCCATGTCTTTGACGTCGAGCGAGGGCACGCCGCCCGCGCCGAGCACGGCGGTTCCGAGCGGCGCTTCGAGCTGCTGCAACTTCGGCATGATGCGCTTCGCGTCGGCGGGATCGGTGATTCGGACCTGCACGCCGCGCGGCAGAATGCCGATGCCGCCGGTGATCGCGACCTTCTCCTGGCGCAGGAGGCGGCGCAGATCATCGCGCATATTCTGCACCTCCGTCTTCAGGACGGACGCCGAATCGACTTCGAGCAGAACATGCGAGCCGCCCTGAAGATCAAGGCCGAGAACAATGGTGCGGACGGGGATCCATTTCGGCATGGCGTTGATCAGCGACGCGCGCGTCCCCGCCGGCAGCATGCTCGGTGCGATGACGAACAGCGCCGTCGCCGTCATCATCAGAATCGCTACGATCTTCCAGGTCGCGAAACGCAGCATGAGCCAGGATCAATCCTTGAGTTTAAGACGCGGGAACAGTCTGCGTGCGGCAGAAGGCGGTCGCCTGCCTAAGACATAGGCTGCGCGCGAAACGCAGACGCCCGCAGTCAGATGCTGGCCGACCTCAGGCATTTTCTTTGACGGGCTCGCCCTTGGCGCGCACATCGGCAATCATCGAGCGGGCCACGCGCACCTTGATATTGGGCGCGATTTCCATTTCAACTTCGCCATCGTCGACGACACGCGAAACCTTGCCGATCAGGCCGCCGGTCATCACGATCGTATCGCCGCGGCGCACATTCTTGATCATCTCCGCATGCGCCTTGGCGCGCTTCTGCTGCGGCCGCATGATAAGGAAATACATGATGATGAGGATGAGGCCGAAGGGCGCGACCTGCATGAGAATATCGGCTGCGCCAGCTGGCTGGCCGCCGGCGGCTTGAGCAAAAGCCGGAGTGATGAACAACTGTGCCTACTCCTTGACGGGCCGCCTCGGCCTCTCTGGATCGGCGCGGACTATAGCCTGCGTCCCGGCGAAAGCAATGGCGGAGCCCGGCCTTGAAGATCTGCTGATATTACAATGCAGTCATGATCCCGGCCCGGACGGCTGGACGGCGCGCCGGCTTGCCGCTAAAGCCGCAGCCGAACAGGATTGGAGCCATGACCATTCAAGACGAAGCCGGGCTCGCCGGCCTTCTGGCGCAAGCCGACCCGCGCGGCATCGAACAGCAACTCTCGCGCATTGCCGCGCTTCTGGAACGGCTCGTGCCGGCGCCGCCGAAGCCGATCGACCTGACCGGCGCCGACGCCTTCATCTGGCACCCGGATCAGACGGTTCTGCAGCCCGTACCCAAGGTCAATCGGGTCGAGATGCAGCTTTTGCGCGGTATCGACCGGATGCGCGATATTCTGACCGACAACACCGAGCGCTTCGCCAAAGGCTTCGCCGCCAATAACGCGCTTCTATGGGGTGCCCGCGGCATGGGCAAATCTTCGCTCGTCAAAGCGACCCATGCCGACATCAACCGGCGCTTTGCCGGATCGCCGGGCTTCCGTCCGTTGAAGCTCATCGAAATCCATCGAGAGGACATCGAGAGCCTGCCGCATCTGATGGCTGCGCTGCGCGACAGCGAATTCCGCTTCCTTGTCTTCTGCGACGATCTCTCCTTCGATGTCGACGATACGAGCTATAAATCGCTCAAGGCGGTGCTCGAAGGCGGCATCGAAGGGCGTCCTCACAATGTGCTGTTCTATGCGACGTCCAATCGCCGGCATCTGTTGCCGCGCGACATGATGGAGAATGAGCGCTCGACCGCGATCAACCCCGGTGAGGCAGTCGAAGAAAAGGTCTCGCTGTCGGATCGCTTCGGCCTTTGGCTCGGCTTCCATAAATGCAGCCAGGATGAATATCTCGCGATGGTTTACGGCTATGCGGATCATTTCGGTCTGGCGATCGACCGCGAAAAGCTTACCGCCGAAGCGCTCGAATGGGCGACGACGCGAGGAGCGCGATCAGGTCGCACCGCGTGGCAATATATTCAGGACGTCGCGGGCCGCATGGGCAAAGTGACCGAGTAAACCTTAACGCGCCGCGCCTTCATTGTCCGGAACGCTTGCGAAAGTCCTAGCCGATCGCCGCAGATAAAGACTGCCGCGATCGCAAGAGTCGCAGGCTGAGTCGCCGACCATCCGCGGCCATCGTATTGCTTGCTACTGCCGTTACGGCATTTGATTTGAGTGATTACATCCATTCGTTAACACGCATCGGCTCGACAAATGACTCGACGTAAGAGATCGAAATCAAGAGTCTGTGATGGGCGGCCTATAAGCAGCGTGTCATCAAACTGTCGGAGTATTTCCGCGCTCCCATTTGCCAATTTTTAATTGAGCGCAACCACCCTCTCATGCGCCAAATGGTTGTGGGAGGTGGAAACCATGTTGTCATTCTTAAAAGATGAATCAGGTGCAACAGCGATTGAATATGGTCTGATCGCCGGCCTCATTGCCGTCGTCATTATCGGTGCCGTGACGTCACTCGGTACCAACATTGCGAACAAGTTTAACGTCGTCGCGTCCAATCTCAGTTAAGCGTCGCCCGGCACTCGCGACGCTTCCCAGCGGCCGTGCCGCGCAATCGGCACGGCTGTTTCGCCATCAGAGCGCAGCCTCTCTGCCGTCGCAGCTCGCTTGATTGGCGTCACCCTGAGTCCGCTCGGCAAGAAACGCCCGCCAGCCGCGAAACGCCGAAATATCCTCGCTGTCGCGCACCGCCTCGGCTTCGACGAGAAAGCCTTTGGGCGATGTCCCGTCGCTGAGCAGTATGGTGCCGATCGAGAGCGGCGGCGGCACCGACTGGACGAAGGCCGCAAAGGCCGCAGGGCTCAGCGCCCAGACTTCAGCTTCGACCGCGACGCCCGCCCCTTCCGCAACGCGCAGCAGACCCGGACGGCGCACGCCTTCGCCCGGCAGCGCGTAGAGACGATAGTCCGGCGTCGTCACCGCGGCGCGGATCAGACGGGCGCCAAGCGTCAGCAGCTCATGATTGAGCGGCAGGCTCGACAGATGCCCGCCGACGACCAGCAATTCGATCTCACCAACGCTGTCGATGCCGAATGCGGCGCGCGAAGGCGCGACCGGCCGCGTGCTTGTTCCCAACGGCACGCCGGCGCTCTCATGCAATCGCGTGCCGAGCGTCGCGAGCAGCGCGTCGCGACCGGCCGGCGCGATCAGCGTCACGCCCGCCGGCAGGCCGTCCGCACGGAAACGCCCGGGCACCGCCAGGGCGCAGAGGTCGAGCAAATTGACGAAATTTGTATAGGTGCCGAGCTCCGAATTCGGCTTGATCGGGTCGGCGGCAAGATCGGCCAGCGTGCGCGGCCGAGGAAATGTCGGCACGAGCAGAAGGTCGATGTCGTCCCAGAGCGCTTCGCTCGCCCGTTTCATATCGGCGAGCCGATATTGCGCGCCGAATAGATCGGCGGCCGAAAAATTCCACGCCTTCTCGACGACGGCGCGGGTGACGGGATGGATGGAGTCGGGCTTCGTTTCGATGAAGCTGCGCAGCGCCTGATAGCGCTCGGCGACCCAGGGTCCGTCATAAAGCAAGGCCGCCACCGCGAAGAGCGGCGTCATATCGATCTGGCGGAATTCCGCGCCAAGACGCGCCGCATCGGCCAGCTCCGCATCGAAGGCAGCTTCCGAGGCCGCATCGCCGCCGAAGCGCCGGCTTCCCGCATCGGGCACGCCGATCCGCAGCTTCGATGTCTGCGGCCGGTCGAAACGGACGCGGCGTGAAAAGCCATCCTCCGGATCGAAGCCGGCGATGACATCGAGTACCGTCCAGGCGTCTTCGACGCTGAGCGCGAAGACCGAGACGCAATCGAGGCTGCGGCAGGCAGGCACCACGCCGCGCGTCGAAACGGCACCCAGCGTCGGCTTCAAGCCCACGATATTATTGAGCCCCGCCGGCACCCGGCCAGATCCCGCCGTATCGGTGCCAAGCGCGATGGGCACAAGCCCCGTCGCGACGGCGACCGCCGAACCTGAGCTCGATCCGCCCGGCACGAGATCGGCGTTGAAGGGATTGCGCGGCGTGCCATAGGGCGAGCGAACGCCGACGAGGCCCGTCGCGAACTGATCGAGATTGGTCTTGCCGATGATCAGCGCGCCGGCCGCGCGCAGCCGCGCCACAGCGGTCGCGTCGCGCTCGGCGACATAAGAGAAATCCGGACAGGCGCAGGTGGTGGGCACGCCGGCAACATCGATGTTGTCCTTCACCGCGACCGGCACGCCAAAGAGTGGCAGATCCTTGCAGCCGGAGAGATCCAGATCCTCCGCCTCGCCGAGCACATCGCCCAAGGGGCGTAGCGCAATGAAGATCGCGGGATCAGCATGCTCCGCGATCCGCCGATAAATGTCCTCGACCGTTTGGACGGCGGAGTGACCCGTCTGATAAACGTCGCGATAATCGGCAAGCGTCAGAAGATCAGCGGCTGTCATGACGGGCCCAAGTCAGTGGCGACGGCTCGCGCAAATGCGCAAGCGCGTCGCGGTTTCGCCCTGTGGTTCAAATGTGCTCTGCCGTCTGGGCAGCATGCAACGCATCGACCTCCGCCTCTTCGCTGGTCGTGCGATTGAAGAACGCATTGAGCAGCACGGCGGCAATCGAGGTCAGGATGATGCCGTCGCCGAAGATCGGCTTCAAGGCATCCGGGAAGATGTGGAAGAAGTTCGGCGCGATGATCGGAATGAGGCCGAAGCCGATCGAGATCGCGATCACCAGCACGCTGTTGCGCTGCTTCACATAATCGACGGTGGCAAGAATCTTGATCCCCGTCGCCGCCACCATGCCGAACATGATGAAGGCGGCGCCGCCCAGCACGCATTGCGGGATCGAGGCGACAATGAAGGCGAGCTTCGGAATGAGGCCGAGCACCAGCATGATGATGCCGGCCGCGACGCAGACAAAGCGGCTGTAGACGCCGGTGACGGCCACGAGGCCGATGTTCTGCGAATAGGAGACATAAGGGAAAGTGTTGAAGATCGAGCCGATGATCGTCCCGAGCGAATCGGCGCGCAATCCGCGCTTGACATCCTCCGGCTTCACCTCGCGGCCCGTCATGGCGCCGAGCGCCAGAAACATGCCGATCGCCTCAATGAAGACGATGGTCATCACGAGACACATCGTGAGGCATGGGATCAGATAGAATTTCGGCAGGCCGAACTGCAGTGGCAGGACGACGCGCAGAAATGGCTCGTTCTGAATGCCGGAGAAATCCGGCCAGCCGAGCGCGATCGTCACTATATAGCCAGCGACGATGCCGATGAAGACGGCCATGTTCTGCATGAAGCCGGAGCCAAATTTGATGATCAGCAGAATGACGGCGAGCACGAAGCCCGCGACGCCGAGATAGCTCGCCGCGCCAAAATTGGCATTGGCCGCGCCGCCACCGGCCCAGGTTACCCCGACCCGCATGAGCACCACGCCGATCATGGTGATGATCGTCCCCGTCACGACCGAGGGGAAGAAGCGCAGCACATATTTGACGAAGGACGAGACGATGAGGCCGAAGATGCCGGCGACCAGAACCGCGCCGTAAATGCCGGTGAGACCCACGCCCGGCGTCGCCGCCATGGCAAGCATCGGCGAAATCGACACGGCGGTAACACCCATGATGATCGGCAGGCGGATGCCGAAAGGCCCGACGCCGATCGTCTGGATGAGGGTCGCGATGCCGCAGGCGAAGAGATCGGCGTTGATCAGCAGCGCGATCTGATCCTTGGGCAGATGCAGGGCGCCGCCGATGATCAGCGGCACGGCGACCGCATTGGCGTACATGACAAGCACATGCTGGAGGCCGAGCGCGGCCAGCTTTGGGAGAGGCAGCACCTCGTCGACGGGATGAACGGCATCGGTCATTGGAAAATCTCCGATATATGTATGCAGCTTATACATATTGTATGCAATTTATCATTTCTGCACGCATCTTTTCTGTGCTACTTTGCTCAATTGTTGGGCGGCAGGTGAATGAAAATGGACCCAAACAGCGGCGAATCCGAAAAGGGGACACGCTCCGAGCGTCTCGCGGAGCAAATCGCGGACGCTGTGCTGACCGGCGAATTTGAGCCAGGGCGCCGGCTCGACGAGCATATGCTCGCCGAGCGCTTCGGGGTGTCGCGCACGCCGGTGCGCGAGGCTTTGCGGCAGCTGGCGTCGAGCGGCTTGATCGATCTGCGGCCGCGGCGCGGCGCGATCGTCACCCATACGACATCCGAGCAGCTCGAAAGAATGTTCGTCGCCATGGCCGAGATCGAGGCGACCTGCGCGCGGCTCGCGGCCATGAGCATGACGACGATCGAGCGCCGCCGATTGCAGACGCATCACGCCGCGATGGCGGAGTTCGTCGAGCGCGACGACCGCGAGGCTTTCGCGAGCGCCAATCTGACCTTTCACTCACTGATCTATCGCGGCGCGCATAATGAGATTCTCGCCGAATTCGCGACGAGCCTGCGTCGGCGTCTGGCGCCGTTTCGCCGCGCCCAGTTTCGCGCCGCCGGCCGCCTGCCTCGCTCGCATGCCGAACATGCGGCGATCATGAAGGCGATCGTCGCCGGCGATTCCGCGTCAGCCCATACGGCGATGGTCGATCATATGAGCCTCGTCGAAGAGGCCTATGATCAGCTCATCGCGCGGCAGGGGTGAATGCCAGGCGGGGCAGTTTCCATCACGCCTTCCGGCGCTTCAGCTCTTCTTCGGGGTGCCGAAGAGATCGCGCAATTGCGACGGCTGCGAACGCAGATATTGGTTCGGCGCTTTCACTTGCGCGCCGAAATGCGCAGCCGCATGCCACGGCCAGCGCGGATCGTAGAGAATGCCGCGGGCAAGCGCGATGAAATCGGCGTCGCGCGTTCCGATGATCGCTTCTGCCTGTTCGAATTCGGTGATGAGGCCGACGGCGATCACCGGCATTTTCACGGCCGCCTTGACCGCGCGCGCGAGCGGCACCTGATAGCTCGGCCCGACCGGAATCTGCTGCGCCGGCGTGAGGCCGCCACTCGATACATGAATGCCGCTGCAGCCGCGCGCATCGAGCGCTTTGGCGAAGGCGACCGTTCCCTCAATGTCCCAGCCGCCCGCGGCCCAATCCGTGCCGGACACGCGGACCGTAACCGGCTTCTCGGCAGGAAAAGCGGCACGCACCGCATCATAGACTTCGAGCGGAAAACGCATGCGGTTTTCGAGCGCGCCGCCATAGTCGTCGTCGCGCTGGTTCGAGAGCGGCGACAAGAATTCATGCAGCAGATAGCCATGCGCGGCATGGATTTGCACGGCGTCGAGGCCGAGCCGCGCCGCGCGCTTTGCCGCCGCGACAAAACCATCACGCACCCGCGCGAGCCCTGCCTTGTCGAGCGCGGTCGGCGGATTTTCGCCGGCCTGAAACGGCACCGCCGAGGGCGCAAAGGTCTGCCAGCCATGCGGATCGCTCGGCGGCAACTGCGCCCCGCCCTTCCACGGCACTTCGCAAGAGGCTTTTCGACCCGCATGCGCGAGCTGGATGGCGACAGGCATATCCGACCAACGGCGGATCGATTGCAGCACGCCCGCCATCGCCTTTTCGGTGGCGTCATTATAGAGGCCGACATCGCCATAGGTGATGCGGCCTTCCGGCTCGACGGCGGTCGCCTCTATGGTCAGCAGCGCCGCGCCCGAAAGCGCCAATTGGCCAAGATGAATCACATGCCAATCGGTCATGCAGCCGTCTTCGGCCGAATATTGGCACATGGGCGCGATGATGATGCGGTTCGCGAGTTCAAGCGCTCCGACGCGGAAGGGGGTGAAGAGCTTCGCGTGGCTCATCGCAAAATCCTTTCGATAGTTCCGAGCGTGCGAGGCGGGATGGATGGCGCAGTGCTTCGGCCAAACCTGTCCAAAGCAAGTAAGGCAGCCACGGCAAAGGTCAACCGCGCAAAGCGACGCTCGGTCAACGGACTCACGCCGCCGGCTGCTCTTGCTGGACGGGCGCATGGGGTACGGCGTCCTGCGCCTGATGCTCGAGCGCCGGATCGTGCCATTCGTGCGCCATGGTCAGGAGCGCGCCCTGCAGGCGCTTGAACATGGCGATCGTCGCCGCGTCCATATCTTCGAGAGGGCCCGCCACATCGAGCACGAAGTTCAAGGCCCGATAGCGATCAACCGGATCCTTGAGCACGTCGGCGAGCGTCGTGATGGCGGCATCACCGGCCAGCTCCACAATCATCGATTGCTCGTGAATCATATGATTGCGCGTTTCGGGCTCCATCGAGCTGAAGGGCGCGATGGAATGAATGAGCTTGTCCGAGCGCTCAAGCCGGTCGCGCCGCACCGAGCCGCGGGCATGCGCCAGCAGGATCAGCATGCGGATGATGCCTTCCGCATAGCCACCCATCTTCGCCCTCTTGATCATGTCTTCGACTGCCGGAAGGCTGCCAAGATTCACGGCCTTCTTGCGGGTCGCCCGCTCGGCGCCGATCAGCCTCATCCAGGGCGTGTCATAGATCCCATGAAAGGTCAGCTCGATCGCGGCTTCGCGCATATCACGAAACAGATTCCAGCTCGTCTCGACGCAATCGGCGTAAATACCTTCCAGGCGGACGAAGGGATTGTCCTTGGCTGCCGGCGCACGCTCGTGTCGGACCTCTTCGGCGAGGTCATCGATCGACGAAAAGAGCGGATTTTTATGTGAAAAGAACCGTTGCTGCTGGCGCATCGGATGCAGCGCGCGCTGCGCTTCGGCCAAGGCCGGCGTCATCATGAGCTTGATCAGCGGCTGCAAGGTCACCTCATAAGTCTTCACCGCCCATTCGGAGAAGCCGGCGACGGCGGCGAATTCGGGCTCTTCTTCGCGCCCGTCGTTGAGCTTCACAATATCGTCAAGCGTGCGCGCCTCGAAGGAGACCGTATAGGTCTCACCGGTCTTCTCGATCAGCATCTCATAGAGCCCCGGAGCCAAGGATTCGATCGTCTTGACGACGGAGCCGATCTGTTCGTGCTGCTTATTGGCGACCTGCGCGGACACGAAAATCCCAAGATGGCCGATGCTGTCGTGCAGCGTGTAGATGATGACATGGCCACGCGTCGCGATGTCTTTCTCCGATTGATAGAGATCGGGAATCCAGTTCAGGGCCTGCTGCGGCGGCGTGATATTGTCGCCATGCGAGGCGAAGACGACGATCGGCGCCGTGATGCGGGTGAGATCGATCGGCGTACCGTCGCTCAACATCGCTTCGCCACGCGTGAGCTTGTTGCCGATGAAGAGCGTCTCGACGATCCAACGGATCTCATTGCCGTTCATGAAATAAAAGCCCGACCACCAGCGCTCGAATTCGAGAAAGCGCTCGGCTTCCTTATCGACCTTGGCGAAGAGATCGAAATTCTTGCGGAATAAGGTCTTGCCGGGATTGAGCAGCTCGAAGTTCAAGACGAGATTGGCGCCGTCGAACTTGCCGCCGCCGAGATCGGATGTCAGCAAGGCCGGCACGGCGCCACCATTGACGCCGCCGAAATAGCGGAACGGGTTGCGGCCGTCCGCACCAGCCCAATAGGAAAGCGGCGCGCCGGCGATCACTATCGGCCCCATCAGATCGGGATGGGTGGCGGCAAGGATCATCAGGGCCCAGCCGCCCTGGCAATTGCCGGTGACAAGCGGCTTTGGACTATGCGGGTGGCGCTTCTGCACTTCCTGCAGAAAGGCCGCCTCCGCCGCGCAGACATCGGCGAGCGTCTGCTCGGGTTCAGGCTCGCGAAAGAAGATGACGAAATAGACCGGATGGCCATCGCGCAAGGCGACACCAACTTCGGACTCGCTTTTGAACCCACCGATGCCGCTGCCATGTCCGGCACGCGGATCGATGATGACCCAAGGTCGGCCATCCTCGCGCGGCGCAATCGTGCCCTCCGGCGGGTGAATGCGCACCAGCGCATAATTGACCGGCCGATTGAGCGTGCGCCCGTCGATGATCATATCGTAGTCGAAGGCGAGAACCGGTTTGAAGCCCTCCTTCTCGCGCAAAATGCAAGCATCGCCACGCCGGCAAAGCGTATCGAGAAACAGGACCCAGCGCTGCCCGGCATCCTTCAGATATTCGGAGAAAGCGTCGCCCATGCTGGGCACAAAGAGCTTCGGCAGCACTTGCTGCAGATCCAAGGCAGTTTTGCGCATCACATCCGTTTGCGCCTGTCCAATGGTCTCGGCGTGATGAAGCGAGAGCTTGTTGAGGAGCTGCGCCTGCGAACCCGCCTCCTGCCAGCTTTCCTTCAACGTATGCGCATATTTCTGCCGGCCCTGCTCAAAGACATTGGTCATTGTTCAACCCACAATGTGATAGCCGCCATCGACATAATGAATGCCGCCGGTGATGTTCGCTGCTTCCGTGCTGGCGAGAAAGGCCGCATAGGCGCCGACATCCTCGATGCTGGCAAGCTGATGCGTCGGCGCGCGCGCGGCCGCCTCGTTCAACAGATCGTCGAAATGGCCGATGCCCGAAGCGGCACGCGTCTTTAGGGGGCCGGGCGACAGCGCATGCACGCGCAGGCCTTTCGGTCCCAATTCCGCGGCCATATAGCGGGTCGTGGCTTCGAGCGCGGCCTTGACCGGTCCCATGATGTTGTAATTCTCGACGACCTTGTCGGCACCGAGATAGGAGACCGTCAGGCAGGCACCACCCGCCCCCATCAAAGGCTCCGCCGCGCGCACCATGCGGATGAAGGAATAGACCGAAATATCCATCGCCATATTGAAGCCGTCGCGCGAGCAATCGACGACGCGCGCATGCAGATCCTGCTTCGGGCAGAAGGCGATGGAGTGAAGGCAGATGTCGAGCCGACCCCACCGCTCCTCGATCGCTTTGAAAAGCGCGTCGAATTGCGCATCGTCGCGCACATCGAGCGGCAGAATGATCTCCGCCTCGAGCTTTTCCGCGACAGGCCGAACGTAGGGTTCGGCCTTCTCATTTTGATAGGTGACCACAAGATCGGCGCCTTGCGCGCGAAAAGCCTTGGCGCAGCCAAAGGCAATCGACTCTTCATTCGCAATGCCGATGATCAGCGCTTTCTTGCCGGCGAGAGAAAACATGCAGCGCCTCTTAATCCTTTACGCGTGAAGAAAAGTTCGAGGCACGCTTAAGGGACCAGTACTCGCAGCGTATTGAGATGAGTCAATGTGCACGAAGGCAGCGTTCACCGATCAAAGCGACAGGACGATGACAATCATCGGCGGATTGCTGCGGGAGCATATTCGTAAGCGCGCATGATTTGAAATGTGACATGACGAAAACGCATGCCGCCTATGTCTCGACGAGCTTCAGCGTCAGGCATTTCGCGGCGCCGCCGGCTTTCATGAATTCCGAGAGTGGTACGAGGACGGGCGTGAAGCCCGCCTTGCGCAACCGCTGCTGCAGCTCTTCCGAGGCATTGTTCACGAAGACATGTCCGTCGAGATCGACGGCATTGCAGCAGAATTGCAGCGCATCCTCCTCTGAAACGGCAATGCGCTTTTCTTTCGAGACGACGCTTTCGATCAGCTGTCGCGATTTTTCGTCGAAGGCTTCGGGGAAATAGAGAAGATATCCGCCTGCGAGCGGACAGAAACATGTGTCGAGATGATAGAAGCGCGGATCGATGAGGTTGAGCGCCGCCGTCTTGCAGCCGAGCAGTTTCTGCAAAAGCGCCGCAACATCGGCATGCGAGCGAAAGCCATGGCCGACCCAAAGCAATTCTTGACCGCGATCGAAAAGCGCATCGCCGGCCCCTTCAAAAGGCAGATCCTGCGGCCAGTCCGAAATCTCGAAACCATTCTCGGCGAACCAGGCGCGGTCATGGGGCTCTTCGCCCCGCCGCTCAGTGCTACGAAAACGGCTGACGATCGCCTTCTTGCCGCGCACAAGGCCGGCATTCGCCGTAAAGACGAGATCCGGCAGGCCACGTTCCGGCGGCTGTAACAAAACCTTCGCATGTTTCTCGATCGCGTCGCGTAGGGCCTGCCATTGCCGATGCGCAAGGCTGTTGTCCGTATTGGCGAAATGGCCTTCCATCCACGGGTTGATCACATAAGCGATCTCGAAATGATCGGGCGGACACATCAGGATCGTCTGGCGCGCATTCATGGCATCTCGAAGCGTGAGGGATCAGTCTGCTCCGAAAGTCGGGACGAGATCGCCGCGCTTCAATGCTCCTGCGCAGAGATTTACCACTCTCCACCGAAAAATCTTTTCCGTCACGGTAAAGCCGGCGGCTCGGCTTTATCGGCCTTGATGAAATCGACGAAGGCGCGCAGCGGCGCCGGCATATGGCTGCGGCTCGGATAGTAGAGAAAGGGCCCGGAGAAGCTTTGCCACCAGTCTTCAAGGATCGGCACCAAAGCGCCGCTGTCCAATGCCGGACGCAGAAACTCTTCAAAACCGTAGATGAGGCCGAGGCCGGCAACGGCCGCGCTCAGTTCGAGTTCGATCGAGGTGGCGACGAGCCGCCCCGGCGGATTGACGCGGAGCAGTTCGCCGTCATGCGCAAACTCCCAGGGGCAGATAATGCCGCTCGCAAAACGATGCCGGATGCAGTCATGGTCCAGCACGTCGGTCGGATGCTTCGGCGCGCCATGCGCGGCAAGATAGGAGGGTGCAGCAACGGCGATGAAGCGCTGCTCGCGCGGACTGATCGGCACGGCGATCATGTCACGTTCGAGGCTTTCATCGTAGCGGATGCCGGCATCGAAACCCGCCGCCAGGACGTCGATGAAGGCATCATTTGCGATGACCTCCATCGTGATGTCGGGATAGGCTGCGAGGAAGCGATTGACGATCGGCGGCAAAACGCGTCCGGCGACGATTGTCGGCACATTGAGCCGCAGCGTGCCGCGCGGGCTGTTGCGAAAACTGTTGATGCCGTCGAGCGCCGCGGCGATCTCGCCGAAAACGGGCGATAGCCGCTTCAGCAAGGTCTCGCCCGCCTCTGTCGGCGTCACACTCCGCGTCGTCCGGTTAAGGAGGCGCACGCCGAGCCGCATCTCGAGCCGGCGCAAGGCTTCGCTCAGCGATGAAGCCGAAACGCCACGCAAGGCAGCGGCGCCACGAAAACTGCGGGCCTCCGCAACGGCGGCGAAGGCGTCGAGGTCGGCGAGATCCGAATCAGCCATTGTTCAAAAATCCGTACAGCCTATTCAGCATTGAACGGCTTATCGCACGGATTGCTTTGGCTGATAATCCCAGCATCGCAACAGACGCAGGAAGGGATCACCCCATGGATCATCGTCAGCTTGGCCGTACCGGGCCACAAGTTTCCGCCCTTGGACTTGGCTGCATGGGCATGTCAGACCTCTACGGTCCCTCCGACCGCGCCGAAAGCATCGCGACGATCCATGCCGCGCTCGACCAAGGGATCAACCTCCTCGACACCGGCGATTTCTACGGCATGGGCCATAATGAGATGCTGATCGGCGAGGCGGTGCGCGGCCGTGCGCGCGACAGCTACATCGTCAGCGTCAAATTCGCCGGCATGCGCGATCCGCAAGGCCGCTTTATCGGCATCGACGCGCGCCCTGCCGCAGTGAAGAATTTCCTGGCCTATACGTTGAAGCGCCTGGGCCTCGATTATATCGACATCTATCGCCCCGCACGGCTCGATCCCACTGTGCCGATCGAAGAGACGGTCGGCACCATCGCCGATTTGATCAAGGCCGGCTATGTGCGCCAGATCGGCCTTTCGGAAATGGGCGCCGAGACGCTGCGTCGGGCCGCGGCCGTGCATCCGATCTGCGATCTGCAGATCGAATATTCGCTGATCTCACGCGGCATCGAGAAAACCATTCTGCCAACTTGCCGCGAGCTCGGCATAGCGATCACCGCCTATGGCGTGCTTTCGCGCGGCCTGATCTCCGGCCATTGGCAGAAGGGGCCAATGAGCCAGGGCGATTTCCGCAGCATGAGCCCGCGCTTCCAGGAAGGCAATGTGGAGAAGAACCTAGCTCTCGTCGAAGAATTGCGAAAGGTAGCCGAGTCCAAAGGCGCAAGTGTCGCGCAGATCGCCATCGCCTGGGTGCTGGCGCAAGGCAAGGACATCGTGCCCTTGATCGGCGCGCGACGCCGGGATCGGCTGAGCGAATCGCTCGGCGCGCTCAACGTCGAGCTCACACCAGACGATCTCGCCGCGATTGAAAAGGCGATACCCGCCGAAGCCGTCGCCGGCGACCGCTACGAGGCCGCACAAATGGCCATTCTCGACAGCGAGAGGTGATGGCCGTTCGCTTCTATCCCGCGATTTCAGCTTGCCGCGGATGCCGTCCGGGCCGCTGCGGCAAGACGAAAATCATCAAGATCAGAAAAGCGGCGATGATCGCCGAAGCCAGCGGCCGGCTGACATTGAGGCCGCCCTGATTCATGGGCTTGTCGAAGAAATCGCCGAGCGTCGCGCCGAGCGGCCGCGTCAGGATGAAGGCCGCCCAGAACAAAAGCACGCGCGAGAATGTGGTCGCGAAATAAGCGATCGCGACAATGGCAAGGCCAAGACCGAAGACGAGCGCCGCGCCGAGATAGCCGAGGCCGGTCGAAACGGCCATCCAATCGCCGAGCGCCGTCCCGAGCGTCTGCGAGAATGTGATCCCCGCCCAATAGAAGGCTTCCGCCCCACGGCTATGCACCGAGTCGACTGCGATCGATCCAAGCGAGAACCGCCACGCCACCAATGTCGTGATGAGGCAAAAGAATAAGAGACTCGAGCCGCCGGCATAGCCAATGCCGAGCGACCGGTCGGCGAAGTCGGCCAGGGTCGTACCGGCTGTCGTCGAAGCGACGATGGCCGCCCAATAGAGCGCGGGATGAAAACGCCGCGCCGCGATCTGCCCGGCGATGAGGATCGCCAAGGCCGACAGAAAAAGCGCGGTACCGGCGAGATAGCCCCAATGCAGCGTCATTGTGACTGAATCGCCAGCCGTCTCGCCCAAGGTCGTCGCGGCAATCTTGATGACCCAAAATCCGAGCGTCGCTTCCGGGACTTTGCTAGTCGCATCGGCCGGCACCGCTTGCTCTTGGCTCATGGATTACTCCGCTGCCGCCGCCTCGATTTCGCGCTCGGCGTTGCTGACGAAGCGCAAGGCATCTTGCAAGACGCGCGCATCGGCGCCGGGCTTCACCGCTTCCGTCGCCAAATGCCGGCGAAACGCGCGCGCGCCTTTAAGCCCGTTGAACAGTCCTAAAATATGGCGGGTCATCGCGGCGAGCGGAACGCCTTCTTTCAGGCGGGCTTCGACATAGGGAATGAAAGCCTCGGCCGCGGCAATGCGGCTGTCGAAACGCGCCGCTTCGCCAAAGAACGCTTGATCGACGGACAAGAGAAGCGCCGGCTCCTGATAGGCGGCGCGGCCGATCATGACACCATCGACGCCTGCCATTTCCGCCTGCATTTGCCGCAGCGTCGTCAAGCCGCCGTTCAATACAATCGGCAGATCGGGATATTCGCGCTTCACGGCGCGGACGAGCGGATAATCGAGCGGTGGCACATCGCGATTTTCGCGCGGCGACAGGCCTTTCAGCCAGGCCTTGCGCGCATGAACGATGAGTGCATCGGCGCCGGCCGCGACGACGCGTTCGGCAAAGCGAAACAGCGCATCTGCTTCTTGTTCATCGACGCCGATCCGGCATTTGACCGTCACTGGCAACGTAACGCTTGCCTTCATCGCGGCGACGCAATCGCCGACGAGTTCCGGCTCACGCATCAGGCAGGCGCCAAAGGCGCCGCTCTGCACCCGCTCCGAAGGACAGCCGATGTTGAGATTGACCTCGTCATAGCCATAGTCGGCGGCAATCGACGCCGAAGCGGCAAGATCCTTGGGCTCGCTGCCGCCGAGCTGGACTGCAACAGGATGCTCCGCCGCATCGAAGCCGAGCAGCCGATCGCGGTTGCCGTTCAGCACCGCGGCGGTCGTCACCATCTCCGTATAAAGCCGCGCACGCCGCGACAGCAGACGATGAAAGGAGCGGCAGTGCCGATCCGTCCAATCCATCATCGGCGCGACAGAAAAGATAAGGTCCTGTTTTAAAGTCATTTTTAATGATCTAGGCGACGGTCTGGCGAAGATTATATGGCATTTTGGCACTGGCATCCCACATATATTGCGTCGCAGCAATTTTGGTGCTATGCAGCGCCAAATCCTTCTAGCCACGCTTTAACACCATGCATCCGATCCAGCGACTCAACCGTTTCATGCCCTTCGTCATCATGTTCTATCTGATGATGAGTCTGGCGCAGGCCCATGTCCTTTCCTGGCCGCATAGCTTCGGCGGCGCGGAAAGCGCTAATGGCATCAGTCTGATGGGCAATCTGAAACGCGAATTCGCGCAGTTCGGCAAGAGCAGCGATCGAGCCTTCGCCTATTATGACCCGACGCAATATGGGCTCGTCGGCTATCCCTCGCCTTAAGCGAACGCAGCGCTAGACAAGTTGCGGGCGTAGCGCCAACGCCGCCAAGGCGCAGGACGCGACGCGCGCCTGCTGGCTGTCGGCCCGGCTCGTCAAAATCACCGGAATGCGGGTGCCGAGCACGATGCCGGCGCAAGCCGCGCCGCCGAGATAGACGATCGACTTATAAAGGCTGTTGCCGGCATCGAGATTGGGCACGACGAGAATGTCTGGCTCACCGGCGACGAGCGAGGTAATGCCCTTCGTGTTCGCAGAGGCAATCGAGACCGCATTGTCGAAGCCGAGCGGCCCGTCGAGGATCGCACCGGCGATCTGGCCGCGATCGGCCATCTTGCAGAGCGCCGCCGCATCGATCGTCGATTGCAAGGATGGATTGACCGTCTCGACCGGCGCCAGGATCGCGACCTTCGGCTGCTCTATGCCGAGCCCATGCGCGAGATCGACCGCATTGCGGATAATGTCGGCCTTTTCCATCAGCGTCGGCGCGATATTGACGACGGCGTCGGTCAGCATCAGCGGCTTGTGATAGGCCGGACAATCGAACCAGAAGACATGGCTGACCCGCCGCCCAGTGCGTAGCGGGCTGTCGCGGCCGACGACCGCGCCGAGCATTTCATCCGTATGCAGCGAGCCTTTCATCAAGGCGCCGATCTCGCCCGCATCTGCCAACGCCACGCCGCGGCGCGCGGCGGATAATGCATCGGGCGCTTCGACGATCTCTACGCCGTCGAGTGACAGATGCGCTTCGTCCGCGATCGCGCGGATACGCGCGCCGGGCCCGATGAGGATCGGGACGATGAAGCCCTTCTCATGCGCTTCGAGTGCTGCCGCCAAGGCGCCCTCCTCGCAAGGATAGACGACGCCGACGCGCAAAGCGCCGCGGCTGCGGGCGAGTTCCGCCAAGGCGCCAAGCCTCGGATAGGGAATGTTCGTCGGCAGCATCGACATCGGGCGTTCCTCTCAACTCATGTCCAACTCATATCAGTGTCGCCGCCAAAGCATCGGCTGCGGCACGAAGGGTCGGCAGGCGCTCGGCGGCATTCTTGCGCGAGAGCCGGACAATGGGGGCCTGCAAAGCGAGTGCGGCAACGCAGTCGCGCCGGCCTTTGTCGATGACCGGCACGGCGATGCAGAAAAGGCCGGAGAGAAATTCCTCATCGTCGAAGGCGTAGCCTTGCTTGCGGATGCGGGCGAGTTCCTCGCTCAAAGCGGCGGAAGTGGTGATCGTATTGTCCGTGTAGCGGTCGAGCACCAATGTCGCGAGCAGCCGCTCGCGGCGCGCCGGCGCCATCATCGCGAGAAACATCTTGCCACTCGCCGAGCAATGCGCCGGCACACGCGAGCCTTTCTGAAAGGCGACACGCAGAGGCAGCGTCGCCTCGACGCGATCGAGATACATGACCTCGCCGCCTTCGAGAATGGTGAGATTGCAGGACTCGCCCAGCTCGCGAACGATGCGTTCCAGAATCTGATGACGCTGCGTCGAGCACGGATTGTTCGACAGGATCGCAAAGGCGAGCGAGGTCGCCCGCGCCGCAAGCTCATAGCGCCGCCCATCCGGCATTCGGCGGATCAGCTCCGCCCCTTCGAGCATCGCAAGCCAGCGGTGCAGCGTCGGCTTCGGCAGATTCGCGGCCTCCGTCAGCTCGGCAAGCGTCGGCGCGTGATCCATCGCCGCAATGGTTTCGAGAAGCCCGAAAGCCTTCAGCGCGGGGGAGGATTCTGTCTGTGTGTCTACGATGTCATCCATGATCGTTTTCACTTATATTCCAGTTTATAGAATGATCAAAGCAAAAAAATGAGATTTATGTTGCATATCGCGGGAGGCGGAGGCAGGATGAGAGTGAGAGGCGGCATGGAAGGCCCTCGAGTTAGGGAGGATGCAATGAACTATATGCGTACGCCTGCGGCGGTCACGCGCGGCAAGCAGAAAATGACTGCTTCCGAGGCTTTGGTCGAAACTCTTGCTTCGCAAGGCGTGACGGAGGTCTTCGGCATTGTCGGCTCGGCCTTCATGGATGCCTTGGACATTTTCCCCGGCGCCGGCATCCGCTTCGTGCCGGTCGCGCATGAGCAAGGCGCCATCCATATGGCGGATGGCTATTCGCGCGTCTCCGGCCGCCATGGCGTCTGCATCGCGCAGAACGGGCCCGGCATCACCAATTTCGTCACCGGTGTCGCGGCAGCTTACTGGGCGCATTCGCCCGTCGTTTTCATCACGCCGGAAACGGGCTCGGCCACGATCGGCCTCGGCGGCTTCCAGGAGACCGAGCAGCTGCCGATCTTCTCGAAGATCACCAAATACCAAACCCACATCATGAATCCGAAGCGCATCGCCGAATTGACGAGCCGCGCCTTCGATCGCGCGATGCTGGAAATGGGTCCGGCTCAGGTCAACATTCCGCGCGACTATTTCTATGCCGAAGGCGAGTATGAGATTCCGCAACCGATCCGGGTGAAGCTCGGCGCCGGCGCCGAAGAATCGCTCGACGCGGCGGCGAAGCTCATCGCCCAGGCCAAATTTCCAGTGATCCTCGCCGGTGGCGGCGTCATCATGAGTGACGGCCTCGATGCGGCGACGGAACTGGCCGAGCTGCTTCATGCGCCGGTCGCGAACAGCTATTTGCACAATGATTCCTTCCCCGCCTCGCATCCGCTGTGGGTCGGGCCGCTCGGCTATCAGGGCGCCAAGGCGGCGATGAAGCTGATCTCCAGGGCGGATGTCGTCATCGCGCTCGGCACAAGGCTTGGGCCGTTCGGCACGCTGCCGCAGCACGGTCTCGATTATTGGCCGAAGGACGCGAAGATCATTCAGATCGACGCCGATCCGAAAATGCTCGGCCTCGTCAAGCCGATCGAAGTCGGCATCTATGGCGACGCCCGTGAAGCCGCCCACGCACTTGTCGCGCGCCTCAAAGGCGCAACGCTCGCCTGCCAGGCGAACAAGGAGGAGCGCAGCGCCGAGATCAAGCGCGAGAAGGACGCCTGGGAAGCCGAGCTCACCGCCTGGACGCATGAACGCGACCCCTATTCTCTCGATGTCGCCAAGGACTCGAGCTATATGCATCCGCGCGAAATGCTCCGCGCGCTTGAAAAGGCGATGCCGGCCGATGCCATGGTCTCGACCGACATCGGCAATATCTGCTCCGTCTCGAACTCTTATCTGCGCTTCGACCGGCCGCGGTCGATGTTCGCGGCGATGAGCTTTGGCAATTGCGGCTATGCCTTCCCGGTGATCTGCGGCGCGAAGATTGCCGCGCCCGAACGTCCGGCGATCGCCTATGTCGGCGACGGCGCCTGGGGCATCAGCCTCAACGAGCTCCTGACCTGCGCGCGTGAAAAAATCGGCGTGACCGTCATCGTCTTCAACAATGGCCAATGGGGCGCGGAAAAGAAGAACCATGTCGACTTCTATTCGCAACGCTACCAAGGCGTGAACCTCGACAATCCGAGCTGGGCGGCAGTCGCGCGTTCCTTCGGCTGCGACGGCATCACGGTCGACAAAGTGTCGGACGTGGGCGACGCGCTGAAGGCCTCGATCGCAGCACAGGCCGAAGGCCGCACCACAGTGATCGAGATGATGGTGACAAAGGAACTCGGCGACCCCTTCCGCCGCGACGCGCTGTCGAAGCCCGTGCGCTATCTGGAAAAGTACAAAGCCTTCGTCTGAGCGAACGCCTCCAAAACTTACCGCCCGCGGAAAGATCCGCGGGCGGTTTTTTGTGCGCTCATACAAGCTGGGTTTTTCTGTCACCTTCCTGGATGCCGCCTTGGATCGGTGCCGCCGTCAGCGCAGTGCGACGCGCTGTGTTGCGGATCCACAGCGCCGAGAGCGCGCTGATGACGCCCGACAGCGCGCAATAGCTGCAGATGAGCCAAGGATTCTGCGCGCCCGAATAATGCAGCAGCGCGGTGGCAATGATCGGCGTCAGTCCGCTGACGAAGATGCCCGAGAATTGATAGACGAAGGAGATGCCCGTGTAGCGCACCGGCGCCGGGAAGAGCTCGGAAAAGAGCGCCGCCTCCGGCCCATAGACAGCGGCATAGAGAATGCCGAAGGGGATGATGATCGCCAGCCAGATCGCCGTCGTATTGGCCGTGTAATTGACGAAGATGAAGAAGGCCGGGAAGGTCGAAAAGCCGACCAGCAGCGAGGCGACACCATAGAGGGTCGTGCGTCCGCCGATGTCGGACAGCCACCCGAAGAAGGGGATGGCTGCGCACATCACGATCGCAGAAATGGTCACGCCGAGCAGCGCCGTCGTATGCGAGACATGCAGGCTTGTGCTCAGATAACCGATCGAAAAGACGGCGAAGATATTGAAGATCACGCCGTCGACGACCCGCGCGCCCATGCCCGCGATGACATTCTCCGTATGCTCGTTGATCATGGTCAGGAAGGGAACGGCGGCCGCCTGCTTCTCCTTCTTGACCTTTTCGAACTCGGGCGTCTCCAGCACATTCAGACGAATGTAGATGCCGATGAGCACGAGGCAGATGCTGAGCAGAAAGGCGATGCGCCAGCCAAAGGCGAGGAATTGCGCGTCGCTCAGCGCAAAGGACAGGATCGCGACAATGCCCGAAGCGAGGCACAGGCCGAGCGCGAGCCCTATCTGCGGAATGCTCGCATAAAGGCCGCGGCGTTCCGGCGGCGCATATTCAAAGGCGAGAAGCACCGCCCCGCCCCACTCGCCGCCGAGCCCGATACCTTGGACGATGCGCAAAACAAGCAGCAGAATGGGCGCCGCGACGCCGATCTGCGCATAGGACGGCACGAGGCCGATCAGAAAGGTCGCCGTGCCCATCAACAGCAAGGTCACGACGAGCATGCTCTTGCGGCCGATCTTGTCGCCGAAATGGCCGAAGATGACGCCGCCAAGCGGCCGCGCCACAAAGCCCAACGCAAAAGTCGCATAGGCCAGCAGCGTCGAGACGAGCGGATCGCTCACTGGAAAATAAAGCTTGTTGAGGACGATGCCAGCAACGACGCCGTAGAGAAAGAAATCGTACCATTCGATCGTCGCACCGACGAGCGCCGCCGCGACAATGCGCGTGAGCCCACCGGCTGGCGCCGGTCCGGCTTGAGCCTGCTGCAATCCAACCATGACGTTTCCCCTTTGCATTGCCGGCTTCTTTCGCGAATCGCGAAGGCCGTTTTTGAAATTCACGCGACGGGGCGGATCAGCTTCAGGCTTTGGCGAAGGACCCTTCCCGTATCGGCGCGCTGGGTGCCGACTGCTTCGGCGCCAGCTCGGCGCGGGCATCCGCGAGAATCATGTCGGAAGCTTTTTCCGCGATCATGACGACAGGCGCGCAAGTATTGCCGGAAACGAGCGTCGGCATGATCGCGCAATCGACGACGCGGAGGCCACCGATGCCCTGCACGCGCAGCCGGTCGTCGACGACGGCCATCGCATCATCGCCCATCTTGCAAGTGCCGGAGGGATGAAAGATGGTGGCGCCGTTACCGCGCGCGAAATCGAGAAGCTCGGCGTCGCTGGCGAACCCTGGGCCCGGCTTATATTCCTCGCTCAGAAGCTGCTTCAAAGCATTGGTCTGCGCGATGCGGCGCGCGAGCTTGATGCCTTCGACCGTGCAGCGCTGGTCGGTTTCGGTGGCGAGATAATTCGCCTTGATCGAGATCGCCTCGAAGGGATTGGCGCTGCGCAGCGTCAGCTTGCCGCGCGAGTCCGGACGCAGCTGGCAGACGGAAAAGGTGCAGCCGGAGAAAGGATGCGGCTTGGCGCCGGCAAGATCCGCCGAGAGCGTGGCGAAATGGAACTGCACATCGGGCGTTGCCGATTCCGGCAGCACTCTTGTGAAGAGCGCACCCTGATTGATGCCGACGGCCAGCGGTCCGCTGCGCGTCAAGAGCCATTGCAGGCCGATGCGCGCTTGGCCGAAGACAGTGGCGAGATCGTCATTCGTCGTGATCGGCTTTGCGACTTTATAGATGAGGCGGATCTGCAAATGATCCTGCAGATTTTCGCCGACGCCCGGCAGATCATGCGCGACGTCGACACCGACGCGGCGCAGATCCTCGGCCGGTCCGATGCCTGAAAGCATCAACAGCTGCGGGCTTTGCAAGGCACCGGCCGCGAGGATGACTTCGCGCGCCGCCATCGCCTCATAAGCGCGGCCATCCTGCTGGAAGCGGACACCGATCGCGCGTTTACCGTCGAGCATCACGCCGGTCGCCTGCGCATTCACTTCGACGCGCAGATTTTCGCGCGCGCGGACAGGCCGCAGATAGGCGACCGCCGAGCTGCAGCGCCAGCCGCGCCGCGTGAAGAGCTGGTAATAGCCCACGCCTTCCTGCTCGCCGGCATTGAAATCGGCGCGCCGCGGAATGCCGAGCTCGCCCGCGCCTTCAATGATCGCTTCGATCAATTCATGCTCATGCTCGATGTCGGAGCACCAGACCGGGCCATCGCCGCCATGCGCTTCGCTTGCGCCGCGCGTATTGTGTTCGCTACGGATGAAATAAGGCAGGACGTCGTTCCAGCCCCAGCCGCGATTGCCAAGCTCGGCCCAGTGATCGTAATCGGCCGCCTGGCCGCGAATGAAGATTAGGCCGTTGATCGAGCTCGATCCGCCGAGCGTGCGGCCGCGCGGCCAATAGATCTGCCGGCCTTTCATGGTCGGCTCGGGATCGGTGTAAAAACCCCAGTTCAGGGTCTTGTGGAACATCGTCTTCCCATAGCCGATGGGAAGATGGATCCAGATCGAGCTGTCCTTCGGTCCTGCTTCGAGCAGCAGAACCTTGTTGCGCCCATCGGCCGAGAGGCGATTGGCCAACACGCAGCCGGCCGTGCCGCCGCCGACGATGACATAGTCGAAGTCCAGGCGCTCCATCGCCGTCCTTTATGCGTTTCCTCAACCCGTACCGTTATGCATATTATTCCGAAATTCGGTACGTTTCATTCCATTCAATATTGAATAGCCGATCAAGTCAATCGATCCAAAGGCTGGCGCGGCCGTCGCTGCGATCACATTTCGGCGCACAGGGAAGCGCTCTATTCGAGCGTATTGCTGAGCTCAGTTACGATATATTCGGCGAGCCGATCGACAGCCGGCGCGACAGCGCTCGGCTTGCGCTGCAGCATGATTTCCAGCGCGGGCAGATTCGGCAAGCCTTCGCTCTTGCCTAGGCGGCGCACCTGATCGGTCAAAGCGCAGAGCGGAAAGATGGAAACGGCAAGCCCTGCATAGACCGCCGCTTGCAGACCGGCGATGCTGTCGCTCACTGCCGTGATCGTCCAGGCGCGTCCAACCTGCCCGAGCGCTTCGAGCGCATGCTGGCGATAGAGACTGCCGGCGGGCAAAAGCGCGAGCGGCAAGGTCGGACGCGTCTCGACGGGAATGTCGCGCGCCGCGACCCAGATCAGCGGCTCTTCGCGCACGATCAAGCCACTGCCGAATTCCGGCTGACGTGTCGTCAAGGCGATATCGATCTCCTCGCGCTCCAAGGCCGAATGGAGATGAATGCTGCGCGAGCAGCGCATCTCGATTTCGACTTCGGGATAGGCCCGCGCGAAACCTGCGAGCACGACCGGCAGAAGATAGGCGGCATAAAGATCGGGCACGCCAAGCCGCACATGGCCTGCAACGCTTGGCGTCTGAAACCGATCGCGAATCTCATCATTGAGGCCGAGGAGCTTGCGCGCATAGGCGAGCAGCATCTCGCCTTCGGGCGTCAAGGTTAGATGCCGGCGGTCGGATTCGAACAGCGGCTTGCCGAGCGCCTTCTCCAACCGATGCATCTGATTGGTGATCGCCGGCTGGGTGCGTCCCACCTGCCGGCCGGCAAGCGTGATGCTGCCCGTGTCAATCACCGCGACGAAGGTCCGCAGCAGAGGAATTTCGAGATCCGGAATCATCGCTATCAATATCCTGAATGCGGAGGATGCATAAAATAAATTTCCGCTGGGCGTTGGCAATCGCTAGCTTTCGTTTCCAGCGACGGTGGCACCAAACGCAGGCTCCAGATCTGCCGAACGCCGACGCACATGAGGAAACGCTCAACCGAGCCGCACATCCCTCATCGTTCCGCGCTGCGAAACGACGGGAATGACGGCACAAGTGTGAGGAGAGCAGGCATGCGTCTTTTCGGCCGTTTGAAAGCCACCGATCTTATCTTGGTGATCATCTGCCTGATGTACATGATCACCTATATCGATCGGGTGAATATCGCGACCGCCGCACCGGCGATGCAGAAAGAGCTGGGGCTCACCCATACGCAGCTCGGCATGGCATTCGCCGCTTTCGCTTACCCTTATGCGTTCTTTCAGATTGCCGGCGGCTGGCTCGGCGACCGCCTCGGACCGCGCAAGACGCTTCTCATTTGCGGTGCAATATGGTCGGCCGCGACGATCCTTCTCGGCTTCGTCAATGGCGCGATATCGCTTGTCGTCGTCCGCTTCCTTCTCGGCATCGGCGAAGGTTCCGCCTTCCCGGTCGCGACGCGCGCTTTGTCGAACTGGATGGCTGCGTCACGGCGCGGCTTTGCCCAAGGCATAACCCATTCGGCCGCGCGCCTCGGCAACGCACTAACGCCGCCGCTCATCGCGGCGCTCGTCGTATCGATTTCCTGGCGCGGCTCCTTCATCATCGTCGGCATCATCAGCTTCGCCTGGGTCGCCCTATGGTGGTTCTATTTCCGCGATAATCCGCGCGACCATAAGGATGTCACGCAGGACGAAATCGCAGTGCTTCCGCCGATGAAAGGCCCGACCGAGCGCATTCCGGTTCCGTGGAGCCGGCTCCTCAAGCGCATTCTGCCGGTGACTCTGACGGACTTCTGCTACGGCTGGATGCTTTGGCTGTTCCTGTCCTGGATCCCCTCCTTTTTCCTGCACGAATATCATCTCAAGCTCGGTCAATCGGCGATCTTCGCGTCTGGCGTGTTTTTCGCCGGCGTCGTCGGCGACACGGTCGGCGGCACTGTCAGCGACCTCATCCTCAAGAAGACCGGCGATGTGTCCTTGGCCCGCGTGAGCGTCATCGTCACTGGCTTTCTCGGCGCGTTCTTCTGCATGTTGCCGATCGCTTTCGGTGTGAGGGACCTGACCACCATCGCCTGGTGCCTCAGCGGCGCATTCTTCTTCGGCGAGTTGATCGTCGGTCCGATCTGGGCCGTGCCGATGGACATTGCACCGCAGCACTCCGGCACGGCGAGCGGCTTCATGAACTTCGGCTTCGGCGTCGCCGGCATGATCTCGCCCGTCGTCTTCGGCGCGATCATCGATGCAACCCATCGCTGGGACCTGCCCTTCATCGTATCGCTTGGTGTTCTGCTGGTCGGCGCGGTCCTCGCCTTCTTCATGCGTCCGGGCGAAGCCTTTTACGATGAACCGCTGCCGAGCGCCGGACCGCTGTCCACGACCGCGCCGGCAAAGCCGCTCGCGTGATCATCGCTTGATCCCTGCTGAGACAGGGCCTCGGCCCTGTCTCAAGATGCCAATTTATAGAGGTTGATAGAGGAGCCTTGAATGACCGTCGCCATTGCTCAGCCGAAGGACATATCTGCCCGGCCCGAGGCGGTTCAGATCTTCGACAGCGGCCCAATCGACGCAGTGATGGCGCGCGCCCGCGCCGCGCAACAACTCTTTGCGCATGTCGATCAGGAGACGGCAGACAGCGCCGTGCGCGCGCTTGCCTGGTCGCTCTACGAGCCGGCGCATGCAAAGGAACTTGCCGAACTCGCGGTGAAGGACACGGGCCTCGGCAATGTGCCTGACAAGATCCAGAAGAAACAGCGCAAGACCTTCGGCACTCTGCGCGATCTTCTGCGGGGCCGCTCCGTCGGCATCATCGAGGAAGACCGCGCCAAGGGCATAGTCAAATATGCCAAGCCGATGGGCGTCATCGGTGCGGTCACGCCCTCGACCAATCCCGGCGCGACACCGGTCAATAAAGCGATGATGGCGATCAAGGGCCGCAATGCCATCGTCATCGCGCCCTCGCCGCTCGGCTATGCGACGACGGCGCGCATCGTCGACTATATGCGCGCGGAACTCGAGAAGATCGGCCTCCCCGCTGATCTGGTGCAGATCGTTCCCGCTCCAGTCACCAAGGAGTCGACCGAAGCCTTGATGAAGGCCTGCGATCTCGTCGTCGTCACCGGCTCGCAAGACAATGTGCGGCGCGCCTATTCGAGCGGCACGCCGGCGATCGGCGTCGGCGCCGGCAATGTGCCGGTGATGATCGACGAAAGCGCCGATCTCGACGACGCCGCCCGCAAGATCTGCGAATCGAAGATTTTCGACAATTCGACCTCATGCTCGTCGGAGAATTCGGTCGTCATCCTCGATAAGATCTATGACGATGCGATCGAAGCACTTGAGCGCGCCGGCGCCTATCTTTGCACGGCGGACGAAAAGCAGCGCATCGCCGACACGCTCTGGCAGAAAGGCAAGCTCAACCGCAATCTCATCGCCCGCGACGCCGATGTGCTGGCGGCCGCCTTCCATCTGCCGCAGGCGGCGAAAGGCAAAAGCTTCTTTCTCGTCGAAGAGACGGGCATTGGCCGAGCCTTTCCTTTCTCCGGCGAAAAGCTGTCGCTTGTCCTGACAATCTACCGCGCCAGCGATTTCGAAGCCGCCAAACAACGCCTTGCTGAGATTCTCAACTATCAGGGCAAGGGCCATTCCTGCGGCATTCATACGAAAGATATGGCGCATGCGCGCGAGCTTGCCGAAGACCTCGAAGTCGTCCGCGTACTCGTCAATTTCGCCCATACATTCGGCAATGGCGGCGGTTTCAATTCGGGCCTCGGCTTCACGCTGAGCATGGGCTGCGGCTCGTGGCAGAAGAACAGCATCTCCGAAAACCTGAGCTACAAGCACTTCCTCAACATCACCCATCTCGTCACGCCGATCGCCGAAGACAGGCCGAGCGAGCGCGACCTCTTTGGGCCGCATTGGGAGAAGATCGGCTATAAGGAACAGACGCGATGAATTTTCTCGAGCATGTGGCCAAGGCACGCGTCCTGGCGCCGGCCGGCATCCCCGTGCCGCCGAGCATTCACTGCGAGACCGAAGAGTCTGCGGCGGCGGCTTTCGTCGCGATCGGTCCTTGCGTCGTCAAGGCGCAAGTGCCGACCGGCAAGCGCGGCAAGGCGGGCGGCATCCGACTCGCCAATACGGTCGACGAGGTCTGCGCGGTCGCGCGCACCATTCTCGCGATGAGCATCGACGGCCATCCGGTCAACTCCGTGCTGATTGAAGCGCAAGCGAAGATCGTGCGCGAATTCTACGCCGCCGTGCTCAACGACATGGCGAGCCGGCGACCGCTCGTTCTCTTTTCGACCGAGGGCGGCATGGATATCGAAGAGGTCGCGGCGACCAAGCCCGAGGCCTTGCGCCGTCATCTTGTCGATCTCGACAAAGGCTTCGATGCCGATGCGGCGCGCGCACTGATTGCGGGTCTCGATCTCAACGGCGCCGAAGCGCAGGTCGCCGAGATCCTTGTCAGACTTTATCAGGCCTCCGAAGCCGTCGATGCCGAGCTCATCGAGATCAATCCGCTCGCCGTTCTTGCCGATGGCCGCGTCGTTGCGCTCGACTGCAAATTGACCATCGACGATGCCGCGGCCTTCCGCCAGAGCGAGCTTGCGCCTTTGGCCGCTGAAGAAACGATGACGCCATTGGAGCGCGACGGCCTCGGCGCCGGCCTCAAATTCATCCAGCTCGACGGCAATGTCGGCGTTCTCGCCAATGGCGCCGGGCTTACGATGACCACGATGGATGTCATCAGCCATTTCGGCGGCCGCCCCGCAAACTTTCTCGAGATCGGCGGGGAAGCTTATACGAAATCCGAGTCGGCTCTCCGCCTCGTCCTGTCGAACCCCGGCGTCAAAAGCCTCATCGTCAATTTTTGCGGTGCCTTCGCACGCACCGATGTGATGGCCGAAGGCGTCGTCAAAGCCTGGCAGAAGCTGAAGCCCGACGTGCCGGTCTTCTTCTCGATCCACGGCACGGGCGAGGACGAAGCTGTCGCGCTGGTGCGCAGCGAACTCGGGCTCGAGCCTTACGATTTCATGGAAGACGCAGTCCGCGCCGCAGTGGAGGCCGCACAATGATCATCTATCGTCAACATGCGCGCGTGCTCGTGCAGGGCATCACCGGCAAGCAAGGCAGCTTCTGGACGGAAAAAATGCTCGGCTGCGGCACAAAGGTCGTTGCCGGCGTCAATCCGAAGCGCGCCGGCGAGCAGCATCTCGGTCTGCCCGTCTATGCGACGGCGAAAGCCGCAATGGCCGAGACGCCCTTCGATATCGCGGTGACCTTCATTCCGCCCGCCGCGGCGAAAGAGGCGGCGCTCGATGCCATCGAAGCCGGCGCCAAGACGGTGGTGATCCTCACCGAACATATTCCGGCGCGCGATGTCATCGCGATCCACCATGTCGCGCGGCTGCACGGCACGCGCATCATCGGCCCGAACACGGCAGGCATCGTGACGCCGGGCGAGGGTTTCGTCGGCATCATGCCAGGGCATAATCCCAACATCTTTCAGCCGGGCGAGGTCGGCGTGATCTCGCGCAGCGGCAGCCTCGGCACGCTCGTCTGCTTGAACCTCACGCGCGCCGGCATTGGGCAGTCAGCCTTTCTCGGCATCGGCGGCGATCCGATGATCGGCACGACGACGCTCGATGCGCTGCGCGCGCTCGATGAAGATCCAGGAACGAGCGCAGTCGTCATGGTCGGCGAGATCGGCGGCGCGATGGAAGAAGCCGCCGCCGAATATGCCGCTTCGATGACGAAGCCGATCGCCGCCTTCATCGCCGGCCGCGCCTCGCCGCCCGGCAAGAAGATGGGGCATGCGGGTGCGATCGTTTCGGGCTCGATGGGAAGCTATGACGGCAAGCGCCGCGCGCTCGAAGCGGCTGGGGTCGCCGTCGCCGACACGCCAAGCGAAATTCCGAATCTTTTGGGGCCGTCCTACGGCAATCGCATCGTCCCCGCCTTCCAACAAGCGAACCGGCTTTCCGCGTAACTATTTGCCTTGCCGCGCCGCTTCAAAGGCCGAGAGAAAGGCAATGAGATTGCGCGGCAAGGCCTCGCAGAGATAGCCGCCTTCCTGCACGATCACCGTCGGCACGCCGAGCCGCGCAATCGCCTGCGCGGCTTCCGCAAATCCAAGACGCGTGATCTTGAAACAGCCGATCGGATCATCGGCCGCCGCATCGAGACCAAGCGCGACAACGAGCGCGGCCGGCTGATAGGCGGCAATCGCGGAGAGGGCATCCGACAGGGCGATAAGCCAGGTGGCATCGTCCGTGCCTTGCGGCAGCGGCAGGTTGCGATTGAACCCCTGACCTTCGCCGCTTCCGGTCTCATCCGCATAGCCCGCATAGAAGGGAAAGTAATTCGCGGGATCGGCATGGATCGACTGGGTGAAGACATCTCGCCGCGCGTAAAAAATGCCCTGCGTGCCATTGCCGTGATGTACATCGATATCGAGGATCGCGATCCGGCCTTGCAGCCTCTGGCCCAGGCGTTCGGCGGCTATGCTCGTATTGTTGAGATAGCAGAAGCCGCCGGCCGAATCGGCATAGGCATGATGGCCGGGCGGCCGGCAGAGCGCATAAGCGTAGCCCGCATCATGGACGGCATCGGCGGCGGCAATGGCTGCTTGCGCCGCGCCATAGACCGCATCCCATGTGCCGGCGCGAACAGGCGTCGACGTGTCGGCGAGATAATAGCCGACGAGCCCCAGCATGCCGTCTGGCTTGCGATGCATCTGAGGCCGCGCGAAATGGCCGGTCAGAACTTCGTCGACGATGCCGGGCACTTCGGCGCGACGCTCCCAAATGTCGCGCAAGAATCCGACGTACGACTCATCGTGCACGGCCAAGATCGGCGCGAGACCTGAGTCCGCCGCCTGCACGAGTTCATGGCCGTCCGCGACCACCGCATCGCGCAGAACGGTGTAGCGCTCCGGCTGCTCCGGATGCGCGATCAGCGTGCCACGCCGAAAGAACTGCGTCGGATCATGACGTATGGCATTCGCGTCGTGAAAGATGCGCATCGGTGGCCTCGAGACATATGCGCCCTCTCTCGCATGGCATCGGACCCCTCGCAATTCGACCATGCGCGATCAATCAGTCAGATTGATCATAATTATTATAACAATGAATTTGATTGATCGACGGGGCGGCCCCATCTTCGGCGTAACCGAAAGGAATACCGAATGTCCGCGACCGAGCCTCAGACTTACGATCCCTCATCCGACATCCCCGCGGCGCCGCCGGAAATCCGGCTTCCGCCGAGCTTCGGACGCCGGATGCGCGAGCTCGGTCCTGGCCTGCTGCTGACCTTCGGCATCGCCGCCGTGGGCTTCGGGCTCAACCGCGTTCCCTATGTGTCGATCTTCAGCGCGCTGATCCTGTCGATCTTCTTGGGCATGCTGTTTCGCAATACCATCGGTCTACCGACCGGGACGCAGGCGGGCATCACCTTTTCGCTTCGCCGCATTCTGCGATTCGCGATCATATTGCTCGGCTTGCAGCTGACCGTCGCGCAGGTCGCCGAAATCGGCTTCAGCGGCGTGTCAATCATCGTCTTGACACTCGTCGCCTGCTTCGTCTTCACGACGCAGCTCGGCAAGCTGATGGGCGTCGACCCGAAGATGACGCAGCTGATCGCCGCCGGCACGTCGATCTGCGGTGCGTCCGCCGTCATCGCCACCAATACCGTGACCGATGCGCCCGATGAGGATGTCGCTTATGCGGTCGCCTGCGTGACGATCTTCGGCTCGGCCGCAATGTTCATCTACCCGCAGCTGCCGCTGCTTCTCCATCTCGATCCGCGCACCTATGGGTTGTGGGCGGGCTCGTCGATCCATGAGATCGCGCAAGTTGTTGCCGCGACCTTCCAGGATGGCCATCAGGCTGGCGAGATCGGCGCGATCGCCAAGCTGACACGCGTCGGCATGTTGGCGCCGGTCGTTCTGACGCTTGGCTTCTTCGCGACCCGCCGTCGCAATAAGGCTGGCGGCCCCGCCGTCGCCGCCAAGGCGCCGATCCCGTGGTTCGTCTTCGGCTTCCTAGCGCTCATGATCGTTAACAGCGTGGTGCCGCTGCAGGGAACGCCGAAGGTTTGGATGGTCGCGATCACCACATTCCTCTTGTCGGTGGCGCTTGCGGCCATGGGCCTCGAAGCCGACGTCCGCAAGCTGCGCGCACAGGGCTTGAGGCCGCTATTTCTGGGTCTGGCGGCCTCCCTTTTCATTGCGGTCTTCAGCCTCGGGCTGATCAAGGTCTTCGCTTAGCGAAGGCGCCGCTGCGCTTAACCAATGTTGAATCTGCCGGCGCACCGTGCCGGCAGAATTAAGTAGCTCGAACGAAACTTTTATTCTTCATTGTCCTGGCGGGACAGCCGCTGCTAAATTTTCAATTTTCCGGGCTGCGCGGTTCGCCGCCCATTCCGGTGGTGAGGTTATGACCCTCGAACAGCTCCGCATTTTCGTCGCCGTCGCCGAACGTGAGCATGTGACTCAAGCGGCGCGCGCCCTCAACCTCACGCAATCCGCGGTGAGCACCGCAGTCGGCATGCTTGAGGCGCAATATGCGACGAAGCTGTTTCACCGGGTCGGACGCGGTATCGAACTCACCAACGCGGGCCGACTGTTTCTGATCGAGGCGCGTGCCGTGCTGGCGCGCGTCGCGGCGGCGGAAACCGTCCTCGCCGATCTTGCCGGCCTCAAGCGCGGCAAGCTCGCGCTCGCCGCCAGTCAGACCGTCGCCAATTATTGGCTGCCGCCGCTGCTTTATCGCTATCGCCAAGCCGTGCCCGGCGTCGAAGTCACGCTCACGATCGGCAATACCGAAGCCGTTGCGGCCATGGTTCACGAAGGCATTGTCGATCTAGGATTTACCGAAGGCACGATCGAGGATCCGATCCTCCAGATCATCCCGATTGCCGAAGACGAAATGGTGCTGGTCGTCAGCAAGGCGCTTGCGCCGGCACGGCGGCGGCAGTTGGCACTTGCCGACATTGCCGCTTTGCCCTGGGTCTTCCGCGAACGCGGCTCCGGCACGCGGGCGATCTTCGAGACAGCTCTGGCCGAACTCGGCATCAATGTCGCCGAATTGAAGATCGTGCTCGAACTGCCCTCGAACGAGGCGGTGCGCGCTGCGGTCGAAGCGGGTGCCGGCGCCGCGGCGCTCTCCCATCTCGCGGTCCGCGCCTCGCTCGAAGCGGGCACGCTCGTCACTTTGAATCTCGAATTGCCGAAGCGCCAGTTCTTCGTCATTCGCCACAAAGAGCGCCATGTGACGCAAGCCGAACATGAGCTCTACCGGACGCTCGGCGCGCCGGCGAAAGCCTTTGCGGCGCTCGGTACCCGCCCCTGAGGCGCGCGCTATCGAGGAAAGACCAGACGCAGCCGCAGACCCGGTCTATTGTCGAGAAGTTCGACCGACGCGTCATGCAACGAGGCGACGGCCGCGACGAAACTCAGGCCGAGCCCGTAGCCCGGCGTCGAGCGGCTCTGTTCCAAGCGATAGAAGCGCTCGAAAACCTTGCCGCGAAACTCCTCCGCAATGCCCGGACCATTGTCAGCAATCTCGACGATAATCTCTTTCTCTCCGCCCCTGGCGCTCACCGTGATCGTGCTCTCGGGCGGCGCGTGTTTGGCCGCATTGTCGAAAATATTGACGAACAGAAGTTTCAAAAGCTCGCTATCGCCCGAGAGAACGAGATCCGCGTCGATCGACACCTTCAGCGCCTGCAGCTTCTCCTCCATAACCGGACGATAGAGCTCGACGACATCTTGCAGGACATGCGCGAGATCGACTGTCTTAAAGCCGCTTCTGCGCGCCCCCGACTCGATCTGCGCGATCCGCAGCAGGCTCGAGAAGATCGCCAGGATCTGATCGACCTGAACGATCGATTGATCGAGAACGCTGCGCATTTCCTCGATCGTCGTGGCTTTGTGGCGGGCATGTTCGAGGCGCTGGCGTAGGCGCGTCAGCGGCGTGCGCAAATCATGCGCGATATCGTTGGAAACCTGCCGCAGGCCGCTCATCAAATCCTGAATACGGTCGAGCATCGCATTGAGGCTAACGGCGAGATGGTCAAATTCATTGTTGACGCCGCGAACCGGGATGCGCCTTTGCAAATCGCCGAGAATGATGTCGCGGCTTGTCTGGCTGATCGCCTCGACGCGCCGCAGCAGACGGTGACTCATGAAGAAACCGGTGAGAACGACCACGAAGAAAAATGCGACCATGACCCACAGGAAAGATTGCGTCACCGCACGATAGGTCGCATTGGTCCGATAAGAGCTAAGGCCAACGAAGAGATAGGCATTATCGAAGGTTCGCACGCCGAGGCCGCGAACCCGCAAGATCCGGCCGCGCGGCGTCAGATGCCGTTCCCGCCATTCGCGCACGCCGAGAATGGGCTGAACGGCCGGCATATTTCCAGCGAGCCTCTGGCCGGCATCATTTTGCAGAACATAGAAATAGCGCGGCGACGTCGAACTCATATGATCGACGATCTCAGCTAGATAACTGAGGTCCCGACCACGGGCGTTGTTCAGGACTTCATGAACTTCCGAGAACACCGCCTCGTCGATCTCATGCGTCACGAGCGACGTCGTCGACCAGACGGCGAAATAAAACAGCAGCAATAATGAAACGCAGAAGACGAGGGAGAAGAAGATCGTCAAGCGGAAGCCGCTTGTCCGGAAGGTCCTATCCAGAAGCATATAATTTATATCCGCAGCCGCGCACCGTGCAGATCAATTGCGCGCTGCTGCCGTCGTCGAGCTTCGAGCGTAGCCGGCTGATGTGGTTTTCGACGATATTCGTTCCTGGATCGAAATGCAGATCCCACACATTCTCGAGCAGCATGCTGCGCGTGACCACGCGGCCCGCATGCCGCATCAGATATTCCAACAGGCGAAACTCTTGCGGCACCAGATCCACCATGCGCGCAGCGCGGCGCGCGGTTCGATTGATCAAATCGATTTCGAGATCCATCACCTTCAAGACAGTCTCTTGCTGCAATTGCCGCGACCGGCGTCCAAGCGCGTTGATGCGCGCGACAAGCTCGGACAAGGCGAAGGGCTTGATCAGATAATCGTCGGCGCCAGCCTCAAGCCCGCAGACGCGATCATCTATGCCGCCAAGCGTGGTTAGGAAAATGACCGGGCATTGATTGCCCTGGTGCCGCAAGGATTTGACGAGACGCAGCCCATCGAGCTTCGGCAAAAGCCGATCGATGATCATCACATCCCAATCGGGCTTTGTCGCATCCTGCAGCCCTGCCTGCCCGTCTGTGGCAACGGCGAGCTGGTGCCCGGCGTCGGTCAGACCCTGCGAGATATAATCTGCCGTTTCCCGGTCGTCTTCTACGAGAAGAATCTTCATTGTTGTCGACCCAACGGTAGCAGCCGTTCCGGCCTTTGGAAAGATGGATTGCCCCCGAAGCCACAGCAGGGCTCCGGGGACAATCCACGGGCCCGGGGGACGGCCAATCAGAACTTGAGTGTCAGCCCGGACGAGACGCCCCAGATCGACGCGCCGCCATAGGTATTGTTGTAGGCATCGCGGCTACAAATCGTATAGCCGAAGCCGGCCGGGCCAAGGCAGTAATGCCCTCCTGGGCCGTTAACAAGATCGGTCCCGATGAGATAGACGCTTGCCCATTTGCTGAAGTTGTAGCGCACGCCCGCCGAATATTGGTCCGATGCGCTGCTCAGGCCCGTAATGGCGTATTGCGTACCGCCGGGATTGGCATCTGTCGCAGAATACGGAACTGTAAGTGTTCCGGGGCTGCCGGGTGCGGCAAAGGCATGGATATACGACCCGCTGAAATCCCAAGGCCCGATGCTTTGGGTTGCGCTAAAAAACATGTCATTTTGGGTGCGCTCGTTGAAGGCAGCAACGTATCCGTCGCCCTGCATGTGCTCGCCCATTCCATAGAGCTTCACATCGCCGAGACCGTCTTTGAACTTATAGCCCAAACCGCCCTTCACCGCCCATTCCGTGCCGATGCCCGATCCGGTGACCGTCATGCCGTTTGGCAGCACGATATTGGCGCCGGTCGCATCGTAAATATCGCCGGTGCGATTGACGTTGAGATGCAATTCGCCAGCGACGATGGCCGTAAAGCCATACCCATGATAGGTCACAGAGCCGCTGTAGAGCGTGCCGAAAGAACCATCGTTACAGTATTGGCCGTTGACGCCGCCGGTATCGAAGGCTTGCCCCTGATTATTGCCCGGATAGCCGCTGCCGTTGCCGATCGCGGGGCCGCCTGAACAGCTATATTCGCCAAATGGGAAATTGCTATCCGATACGCCGGAATTTTGTCCCGGCGACACCATGGCTTTGGCTTGAAAACCACTGATGACCGGCGACTCGTACCAGATCGCGTGCGGCGCGCGATAAGCGAATTCGGCGCGGCCGTCACCGCCGGTATTGCCCACGATCGAATTGTAAGTTGCAATGTCCAGATAGAACGGATCGAACTCGGTTGTCGCTACCTTATAGGGCGTATCATATTTACCGGCTGCGATTGTGCCCCAAGGCGATTGTATGCCGACATAGCTGTTCCGGCTGCCGATGGCTGCCTTGACGCTCGGCGTGGACGCTATGTCCGCTTCCGTTTCGATCTGGCCGACAAATGCGTATCCAGCATAGCCATAAGGCGCGAGGTCATGCTTGATGCGGAAGCCGAGGTAAGACGTATTGCTCGACACAGCGGCCATCGTGTGCTCGTCCCAGACACCCACGCTTTGGACTTGCGCCGACACGTCTAAGCGGCCGTAGATGCTGACCGTCGTTGCATCGAGGAAGGGATTGCCTCCGGATTTAGTGATGATCGGCACGCCACCTATGCCGAGCAACGGCTCGCCCGAAGGCGCCGAAGCCACATTGACGTGGCCGACAGGATTGCCGACGACCTTGCCATTTGCTGTAATCGGGACCGCTTTGATCTTCACGCCCTTGCCCGACTCGATCTCGGTGACGGCATGACGGAGGCTTTTGTTTTCCTTCTCGAGCTTGGCGTTGCTCTTTTCGAGGGCCTTCAACCGCTCGAGGACTTCGTCCATGGATGTGGCATGCGCCTGGCTGGCGAAGAAGAAGGCGCAAATAGCCCCCATCGCCGCCCCGTTGCGGAGCGTCTCTCTCATCGTTTCCCCCTTTATTGATCGCCCGCAGCTGTTTGGTCTTGTTCCGCGCTGAGCGATTCCGGTGACGACGAGAGGCTATCGACGAGCCTGGTATACAGTCGACCATATTTTCTATTAAATTTTTTAATGTAGGGCAGTTGACGTGTATTCGTTTCTGTAAAGGTGGAATCTGTGCTTTCGAGACCGTCATTTTTACTTGATATAAAAATAGTTTCATAAAAACGTCGCGGGACGAGGCCCTTGGCCGCATAGATAACTTCAAATATATAGCCTTAAAGCAAAGCTCTGGCGTTGAATTCATGGCATTTCAGGCAGTCGATCGAACCTCGAGAGCGGGCACGCTCAAGCAGCCGGGGGCACGAAGCTGCGGCAGCTGCACCGCCTGCTGCGACGGCTGGCTGCAGATCGAAATCAGCGGCCAGAAAGTCGCGCCCGGCGCGCCCTGCCCGCACAGCTCCGGCCATAGCTGCAATATCTACGCGGACCGGCCGAACGATCCCTGCCGCCAGTTCATCTGTGGCTGGCTCGCGGCGAAAAGCCCGCTGCCCGAGTGGATGCGGCCCGACCAGGCATCGATGATCCTGCTGCCGGCGCAGACGCGCTGGCGCGATCTTCCCGTCGATGTCGCCGTCCCCGTCGGCGACGCCCCCAAGACCAAGGCGCTTGCCTGGCTCAAAAGCTTCTGCGAGGCGCGGCGTAGACCGCTGCTCTATCAAATCGCGGGCGAATGGTTCGCCTTCGGCCCGGATGCCTTCCAGCAGGAGATGAGCGCGCTGATCGCCCGCGGCGAGCCGCTCTGGCGCTGAGGCGCGCCAAAACCGCCTCATCCAGCCCTCCTCGTTGCTGCCACGCACGAAGTCGCTGCCGCGCTGGCATGCGCGCTGCTGCCTTACGCCCGGGAGCGTGGTTTGGGCGGCACAGCGTGCCATTCCGGATCAGGTTTCCGGCAAAACCGTCTTGAAATGACCAGCGCTGGAATTGCTATGAGGCATGCGGCGATCCGCGAACTATTCGATTATTGGAACGGGCTCCGAGGCGACCGGGCCGCGCCCGAACGCGCCGACATTGATCTCGCCGCAATTCGTAATCTGATCGCCGATCTCTTCATGCTGGAAGCCGATGCGCAGCATCGATTCCCCTTCGTCCTGTCCGGCACACGCGTCAACGCATTGGCCTGCGCCGAACAAAAAGGCCGCTCTTTTCTCGATCTCTGGTCGCCGCAGGAGGCTCGCAATATTGCGGCGATGCTGCTGACGGTGCTCGATGCCTCCTGCCCGATCGTCGCCAAAGCTGTGGCCTCGCTGCAGGGCTTCAACGATTATCCGATCGAAATCCTGTTTCTGCCCTTGGGACGCCGCGGCCAGCAGCGCTCCCGCATTCTCGGCCTCACCGCGCCCGCCGTGCCACCGTCATGGCTCGGCCTGCTGCCGGTGAAAAATCTGACTCTGCGCTCATTGCAGACGATGGATGAGAAAGTGCCGCCCGGCGACTTCGATATCAGGCATTTGTTCGCCGATACAATGCCTGTACCGCAAGCTCAGCCGTCCGGGCAGAGCGTCCGCAGTTTCGGACATCTGCGGGTCTTCGAAGGCGGGCGTCGACTTCCCCAACGATAGGTCCACTTCTGCACCATGCCGATAACGCCACCTTAACTCGTCATAAGACAGGTTAAGACCTCGTCGGTGTCCGGCGCAGACACGGAAACCATGGACCTGAACGTCAAGCCCATTCAAAAGCCGGTTGAGCGGCGCCGCCATCAGCGGGTGAAAATTTCGCTGCTCGGCCGCTATATGCTGGAAGATCGGCGCGAATTTCCCTGCGTGACGACTGATATGTCGCCCGGCGGCGTGGCTTGCATCGCATCGGTGCGCGGTGCCGTCGGCGAGCGCGTCATCATCTATCTCGATCAGATCGGCCGCGTCGAAGGCAAGATCGCACGTCTTACCGATCGCGGCTTCGCCGTCGCATTGAATATGCCCTACGCGAAACGCGAAAAGATCGCCAATCAGCTCACGTGGCTGGTCAATCGCGACATTCTCGGCCTGCCGGAAGACCGCCGTTTCGAGCGCATCGTACCTTTGCGCCGGCACGCGATCTTGCGCCTCAACGGCGATGCCGAGCATGTGGTGAAACTGATCGACGTATCGATGTCGGGCGCGGCGATTGCGACCGCACTGAAGCCGAGCATCGGCGCGCTGGCCATCATCGGTCACACCACCGGTAAAGTGGTCCGCCATTTCGATGGCGGCTTCGCCATAGCTTTCGATCAAATGATCGAGGCCGACAGGTTCGACGAAAACATCAAACTTTAATGAGCTGGATCTCCGCGAGGGGTGCGAGCCCGCGCGCGTAGCGCCGCCAATTAGCGACGTAATGCGTTGCGTTTTCGTGCAATTGCGCGACCGTCACCTCGTCGATGGTGCGAATGACGCGGCCCGGACTGCCGACGATCAGCGCATTGTCCGGAAACACTTTGCCTTCGGTCAAAAGCGCATTCGCGCCGACAAGACAGTTGCGCCCGAGCTTCACGCCGTTGAGCAATGTCGCGCCCATGCCGATGAGGCAATTGTCGGCAATCGTCACCCCATGCAGCACGGCATGATGTCCGATCGAGCAATCCTCACCGATCACCATCGGATAGCCGAGATCGGTATGCAGCAGGCAGCCGTCCTGCACATTGGTGCGGGCGCCGAGCTGGATCAGATCATTGTCGGCCCGGACAACCGCCCCGAACCAGACCGAGGCTTCATCGCCCAGAACGACATTGCCGATGATCTGCGCATCGGGCGCAACCCAATAGGACTCGGGCGCAGGCAGCGTCGGGGCAATTCCGTTAAGCGCGTAAAGGGGCATCGCCGGTCTCAGAAGTCGTCGAGATCGATATCGAGAATGGCCATCTGCAAGGTGAAGCTCTTGCCCTTCGGATCATCGGCCGAAATCACGCCGAGAAAATCATCGCCGGAATTCAATTCGACGGAATCGGTCTTCTTCGGCCGCGGCACGATCTTCAATTTGCTGTTCTCGAAGAGGCGGCGCAGATAGTCCTGCAGGACATCGCGCTCGACCGGCAGCTTCATCGCGAAGGCAAAGGAACGGTCGCCGTCTTCATCGTCGATGACGATCGAGCCTATCACGCGCTCGCCGAAATGCACATCCGCATCGTCCGGATTGCGCTTGCTTTGCGTAACCTTGATCGCCTCATTGCCGAGGACCTTGCGCAGAAAACCTTGCAGCTTACGCAATTCGACTTTTTCAAACATTCGCTCTCCGGACACTCGGAAATGATCAAGGCAGCAGCAAAGCCCGCATGCCAGAAAACCCTGCACCCCGCAAGTCAATCGCGCAAGTCGAACTCGCAAGTCGAACTCGCAAGCCGAACTCGCAAGCCGAACCCGCAAGTCTCTCAGTCGAGCGGCGTTTTCGCGGCGAGAATTTGATCCATGGTGCGGCCGGGTTCAGCGCATCCGGCCTCGCCGACGACCCGCGCCGGAACGCCGGCGACGGTCTTATGGTCCGGCACGGCCTGCAGAACGACGGAGCCCGCCGCAATGCGCGCGCATTGGCCGACCTCGATATTGCCGAGCACTTTGGCGCCGGCGCCGAGCAGCACGCCACGCCGGATCTTCGGATGGCGATCGCCGGTTTCCTTGCCCGTGCCGCCCAATGTCACGTCCTGCAGGATCGAGACATCGTCTTCGACGACCGCCGTCGAACCGATCACGAGACCCGTCGCATGATCGAGGAAAATGCCCTGGCCCAAACGCGCCGCCGGATGAATGTCGGTTTGGAAGACTTCGGACGAACGGCTTTGAAGATAAAGTGCGAAGTCGCGGCGGCCGCCATTCCACAAAGCATGCGCGAGACGATGCGTCTGAAGTGCATGGAACCCCTTGAAATAGAGCAAGGGCTCGATGAGACGCTGGCAGGCCGGATCGCGGTCCGCGACCGCCAAGAGATCGGCGCGAAAGCCAGCACCGATCTTCGGATCACGCGCGATGACGTCGAGATAGGTCTGCCGGATCAGATCGGCAGAGACTTCCTCGTGCCCGAGCCGCGCCGCCAGCCGGTGAATGATCGCCGATTCCAGCACTTCATGGTTGAGGACGGTCTCGAAGATCCAGCCGGTGAGTTCCGGATCGCGATGCACGATCTCTTCAGCTTCCGTGCGGATGCGCGAAAAGACCGTGTCCGCAAGCGGAACGCTCTGCAGCTTGGCTCCCGATTTCGAAGATTTGCCGAATGTCACTGGTCGCTCCAAAGCACGCACTCTGGGCGCGCATTCTCGGCGCCGCATTCTGCCCAGACACGTAGCGGAAGGCCGGCGCGCTTCATCCCATCATGCCCGTCTTTATAGCACGATTTTTTGCGGCAGCGCAGCGTGTTTAGACCGCCTCATCCGGCCAGAAACTCGAGAACGCCGCGCTTATAGACGGGATCGCCGACCGCGCGATTGTGATCGCGATCCGGGATAGGCAGCATATGGGCATGCGGGATCAAACTTCCAAGCCGGCTCGGATCCCCGGCGATATCGTCCTTGGTTCCCACAGCGATCAAGACCGGCATTGTGATTTCGGCAAGCTCCGCCGGGCCGAACTTATAGCGTGCACCGCGGCTGCAGGCAGCCAGCGCCCGCAGATCGCTTTTCGTCGCCTCGGCGAATTGGCGAAACATCCGCTGTACCGGGTCGGTCAAGACATCGAGCGAGGGCGCTTCCATAGCATCGGTGACGCCGTAGGGGATGCTCGAGCCTTCGATGAGATTTTCGCCGGTCCCGGCAAGCACGAGCTTGCGGATGACCTCGCCACGGGTTCTGGCGAGATAAGCGGCAATGCGCGCGCCCATCGAATAGCCCATCACATCGGCGCGCGCGATGTTGAGATGCGCCAGAAGATTATACGCATCCTCCGCCATCAGCGGAATTGCGTAGTCTTCCGGATCGTAGAGCTTCTCGCTGCGGCCATGGCCGCGATTATCGAAAGCGATGACGCGCCGGCCCGCCTCGGTCAAGGTCTTGACCCATTGGGTGAAGACCCAATTGATCGCATGGGTTGATCCAAATCCATGGATCAAAAGAACCGGGTCGCCGCTTGTTTCCGTGACCGGCGGCTCGTCGATATAGGCGAGCCTGACGTGTTGAGAGATAAAGTCTTCCATGGCCTTCCTG
>JBKQRA010000029.1:0-4553 GCA_052144065.1 Methylovirgula sp. | reverse complement strand
AATGGTTCGAAAAATGCCCATTCCGCGTCCGTCAGTCTGCCCCGAATCAAGTCTGCCTCCCTCCAAGAGGCAGCCTTGAATCAACCCGCGATTCCGCCGTCAATCACTTTGTCAACAGAGCCTAGTTTGTCAGGGCAAGCCTGCGAAGCTCTCAACGTCTGACAGGAGGATTGACCGTCATTACCGCCACGAAAGACATCATCAAAAGCTAACGCCTGTTGGTAAGGAGCTGGCCGCTTTTGCACTGGAAACTATAGGATTTTACACGCAGATAATTGCGCGGAAAGCTTCGTGGTCCGTGCCCGATTCGCATTTGTAATCCATCGAGTGAACCACTCGATCTACTTTAGCGGTATCAGTTTAGTTCATAACAATTGCAGCAAGTCTCCGAACGTTTGAAGCAAATTGCGCGACCGTGAAATCTGCCGCTCTCAAACATGCAGCTTCACCTATTTCTATTCTACGCATCACATAATCGTCCTTGAACAGCTCCTCCGATAATTGCACAAGCTCCTCGATAGACCCGTAAAGAAATCCATTTTTGCCGTGCTCGATGATTTCGCGCGGGCCGCCACAGTTCAATGCGAGCGGCACACAGGCCGCTGACATCGCCTCGACGATGCTGATGCCGAAATGCTCAGCGGCGTCCGGATGCACCTTGAGATCAACATTGAGACCCGTCGCATGCCAATAGACCGCGGCGACGCGATAGAGCTCAGCGAGCTCTTGCGGGGAAGCATTGACGTGAAAGAACACGTCGAGTCCATCGGCCATTTTCTGGAGCTTGCCCAAATAAGCCATCTGATTTGGCTGCGGGATCGACGATCCGACGAGATGCAGTTCGAGCTTTTTCGGAGATCGTCTTGACAGTGCTTTGAAGGCTTCGATCATCAGATCGTGGCGCTTGTTGTGCCCGCCTTCAAAGAAGCGGCCGACCGAAAGGATGATATCTTTTTTGTCCTGCGCTCTGCCCGCAAGCTGCGGCACCGGTGGATAAAGAACCTCGATCGGTCGCGGCGGCAGCCGGTTGAGGTTCAGGCCGATGAAGACATAGGCCTTGGAATAATCGGAATTGACAAGAAACCGGTCATAGCCGTCGAGCAAGGTCTTCCCCTTGTTGATTTCTTCAAGAGGCAATGGAAAAGGAAATTGGCACATATAGAGCGCATGCTGGCCGATCGCTTCGGTCGGTGGCACGACGTGATTGCCCATTGTTACCATGAGGTCAGGACGAGGGCGTGCGCGCAACGTATCGAGCGTCGCAATCTCGCATCTAGAAAGATCGAGACCGAACTCCAACCCAAGCGCACGAAGACGCAGGCGACTATAAGGATTGGGCGTGGCGATCGTCACAGCAAAATCCTCCGTCAGCGCCCAGGCGAGCGTGAGGATGTAGCGTTCGCCCCCGCCGGGTGTTAGGGCGAAGGGTGTGTATACGGCAGCCGTCTTAACCGGCGCGGGCCGCGCAGCCTCCACCAGATCGGCGGATTTTTGAGTACCTGCAAGCACCTTTCGCGCGGCGGCGGGGTCGCGGCGGCGCAGATAGCTGCCCCAGCGCGCGACGAATTTTCCTCGATTCAAGTCACCGAGCATTTTGCGCGCCGTAAGCGCCGCGGCGGTATCCTTCGTTGACGCCCCCTCAATGTGAACCACGACTGCTTCGGGACAGAACAGCACTTTTTTGCCGAGCGCATGCAATTTGAAGCAGAGGTCGGTATCCTCATAATAGGCCGGCTCGTAAGTGAGATCGAAGCCGCCGACCTTCATGAAAACGTCACGCCGCAAAAGGAAAGCCGCCGCCGAGATGTAATCGACGAATTTGGCGGTCTCCGCCTCAAGATCGATAGTCTCATTGTCGCGTGCAAGTCTGATCGGAAATCCTTCAGCGTTGACCACCGCGCCTGCCTCCTGTACGCGACCGTTCGGAAACAGGAACAGGGGCCCGACGCCACCTACGTCGTCATTTCCCTCGATCGCCGCGACAAGCGCGCTCAGCCAATTCGGTTTCGGGAAGGCATCATTGTTCAAGAGGCATATATAACGGCCTGTCGCATGCTCGGCGGCAATATTGTTGGCTTCGCCGAAATAACGATTGCAGCCAAGCTCCAACAGACGCACGCCATCGATTCCGGCGAGCGTGCGGAGCGATGCAAGACTTTCCTCGGCACTGCCATTATCGATGATAAGGATCTCGTAAGGGATTCCGCCGCTATGGGCCCAAATCTGCCGGACGCATTCGAGAGTCATCTCGGAGGCGTTCCAATTGACGAGCAGGATCGAGACGGTTGGATCCTTGAAGCGACACCAGCGTTGCGCGGCGGCCAAGGCCGTGGGCGGGATCGGCTGCAGGAAGGCCGGCTCGCGGCGTCCTTCGGGTAGCCGAACAGGTGTGGCGACCTCATAGCGGCAGCGGGCCACCGCTTCGGCCATCGTGTTGAATGTGGACGACCAGCCGCGCGGCCGATAGCTATCGACAATGCGCTGGGTGGCCTCGGAGCGTTTCGCGGAATCGACGATCGCCGTGCGCAGGCAGGCATAGGCGTGTTCCGCATCGGCCGGATCGAAATACCAAGGCAGATCGCCCGCATGACCACGAATGGCGGGAAGGTCGGCCGCAAGGCAAAGCTTGCCAACACCAAAGCTTTCGGCGACCGGCAGCCCATAGCCCTCGCTCGTCGAGGGAAAGGCCGTGAAGAGGCAAGCGCGATAGAGGGCGAAGAGATCGGGGTCGGACAGTCCTTGCAGAATGCGAATCTTGCCCGACGCGATCAATGTCGCGAAATTTTCCGTGGATGCTGCGAGATCGAGATCGTCGCGCCCGGCGAGCACGAGTTGCGGCAATCGCGCAGGCCCGAGATCGACGGCAAGGCGCGCCCACAGCCGGCACAGCAAAATCTGGTTCTTACGCTTGTCGATTGTGCCGACGGAGAGGACGAAAGAGTCGAGATCGACTTGCGCGAGGCTTTGCGCCGACGAGGTGTCCGGCGGCGTCACTGCCGGAAATTCGCTAAGGCCGAAGTCAACAATAACGATCTCGGTGCGGATGTCATAACCCGCGATCACCGACCAACGAATGATCTGATCGCGGACATGCGGGCCGGACACGTAAACGATCCGCGCGAATGTGAGAGTTGTCTTCAGCCACTCGATGAATTCCGTGCGCTGCTGAGCGGAGGCGAGATCAGGCTCCTCAATCGGAATGATGTCGTGGACGAGCACGCTGAACGAAATGCCGGCTGCATTCAGGCGCAAAAAGAGATCGCTGTAATGCCGCGTCCAGACGACGCCCGTAAAGATGACATGGTCGCCGCGTGCGGGCGATATCGTCTCGATCGCCGCAGGCGGCGTAGGCTCGCCCGATGTCTCCAAGATCGAGAGTCCGCCGACTTTGCTGCTGACATAGCGCAAGGTCTCGAGCGGCGACACCGAAGCGAGACCTAGCGCGGTCGCCGCTTCGACGCAAGGCGCAAACAGCGCACTCTTCTGATATTGCAAGGTCGAAAGCCAAAGCTCGCAGGTCGCACGTCCGACCCCCGTCACACGATCATGATCCCGCAGCCAGTCGATCAGATCGCCGACGAAGAACCAGGAAAGCGACTGGACTGCGTCATCCCGTTTCGCTGTCGTCTTCGTAGCCAGCTCTGCGCGGCCCGCTCCCGTCAGCGGCCTGCCGAGCGTCGCATAAAGCAAAGTGAGAAAAGAACCGATCCCTTGAAGCGACTTTGCGAGGCGCGGCGAAGCAGCGCGCTCATAATTTTGGAGCGCTCCCTCGAGTTCCTCCGCCTGCTTCAAACAGGTCAGAGCCTTGGCCTCGATCGGACTCATCGCTCGATGATCCTCGCGCCGATTGCCGCGGATGCCGACACCACGGTCATGGACGGAGGGAGGCTGTAATCGGTCATCAAATATCTGCCCAGTTGGCGACTTTCGCGCATTATCGTTTCGCTACACAAGCCCGACGCACCGCCCATACTGGAGTGCGCCGATCCTTGCCACGAACTTCACGTTTCAGTTGAGCGCCACTTGTTTCGACAACACTTTTGCAAGAAGAACTATTCATTTTTATTTTCAAAATCTATCATAGGGTCAAGCTATAGGTAAAGCGTAGGCGGTTCGCGCGCCAGTAAATACGTATGGGAAAAAGGGCCTGCAAGGGATGCCGATCTGTCACGGGAGCCGACTGTCGCCGCGCCCGCGAAGCGGGTCGTCATAAACGCGCAAACAACAGGCATTGCAGACAATTATTTGTCCAAATATATTACAACTTGAAGGTGCCGGATCGGAGTATCCACCGTGCGCCGATATGACCCCGCGCCGGACCTGCCGCAAGCGCGCGTGAGTTGTGTCCAGGTCACAGTGCCGGGCTCTCTCTTTTCGGTTTCCTGCGCATTGATGTCGCAATTCGATGAGCTCGGCTATAGATCGCCCGGCGCACTGACGCCAGAGGCGCTCTTTCCGTCGCCGAAACGTTGCGACCCCCACATGATCTGCAGGTGAACCGCCTATGGCTGCTCAGCGGACTAATCGATATTTTGTTGATGGGCTTCGGCGCT
>JBKQRA010000028.1:0-10168 GCA_052144065.1 Methylovirgula sp. | reverse complement strand
CCCACCGATCAGGTTACGGGGTGGGGATCGGCGCTGCAGTAGAGATTCTGACACGAATGGCCGCTTCGCTGGTCCGCTCATCCAAAGCTGCCGTTCCGGTTCCGGCCAAGCACTAGGTCTTTCCATTGCGCGTTCTCCTATCGGCCGATGGTGGCCGCAAAGGGAGAAGGTCCATGGGACATTCAGAATATGATCCAGGCGCCAAGGATCGGCGGCCATGGAATGCCGGCCGGACGATCGGTGCCAAGAGGGCATTGAAGCCACAGCAGGTTTGGGCGATACGGTTCTGGCTCGACCGCGAGCGACGGCTACGCGATCGTGCGATGTTCGATCTGGCAATCGACAGCAAGCTGCGCGGATGTGACATCGTCAAAGTGAAGATCGGTGATCTTGTCAGCGGCGGCCGGGTTCGTTCACGCGCAATCGTCATCCAGCAGAAGACTGGCAGGCCGGTGCAATTCGAGCTTTTGGAACCCGCGCGAGGCAGCATCCTGTCCTGGCTGGAGCGTCGCGGAGGTGCAGTTGATAACTTTGCATTTCCAAGTCGAATTGACCATACCGATCACATCAGCACCCATCAGTACGCTCGCCTTGTAGATGAATGGGTGACTGGGATTGGGCTGCGAGCTGAGGACTACGGCACGCATTCACTGCGCCGAACTAAGGCATCGCTGATCTATAAGCAGACGGGCAATCTCCGCGCCGTGCAGATCCTGCTCGGCCATACCAAAATCGAAAGTACCGTTCGCTATCTCGGCGTCGACATCGAGGACGCGCTCGCCCTTGCTGAAGGCACGGAGGTATAGCGGTCTGAAGAACTCCTCGGCTTTAGCTCCGAGGAGTTCGAACGTCCATGATGCAACAGAGCGCCCATGGTTGTCGTTCCCAGTGCTTGACGTTGCTTCCGAAGCCGGACATCGCATGAACTGTCGCGTTCCGATCATTGTCGACCCGAAGCGGAACCTAACCAACTTTCAACCGCGAACACTCAGGCGCGCACCGTTTAAAAGGGCGGCCTTCGCCTCTCACGCAACGATGAAAGCTTTTGCCGCCTCTTTCATCAGAGCAAGGGGCTCAAATTTTGGAGTGACGTCCGTCTTTTAAATTGCCAAGTCGCTTCGGCCGTGCTCGCCTGCTTGGGCCTATTGCTGCTTTAGCCATCTGAATTGCCACCATGTCGCGGATTTTCTTATCGCATTCGAGCAAGGATAATTTCGAGGCGATTGCCTTGCGCGATTTCCTCGTCGGCGAAGGTTTTGACGATATCTTTCTCGATCTCGATCCGGAGCGCGGGATCGCCGCGGGCGAGCGCTGGGAACGGGCGCTGCATGCTGCGGCCAAGCGCTGCGAAGCGGTCATCTTCCTCATCTCAGAACATTGGCTCGCCTCCGGCTGGTGCTTCAAGGAATATGCGCTGGCGCGGCAGCTCAATAAGAAGCTCTTCGCCGTCATCATCGATCCGAAGAAGACACTCGCCGATCTGCCGCCGGAATTGGCCGGCACTTGGCAGGCGGTCAATCTGACGGGCGGGCAAGATGGACGCATCTTTCGTGCGGCCGTGCCGGGCTCGCATGAGGAAGCCCATGTCACTTTTTCGGCGGAAGGGCTGCGCCGGCTGAAGATTGGCCTCGACAAGGCTGGGCTCGATCCGAGGTTCTTTGCTTGGCCCCCCGAAACAGACCCCGATCGCGCGCCCTATCGCGGCCTAAAGCCGCTCGACGACGTCGATGCCGGCATTTTCTTCGGCCGCGACGCGCCGATTATCGAAGCGCTCGATCGGCTGCGGGGCTTGCGCGAGGCGGCGGCGCCGCGGCTGCTTGCCGTTCTCGGTGCCTCTGGCGCCGGCAAATCCTCCTTCCTGCGGGCGGGGCTCTGGCCGCGGCTCAAACGCGACGACGCCAATTTTCTGCCCCTGCCGATCATAAGGCCGGAGCGCGCCGCGCTTTATGGCGAGGCGGGTCTCCTTGGTGCTTTGGAGAAAGTCTTTCCAAAGCGCACCCGCGCCGAACTGCGGGAGGCGATCGGGCGGGGCGCAGAAGGCGTGCGGCCTTTGTTGGCCGAGTTGGCGCAGGCCGCCCTGGTGCAGACGCTGGCTGCCGAGAAATGCGCCAAGCCGCCCCTGATCGTGATCGCGATCGACCAGACCGAAGAGCTATTCCGCGGCGATGGGCACGAGGAAGGCACGGCGCTTCTCACTTTGCTGCGCGATCCCGCGATCGAAGACACCCCGGCGATCGCCGTCGTCTTTGCGATCCGCTCCGACAGCTATGATGCGTTGGAGCGCGCCAAGCCGCTCGAAGGCCTGGCACAGGCGACGCTGCCGCTTCTGCCCATGCCGCGGGGCGCCTATAGCGAAGTGATCGAAGGCCCGGTCCGCCGCTATGTGGCGGCGGGCCATCAGCTCGCGATCGAGCCGGGCCTCGTCCAGGCGCTGCTTGCAGATTTGGAACAGGGCAGCGGCAGCGATGCGCTGCCGCTGCTCGCCTTCATGCTCGAACAGCTCTTTCTCGACTATGGACGGGCCGGCACGCTGCGGCTGGCCGATTACCGCGCCTTCGGCGGCCTCAAAGGCGCGATCGACCGGGCGGTGGCGCGGGCTTTTCAACGCGCCGATAGCGATTCGCGGATACCTCACGATCCGAAAGCGCGCGAAGCGTTGCTGCGGCGCGGCTTCATCCCCTGGCTTGCCGGTACCGATCCCGACAGCAAGAGCCCACGCCGCAATATCGCGCGGCGCAAGGATATTCCCGACGAAGCCAAGCCCTTGATCGATCTTCTGGTCGAAGAACATTTGCTCGCGACGGATACAGTGATCGAGAAAGATGCCGCGGGCCAGGACGTCCGGGTTGCGACGATCGAGCCGGCGCATGAGGCCTTGCTGCGCCAATGGGGCCTGCTCGACGGCTGGCTGAAGGATGATTTTGCGCTTCTTGCGACGCTGGAAGGGGTCACGCGCGCGGCACGCGATTGGGGCGCGAATGGTCGGATGTACGCATGGCTCGCCCATCACGGCCAGCGGCTTCAAGAAGCGCAAGCCCTCGATGCGCGGCCTGACATAGCGGCGAAGCTCGATGCGACAGATCGTGCCTATCTCGCGGCCTGTCGGGCGCAGGAGGATGCGCGTATCGCCGAGGCTGAACAAAGGCGCAAGGACAAGGAGGCGGAACAGGCGCGCCAGCTCGCCGATGCCAAGGCAATCGCCGCTGCGAACAAAAGAACGGCACAGCGCACCGGTATCGGCCTCGTCGCGGCTCTGCTTCTCATGGGCGTCGCAGGCTGGCAAGGCATCGTTGCAACTCAGCAGAAGCACCGTGCCGAAGACCAGACCCGCGCCGCAGAGGTACAGAAGGAGTGAGCCGAGGAAGAAACCCGCATGGCTGAAGCACAGAAGGCGCGGGCGGAAAAAGACCTTGGGGCGGCAAAACGGGCGGTTGATAGCCTCATCTTCAACATTGTGCAGGGCTTTGGTGACACCACGTCCATTCCCGTTGCAACGATCCGTCAAATCCTCACGACGGCCGAAACGACGGTGGATGCACTCGCCGCGACGGAGCCGAATGACAAGGACCTGCAGCGCAGCCGGTCAGTGGCACTTAACGATTTTGCCGAACTTTATCTCAAGGCCGGAGATGTGGCGGACGCCGAGGCCGCTGCCGAGCAAGCGCTCGCCATTGCCCGCACGCTCGCCAAGGACCAAGGGAATGCCGAGGCACAGCGCCATCTGTCGGCGAGTCTTGATAAGATCGGCGATGTGAAGCTGCAGATGGGCGACATGCAAGGCGCGCTCGCCGCCTATGAGGAGAGCCTCACGCTTCGTCGCACGCTCGCTAAGGATCAGGGGAATGCGCAGGCGCAGCGCGATCTGTCGGCGAGCCTCGAGAACATCGGCGATGTGAAGCTGCAGATGGGCGATCTGAAGGGCGCGCTCGCCGCCTATGAGGAGACCCTCGCCATTGTCCGCACGCTCGCCAAGGACCAGGGGAATGCCGAGGCACAGCGCGATCTGTCGGTGAGCCTCAATAAGATAGGCGATGTGAAGGCGCAGATGGGCGACACGCAAGGCGCGCTCGCCGCCTATGACGAAGCCCTTGCCATTGCCCGCACGCTCGCCAAGGACCAGGAGAATGTGCAGGCGCAGTGCGACCTGTCGGTGAGCCTTGATAAGATCGGCGATATGAAGCTGCAGATGGGCGACATGCAAGGCGCGCTCGCCGCTTATGAGGAGAGCCTCACGCTTCGTCGCACGCTGGCCAAGGACCAGGGGAACGCGCAGGCGCAGCGCGATCTTGTGGTGAGCCTCAATAAGATCGGCGATGTGAAGCTGCGGATGGGCGATACGCAAGGCGCGCTCGCCGCCTCTAAGGAGAGCCTCGCCATTGCCCGCACGCTCGCCAGGGACCAGAGTAATGCGCAGGCGCAGCGCGATCTGTCGGTGAGCCTCGAAAAGATCGGCATTGTGGAGCTGCAGATGGGCGATCTGAAGGGCGCGCTCGCGGCCTATGAGGAGAGCCTCATGCTTCATCGCGCGATCGCCAAGGACCAGGGGGATGCGCAGGCGCAGCAGGATTTGGCAAGATCATTAGGCGGCCTAGCCTGGGTATATTTACTCGCGCATGATTTCGATAAAGCGCTTGTCGCTTCCCAAGAAGCCATACGTGTCGCACCCGAACTCCTCTGGCTCGAAATCAACCGTGCGCATACTCTGATGTTCCTTGGCCGCACTGATGAAGCGCGAACGATCTATCTCGCACATCGCGGCCAGAAGGCTTTTTCTTACAAAGACGAACTTTGGGAAAAAGCGGTGCTCGATGATTTCGCCGCGTTGCGCAAAGCCGGCCTCAGTAGTCCCTTGATGGATGAGATTCAGAAGTTGTTCGCCAGGCCGGCCGGACCATGAGGTTACGGCTTTCATGACCCGCGAGGCGTAGGCGGCCCTAGCGCCGCAATGACTGCTACTGAGCACGCGCGCCTCCGTTGGGCCAAATCAAATCAACGTCCGCTTCTGCGTTCCAATGCTCCGAAGCAGACGGACGGCTATCGGCCCAAAGCGCTCGCTACCGATTGGGTGTTCTCGCCTCAGGCCATATCGGCCTTGTCCTTCTGATAGCGCGCCGTGCGCGTCCGCAGCGTCACGAATTCCTCGGACGAGGTCGGATGGACGGCCATGGTCGCATCGAAATCGGCCTTTTTGGCGCGCATCTTGACGGCGATGCCGAGGAGCTGTGCCATCTCGCCGGCGCCTTCGCCCAGCACATGGGCGCCGAGGACGACATCGGTCTCGCCGTCGACGACGAGCTTCATCAGCGTCTTTTCCGGCCGCCCCGACAACGTCGCTTTGAGCGGCCGGAAGCTCGTCGCGTAAATATCGACGCAATGAAAGGCCTCGCGCGCCTGCGCCTCAGTGAGGCCCACAGTGCCGAGCTCGGGCGTTGTAAAGACCGCCGTCGGCACGCCTTCATAATCGACAATCGTCTTTTTGTTGCCGAAGACCGTGTCGGCGAAGGCATGTCCCTCGCGGATAGCGACCGGAGTCAGCGCGATGCGGTTGGTGACATCGCCGACCGCATAGATCGACGGCACGGTCGACTGCGAATATTCATCGACTTTGACCGCGCCGATCGGATCGAGCGCGACGCCGATCTTGTCGAGGCCCAAATCCCTGGTGGCAGGATCGCGGCCGGTCGCCAGCATCACCTGATCGACGTCGAGGCTCGCGCTATTGCTGAGCGCGACCTTGAAGCCATGGGCCGTCTTGTCGATGCGTGTCGGCAAAGTGCCGAATTTGAAGGTGATGCCGGATTCGACCATGGCAGCGCGGAGCGCGATGCGCAGGTCTTCGTCGAAGCCGCGCAGAATATTGTCGCCGCGCATGGCGAGCGTCACCTGGCTGCCGAGACGCTGCAGCAGGGCGCCGAACTCGACCGCGATATAGCCGCCGCCGACGATCAGAATCTGCTTCGGCATTTCCGGCAGATCGAAGATCTCATTCGAGGTGATCGTATGCTCGAGGCCGGGGATTTCCGGGACCAGTACGGGCCGGCCGCCGACCGCGACGAGGATATATTTCGCGGTGATCTTCCGCCCGTCGGCGAGAAGCTTCACCGTATTGGCATCCTCGACGACGGCGCGGCTCTCGACGATCGCGACACCGGACTTTTCGAGATTGGCGCGATAGATCCCCGAGAGGCGGGAAATCTCCGTCTCCTTGCCGGTGACGAGCTTCGACCATTCGAAACTGGGCTGCGGCACGCTCCAGCCAAAGCCCGCCGCATCGGCGAACTCATCGGCATAGCGGCTCGCATAGACCATCAGTTTCTTCGGCACGCAGCCGCGGATGACGCAAGTGCCGCCGATGCGGAATTCCTCGGCGATCATCACCTTCGCGCCATAGCCCGCCGCGATACGCGCGGCCCGGACGCCGCCGGAGCCGGCGCCGATGACGAAGAGATCGACATCAAATTGGGCCATGGTCACACTCGCTTCCGATCTCACGCGCGCTTTCGATCTCTGCTGGCGCGCGCCGCGCCTAGAGGGGTTTGCCGCGCTTCTTCATCTCGGCGCGGACCTTCGTCATCAGCTCGTCCTGGATCTCCTGATGCCAGTCCTGCATTTCATTGATGACGGCATTGAAGAATACAGGTTCGGCCTGGACATATTTCTTGCCGTCGTCGCTCGTGAAGAAGGTGATCGCGGCCTTGATCTGCTCCTCGCTCAGAAGCTTTGCATAGACATGCGCGGCCCGGTCGATCATGTGATCGGTGTCCTTGTCGAAATCGGGCGTGATCTCTTTCAAGACGGCGGCGAGGTCCGGCATGATCTCCGGCCGCGTCTGCGACATGGTGGAGGTCAGCTGGCTGATCATGTGTGGGACGGCGGCGTCGAATGAGCGTGACATGCCGCTGACGATGACGAGCTGGCGCGCCGCGGCGAGATGCGACGCGCTCGGTTCCGGCGCAGCGGCTCCGGCATTCGCTGGTTTCGGCGGGTCCGCCATGGCCGGCGCAAGGCAGAGCAGGGGAGCGATGACGCAAATCAGGGCGCGGCCGATCGTCCAATAGGAACTGCGAGTCAGATGCACTGTGTTTCTCCCGGGGATTAATTGGGCCGGATGTTCATTTGGGGTGGGCGACATCCGGTCGGTCAGTCCAATTGGCCATAAATTTTGATGTCTTCAGGGCCGGCCGAAATCACCGCCTTTGCGAGGCCGATGAACAGGCCGTGTTCGACGACCCCGGGAATGGCACTAAGCCGTTCCGCGAGCTCATCCGCCTTTGGAATGATCCCGAAGGCGCAATCGACGAGCCAATTGTCATTGTCGGTGGTGAAGGGCGTGCCGCCGGCGGTCTTGCGCAGGGTGATGGCGCCCGAGGTGCCGGTTGCTTCGGCGGCCTTCAGAATGGCCGCCCGCGTCGCCTCGCAGCCGAAGCGGCTGATCTCGATCGGCAGCGGAAATTTGCCGAGCGTCGGCACCGCTTTCGACGCATCGGTGATGACGACCATGCGCTTTGAGGCCGCGGCGGTGATTTTTTCGCGCCAGAGCGCGCCGCCGCCTCCCTTCATCAGCCGCAGTTCTGGATCGAATTCGTCGGCGCCGTCGATCGTGAGATCGAGCTCGCCGACCTCTTCGAAGGAGATGAGAGGGATTTTCAGCGATTCCGCCTGGAGGCGGGTGCGTTCCGAGGTCGGGACGCAGGTCACTTTCAGGCCTTCGGCAACCTTGACGCCGAGCAGATCGATGAATTGCGCCGCAGTGGTCCCGGTGCCGAGCCCGAGGCGCATGTCCGGTTTCACAAGCTTCAACGCAGCCGCAGCGGCTCGCCGCTTCGCCGCTTCCGGGGTCTGGCTATCCATGGCTAGCGGTTAGGCCGTGACGGCGGCCCCGTCAACCCTCGGTTGGACGCTCGCTTTGTGGCGCGGAGGGGCCTCTATTTCGCCTGCGGCGTGCAGACGACGGCCTCGTTCAATACATAGCAGATCGACATCATGCCGGTGCGCAGATCGACCCGGAAGACGCCGCCTTCGCGCTCATGCCGCGAGGCGATCAGGCCGTATTCGCTCGATCCCTGCGGGCCCGCGCCTTCGCCCGGCGGATAGCAGAGCGTCACGCCGACCGTGCCTTCCTTCAGGCCGTATTGGCAGGCGGCGACCTCGCCGGTGGCCTTGTCGAGCCGGTAGACGCGGTTGAGATCGATTTCCGGCGCCGCCAGAAATTCATAGCTCGCGGCGGCGGCGGCCACAGCCCAGCCGGTCAGCGCGATGGCGAGCGCCGGAAGGGTGAGTGGACGGAGACCGCGACGAAACCGGGCAGAGGAAGATGGGTTCGGAAGCGACAAGGTCATGATCGGGGCTCTCCAGCCGGCAAGCGAATCGCTGACTAGTCTACACGCAAGCGCCGGCCGAAACTGCGACGCCTCCATCTCTTGATGCGCGGGACCCAGGGCTTTATGTGAAGCCCATGACATCTGCTCCCCCGCAAAAGCCGCTGCTCGTCTTCGATCTCGACGGCACGCTGGCCGAAACCGCCCCCGATCTCGTCGCGACCCTCAATATGCTGCTCACGCGGGAAGGCTTTCCGCCGGTGCCCTATGAGACGGCCCGCAGCATGGTGGGCGGCGGCGCCCGCGCGCTCATCGAACGCGGCCTCGCCCATTGCAACGGCAGTCTGCCTGCGGCGCGGATTGACGACCTCTTCGACGAATTCCTCGTCCATTACGACGCGCATATCTGCGATTCGACGCATCTCTTTCCCGGAGTCGGGACCGCGCTCGACCGGTTCGAGGCGGCGGGGTGGGGCTTTGCCGTCTGCACCAACAAGATCGAGCATTCCTCGGTCCTGCTGCTGGAGGCGCTCGGCATCGCCCAGCGATTTCAAGCGATCTGCGGCAAGAACACCTTTCCGATGAGCAAGCCCGACGGCCGGGCGCTCCTGATGACGATCGACAAGGCCGGCGGCCGCAACGACAAGACGATCATGGTCGGTGATTCGAAGACCGATATCGAGACGGCGAAGAATGCCAAGGTCCCGGTCGTGGCGGTGGATTTCGGCTATACGGATCTGCCAGTCGAGGCCTATGAGCCGGACCGGATCATCTCGCATTTCGACGATCTTTGGGACGCTGCCGAAAGCCTCGTCAAAGTCGGCTGAGGTGGAGGCAAGCATCGGTCTGGGTTGGAAAATTCGCCGGTCTTGACTTGAGCCGCAAAAGCCGGTTTCCGTAGCCAACTGATCCGGCATCGATCCGGTATCGGGCGCGTAGCTCAGCGGGAGAGCACTCCCTTCACACGGGAGGGGTCACAGGTTCAATCCCTGTCGCGCCCACCATTTAACTCGAGCTGATCATCTAGCCGACGTGTGGAAAACCGTCCCTGCCAGGCAATTGTCATCGAGATTTGCCGTTGGTCGAGACGGACGCTGTGGCCCGTGACATGAAATAGCTTTATCTCGAAGTTAATTTTGTTAAACATCATTACTAATTGATAATGATTCAGCATCAGGCTGATGCAGCCGCGCGAGTTAAGAGTCGCGGTCAGATGAGGGACGACAATATGCACCCGCTTGCCGAGCTACTCGAAGCAGCAAAGCGCTATAAGCGCACGCCAGAGGATAGGGAATTGCAGCGGCGGAGCTTTGCCTACGGAAATACTGCGTTTGAAAATGATTTGATCACTCGTGAGATGGTCAACAAGCAGGCCGAGCAGCTTGCAAAAGAAAAACATGACCGACGAGAATGAGCGGCGTAACAGCCGAGCACTTGAGCCAGAACTTATCACCGACCCAGTCGAGAAGGCTGAGAAGGAAGCAAGGAATGGTCTTGAGCAATATGACCTAGCGGAGGCGATGGCTTTAGCAGCCCTCGACCGCGGCAATTTCAAATTGCGTCCGTCGTTGATTCTCGGCCTGCACCGAGCGGCGCTCGAAGGTCTGAGCCTTTTTGCGGGCAATTGGCGGCCCGCAGGTGTCGAAATCGAAAAGAGCAAGCATACGCCGCCAGGCGCCCATCTTGTCCCCGAGCTTATCGAGGCGATGTGTGAGTATGTAAACGACAACTGGGCGGCCTCGTCACCGGTGCACTTAGCTGCCTATGTGCTGTGGCGACTAAACTGGATTCATCCATTTGCCGACGGAAATGGTCGAACAGCTCGGGCGCTCTCTTTCGTGGTCATTTGC
>JBKQRA010000027.1:0-14206 GCA_052144065.1 Methylovirgula sp. | reverse complement strand
CTATAGCTCGGATGACTCTATCCGAGCTATAGGAAGATGCTCTAGCCCGTGATCGCAATCTTGTCTTTCAGCTCATCCGTTTCATAATTGCTGACGAGCTTTGAGAGCGATGCCGTGTCGAGGCGGTCCAACACCTCGATCAGTTTGGCACTCTCCGGACGGTCCAGCGCGAAATCGTCGCCGTAGTTGAGGCGCAGCGTACGAATGAGCGTGTGGCTGCATTTGCGGGCGATCGCGCTGGTCTTGCCGCGATATTGTCGAGAGCTGACGTCGTCATCCGGGGCGCCGCTCACCAAGCGCAACAAAAGCTTGGCGATGACGCGGAACGCGCGGACCGGAGAAAAGGCTCTGGTAAGGGCTCAGAGCGCGGACTATTCGCTGTCGACGAGCGCGCGTAGCCGCAAGGCTGCGACAAGCGCCAGAGCGAGCGCGGCCAGCGTGAAGCCTGCCACGCCGGTCCAGCCCGTTTCCGCCCAGAACCAGCCGCCGGCCGAACCAATCACGCTCGAGCCGATGTAATAGAACAACAGATAGAGCGAGGAGGCATGGCCCTTGGCTTCGCCGGCGAGGCGTCCGACCCAACCGCTCGCCACTGCATGGGTGCCGAAGAAGCCGATCGTCAGCAGGCTGATGCCGAGGATCATAGCGATGAGCCCCGGCAGCATGGTGATGCCGACGCCCGCCGCGGTCACGACGACGCCGATCGGCAGCACGACGCGGCGGCCGATCCGGTCGGCGAGCGCACCGGCCTTCCAGGATGCGGCGACGCCAAAGAGGTAGACGATGAAGATCAGACCCAATTCCGTCTGCGTCAGCGAGAAGGGCGGCGCTGTGAGGCGGAAGCCCGCGTAATTATAGAGGCAGACGAAGGCGCCCATCTCCAGAAAGCCGATGGCGAACAAGAGCTGCAGGCACGGACTGCCGAGATGGCGCGCCCAGGCCCGCAAATGATAGCCGACATCGAAACCATGGCGCCGCTTGAAATTGCGCGAGCGTGGCAGCAGCACGAGGAAGACGATGGCCGAGACGAGTCCTGCAGCGCCGATGCCGATCATGGCGCCGCGCCAGGATGTGAGTTCGGCGAGTATGCCGGTCACCATACGGCCGCACATGCCGCCAAAGGCCGTGCCGCCGACATAAAGCCCCATGGCGAAGCCGAGCCCGCGCGGATGGATCTCTTCGGCGAGATAGGTCATGGCGATCGCCGGTGCGCCGCCGAGCGCTATGCCTTCGAGCGCCCTTATGGCGACCATCAGCGGCCAGTTCGGCGCCGCGGCCGCCGCTATGTTCAGAACCGATGCGACAGCAATCGAAACGAACATGAGGCCGCGCCGGCCGAGGCCTTCAGAGAGAGCGGCTGCGGCCAGAATGGCAAGCGCCAGAAGCGCCGTCGACAGCGACAAGGAGAGTGAGCTCTCCGCCGGGCTGATGTGGAAGTCTTCCGCGAAGATCGGCAGCAGCGGCTGGACGCAATAGAGCAGCGAGAAGATCGCATAGCCTGCGAAGAAAAAGGCGACATTCATGTTCCGATAGGCATCGGTGCCGCGCGCGATCCAATCCGTCCGATGTTCGTGCCGATGTTCGTGAATGTCGTCCAAGGTCTCGATGCTTCCATGTGCGCGAGCAGACGCCGCGCTTCAGACTGCAGATTTGGCGCAGAGGCCGTGCTTAATCCAGGGCGACACTTTGCCCGGCGCGCTGCTTCCGAGGGGGCCTTGCGCCGCGCGCCGACGAAAGAGGGATGTTGCGTGCGACGCTGCGCCAGGATTGTCCGAAACTGAACGCAAGGCGCAGCGGGCACTTTGCCGAGCTTCGAATCGCCCAGATTAATGCTAGCATCGCGCATCAACGCCCCACCATTCGACCGCCGGCCGACGAGAAGATCAACAGGGCCGTTCGTCCGGGGCAAGCCTTATCTGCTTGGGGGAACGGCCATGCGCTATGCTGCACTCGCCTTGAGCCTGATCGGCAGTTTGATCTTTGGCGCCGCGGCAGTCTTTTTCAGCAGTTGGGCGCTGGCCGCGCTCTGCGTCATCTGCACAGGCTTCGCGATCCTCGGGCTTCTCGACATCAATCAAAGAGAACACAGCCTCAAGCGCAATTATCCCATTCTGGCCAATCTCCGCTTCATGCTGGAAAAGATCCGTCCTGAGATCCGCCAGTATTTTCTCGAGAGCGATATCGACGGCAAGCCGTTCAACCGCAACAATCGCGCGATCGTCTATCAGCGCGCCAAGCGGCAGCTGTCGTCGCGCCCCTTCGGGACCTTGCAGGACGTCTATCAGCCCGAGTTTGAATGGCTGAGCCATTCGATCATTCCTTATCACATTGAAGATCGCGATTTCCGTGTCACCGTCGGCGTGGCGGACTGCGGCAAGCCTTATGCGCTGTCGGTTCTCAACATTTCGGCGATGAGCTTTGGTGCGCTGAGCGCGCATGCGATCATGGCACTCAACAAAGGCGCGCAAATGGGCGGCTTTGCGCATGACACGGGCGAGGGCTCGATCAGTCCGCACCACCGCAAATATAACGGCGATCTAATCTGGGAAATCGGCTCCGGCTATTTCGGCTGCCGTGACAAGAGCGGCGATTTCGATCCCCGGCAGTTTGCCGAGCGCGCCGCGCTCGATCAGGTCAAGATGATCGAACTCAAACTGTCGCAAGGCGCCAAGCCCGGTCATGGCGGCATATTGCCCGGCGCGAAAGTGACGGCGGAGATTGCCGAGACGCGCGGCGTGCCGGAAGGCCGTGACTGCATTTCGCCGCCCTCTCATGCGACCTTTTCGACGCCGATCGAAATGATGGAATTCATCGCGCGTTTGCGGGAGCTGGCGCAAGGCAAGCCCGTCGGCTTCAAATTATGCATCGGCCATCCGCATGAGTTCATGGCGATCTGCAAGGCCATGAATGAGACGGGTATCATCGCCGATTTCATTGTGATTGATGGCGCCGAAGGCGGTACCGGCGCGGCGCCGCTCGAATTCGTAGACCATATCGGCACGCCTTTGCGCGAGGGTCTGACCTTCGCACATAACTGCCTCATCGGTGCCGGCCTGCGCGACAGGATCAAGATCGGCGCGAGCGGCCGGATCATCACCGCTTTCGATATGGCCCGAATCTTCGCGCTCGGCGCCGATTGGTGCAATGTCGCGCGCGGCTTCATGTTCTCGCTCGGCTGCGTCCAGGCGCTTGCCTGTCATACGGGGAACTGTCCCTCCGGCGTCGCGACACAGGACAAGATCCGGCAGAGGGCTCTCGATATCGATATCAAAGCCGAGCGCGTGCGCCGCTTCCATGCGGCAACGCTCGAAGCGCTCGCCGAGATCACTGGGGCTGCCGGCTTGCGCCATCCCGCCGAGTTCCGGCCCGAACACATCATGCGCCGGCTTTCGGATACGGAGGTCCGCAGCTTTGCCGGCATCTATCCAGTGCTCGCGCCCTATAGCCTGATCGAGAACGTGGCACCGCCCGCTTATGCAGAGCCTTGGGCCGCGGCCGATGCATCCTCCTTCGCGCCCAAATCGCTTCTCACGCAGCTGCGGGACCTGGCGGCGGCGTGAGCCGGGCTCCTTTTCTTAACGATAAATGCAACGAATCATGGCTGGCGCTTTGGCCGTCGATTTTGTCGCAAGAGACTGAATCATAAGGGTATCGATCACAATTTGCCTGCGGGGGTGTTCGCAGCTTTGCGTAATTTATTACAAGTTTTCATAAAGTTAGCTGCTCATCGTTCATTTTGGGACAAAGGCCGGGTCGCATTTTCGCCGAATTTGACCTGCCCTGTGTAAACCCGCATGTGCTTTGGTGCCGCTTGATGAGGGCCAGTCTTTTTAAGGCTCTAGCAAGCGGTCTGAGGCAAACCTCCGGCGTCGCCATCTGGCGTTGAACGCGAGGCACCACATGCAGAGGGTCGGGGGATGTTGATGAAGCGCTCGGAATCTCTGTTGCGTTCTGGCTTGAACGCAGCATCTTTCCAGCCCTGTGTTTTGATCCTGCGCGATGGCGCGGCGATCTCCTTGTCCCTTCGCACTTCGTCCCTTCGCACGTCTCTGTCCTTGATCGCAGCCGCCGGTTCGCTTGGGCTTGCCGGTTGTGCCCAGCAGCCGCAGACGATGCATGGGAAGGAATATTTTCCCTCGTCGATCTATGGCCAGGCGAGCCCGCGCGTCGTTGCCGACGGCCAACAAATTCCGCGCGGCGGTGGCGTCTATAAGACGGGCAGTACCTATACGGTTGCCGGCCACACCTATTACCCGATGGAGGGTAATCATTATTCGGGCGTCGGCATGGCCTCCTGGTATGGTGATGCCTTCCACGGCCGCCGCACCGCCAATGGCGAGATCTACGACCGCAATTCGATTTCGGCGGCGCATCCGACCATGCCGTTGCCGAGCTACGCGCGGGTGACCAATCTGCGCAATCATTATTCAATCATCGTGCGCGTCAACGATCGCGGGCCTTTCGCGCCGGGACGCATCATGGATGTGTCGCGCCGCGTCGCCGATCTCCTCGATTTCCGCCGCACCGGAACGACGCGCGTGAAGGTCGATTTCGTCGGTCAGGCGAGTCTTGCAGGCTCGGACGACAACAAGCTCGCCGCGACCTTGCGCCAGGACGGTCAGTTGGCGCGGCTCGACATGCATCATCCGCCGACCTTCGTCGCGGAGACCGATCCGGTGCAGACAGCATTAGCCGCTTCTTCCGAGACGCCGCCATTCCCCACCGATCCGGTTATGCGCGACACGCCTGCGAGCGGTGCGAACGCGACCGACACAAGCGCGACCGATACAACTCCAACAGCCACAACTGCGAGCGATGCCGGCGATGCTCCCGTAGCTGCCGAGGCGGTGTTCAAAGGCAAGCTGCCGCTGCCGCCGGCGCGTCCTTTCGATCTCGACACGATCCCCGGCGCCGACGCCGAGATCAGCGCCCGCTGATCATTCGCAAAAACGAATACCTGGCAAAGTGGCGAGAATTGCCTTGTGCAATTGCCAGCTCTTGTCGGCGCGAATGGCGTCATCGATCTCTCTGCAATCGATGGTCAGGCCGCTGAGCAAGTTCGCGCTTTGCGGATCATCGCTTTCGAGCTCAGCGAAACATTCCGCCGCGAAGGATTTGAACAGGCTCGAATCCGCGAAACCGGTCTTGTTGTTGTAGAACGAGATGCCGGAACCGACGTGGCGCGCGAAGACGATGAGCGTCTCGATGACGGGAATCGTTTCTTCAGTTGGCTCGGCAAAAAGGCTGAAGGGTCCATCGAGCGGCCCGAAGCGGCCACCCTCAGTTGGGCGGATCACAATCGTTGTCAAATCATGCGCTCGCGCTGTTATTTGGTTCAATCCTCGTCGGCGCAAATGAGCTCGGCGATGGGCGCGCCATGCAACACATGCTCTTGCAAAATCTTCAAGAGATCGCCGCTCGAAAAAGCATAGTACCAAGTCTCGTCGGGATCGACGAAGGCGAGCGGATCGCCCGAACATTTGCCGAGGCAGGCCCGCCGCACGCAAGAGGCGCGGCCGACGAGCGCTTCCTCATAGCCCTCTTTGACGATGGTCTGACGCAGCTCCTCGAGCCGGACCTCGGCGCTGCCGTCCGGATTGCAACAAGGGCCGGTGCAGACGAGAAGCCGGCGCGCGGTCGCCGGACGACCGAAAATGTCGCGATGAGCCATGAGGATGATCGCCAATCGCGCTCTGTCTAGGCGCGTCTACTTATTCCCAAGTTAATATAGCAAGGAGAATGCCGCCCAGAAAGCAGACATCCTCGCCTATGGCCTGGATGACCGGCTGAACGGCCATTCAGTTCGTTCACGAATGCTGCTAGATTTATGCCTGATACGCTATAGCGATGATCGCGACTGCGTTTGATGTCGCGATTTCATTGCCGACGGTCCGCTTTTGACCGCGATCGGCGATCACCGAGACGGAAAGGCTATGATCTTGGCCAATCTGCGGGCTTCTCTGTGGGCTTTTTGGCCGGCGCGTCGCATGCGCTGCCGCGCGCTGTTTGTCGTGATGATCGCGCTGTTGATGAGTGCTGCCGGCCTACGGGCCGCATCCGCCGCATCGCAGCAGCCCACGACCGGGCTGCAGACGAGTGTGCCGCATGCCATTTTGATCGACGCTGACACGCTCTCCGTGCTGTTCGAAAAAAACGCCGATGATCTCGCGACGCCGGCGTCGACGACGAAGGTGATGACCGCCGAGCTCGTCTTCGAAGCGCTGGCCGCGGGCCGCATCAAGCTGACCGATGAATTCAAAGTCAGCGAAGCCGCTTGGCGCTACGGCGGTGCGCCGGCGCATGGATCGACCATGTTCGCCGCGCTGAACAGCTCTATCAAGGTCGAGGATCTGATCCGCGGTCTCGTGATCGTCTCCGGCAATGATGCGGCGATCGTGCTGGCCGAAGGGCTTGCCGGCTCGGAAGGCGCCTTTGCGACGCGCATGACCGAACGGGCGCGTGCACTCGGCCTCAATCATCTGACTTTCACCAATGCGTGGGGCCGCGACGATCCCGATCAGAAGGTTTCGGCGCGTGACATGGCGCTGCTCGCCGCGCATCTCATCAAGACCTATCCGCAATATTATCATTATTTTAGCGAGAAAGACTTCGTCTGGAACAAAATCAAGCAGCCGAACCGTGATCCGCTGCTCGCCATGGACATCGGCGCCGATGGGCTGAAGACCGGCAATATCGGCGACAGCGGCTATTGCATCGTCGCTTCGGCGGTCCAAAACGGGCAAAGGCTGATTTTGGCGGTCTATGGCGCCAGGTCGGCGAAGGAACGGGCCGATGAATCCGCAAGGATTCTACAATGGGGCTTTCGGACCTTCGAGCCAAAGACGTTTTTTGATCAGGGCGAAGTCGTCGGCACAGCCAGCGTCTATGGCGGCGATAAGGGCGAAGTCCCGCTCGTCACGACGCAGGCCGTCAAGGCACTCGTTCCGCGCGAATTGACGGAGCGGATCACCGCCCGCATCGTCTATACTGGCCCGTTGATCGCGCCGGTCGCCGCTGGCCAGGCTGTGGCGCAGCTGCAGATCTACCGTGGCTCGACGCAAATCATCGAAGTGCCGCTGCAGACGGCGGCCAGTGTCGGCAAAGGCTCGCTGACGAGCCGTGCGATGGACGCGAGCCTTACCTATATTGGGGATCTCTTGCGCAAATATGTTTTGAAGGCCGTTGCCCATTGAACGAGCCAAAACCGCCGTCTGCGCGCCGTGGCGCGTTCATAACGCTTGAAGGCGGGGAAGGGGCCGGCAAGACGACCCAGGCGCGACTGATCGTCGAAAAGCTCATCGGCAGCGGGCTGACCGCCATCGCGACCCGCGAGCCCGGCGGTTCGCCGAGCGCTGAAATCCTGCGCGAGGTCCTGCTGTCCGGCAAGATCAAGGATCTCGGTGGCATGGCCGAGGCGATCATCTTCTCGGCGGCGCGCATCGATCATATCGATCATACGATCCAGCCGGCGCTCTCCGCCGGGACCTGGGTGATCTGCGATCGCTTCGCCGATTCAACCCGCGCCTATCAAGGCGCCGTCGGCGGCGTCGACGGCAAATTTCTGCAAATGCTCGAAACCGTGACCTTGGACGGGTTGCGGCCGGATCTGACCTTCATCCTCGATCTGCCGCCGGAGATCGGCCTCGCCCGCGCCGCGGCCCGCCGGGCGCCTGGAGCCAAATTGGATCGGTTCGAAAGCGAAGCCATTCGGTTTCACGAAGCTTTGCGGGAAGCCTATCTTGCCATCGCCAAGGCCGAGCCGGAGCGCTGCATCATTGTCAATGCCTTGCAGGATGAGGTCGAGGTCGGCACGGCGATCTGGGACGCGATCACGAAGCGGCTTTTGACGGATGGCAAACCCGCCGGCATCACGCGGCCCGCGGCGCTCGATAAATCGGTCGAAGCGAAAAGCCTGGCGGTGAGCGACTGAATGGCCCGCGCGATCATAGATGCGCCGCCCGAGGCGGACCGGTTCGAGGATGCGCCGCATCCGCGCGAGACCTACGATCTCATCGGCCATGCCGCCGAAGAGCATGATCTGCTCGAAGCCTATCGAGCCAACCGGCTGCCGCATGCGATCCTTATCGGCGGCCCGTCGGGGATCGGCAAGGCGACGCTCGCCTGGCGGCTGACCCGCTTTCTCCTCAGTCATCCCGACCCCGCGGCGCCTGCCGTCCAGGCGGCCCGAAACCTTGCCGTGCCGGAGGAACATCCGGTCAGCCAGAAAATCGCCGCACTGTCGCATGGCGATGTCTTTTTGCTGCGGCGGGAATGGAACGAGAAGTCGAAACGCTCCTATACCGAAATCCGCGCCGACGACGTACGCCACGCCATCCATCTGTTTCAGCAGGCTTCGAGCGCCGGCGGCTATCGGATCTGCATCGTTGATGCTGCGGAGGACCTGAACCGTTCGGGCGCCAATGCGCTGTTGAAGCTGATCGAGGAGCCGCCGCCGCGCTCGCTGTTTCTGATCATTTCGCATCGGCCGGGACAGGTGCTCTCCACCATTCGGTCGCGCTGCCGCAGGCTGCTGTTGAAGCCGCTCACGGCGGAGGAGATTGTGAGCGTCGTCCCCAGCCTGGGAGCGCCCTGGGCTGCGGCCACGCCCCAATCCGTCGCACTGGCGGCGGAGCGCGCCGGCGGCTCCGTGGCCGCGGCGCTGCGACTTCTCAGCGGCCGTGGCCTCGACCTCGATCGAGAAATCGGCCGGCTTTTGAACGATCTGCCGGCGCTCGACTGGCGCGCCGTGCATGAACTCGCCGATCAGGTCACCGGCCGCGACAATGGCGAGGATTATGCGATGATGATGGTCACCATCGTCGATTGGATCGATGCGGTGCTGCGCCGCGAGGCGGGGCAGGGCGCCGGCCGCCTTGCGCCGCTAGCCGAGGTGTGGGAAAAGGCGGCCGAAGCGGCGCGGGAAACCGAGGTATTGAACCTCGACAAGCGCCCGTTCATCCTTTCTCTTTTCGCCGATCTCGCCACGGCCGCGAAGGCGTTCGCGACCTAAAATATTGGCGCGGCGCGAGAGTAGAGCCAGATCGAGCCAAGATCGAGCATGTCCGGCAGCCGCAAATTCTACATTACGACCGCGATCCCTTATGCGAATGGGGCGCCGCACATCGGCCATGCCTATGAGCGGATCGCGACCGATGCGATCGCGCGGTTCAAGCGGCTCGACGGCTATGACACGCTGTTTGTCACCGGCATGGATGAGCATGGCCAGAAGATGCAGCAGACGGCCGCGCGCGAGGGCATAACCCCGCAACAGCTCGCCGATCGCACCGCGGCGCAATTTGCCGCCATGGGGACCGCGCTCGAAGCGACCGCCGATGACATCGTGCGCACGACGCAGCCGCGTCACCATCAGGCTGCGCAAGAGATCTGGCGGCGCATGGCGGAGAAGGGCGATATCTATCTCTCCAAATATCCCGGCTGGTATTCCGTCCGTGACGAAGCCTTCTTCGATGAATCGGAGCTGACCGTCACCGACGGCAAGCGCTTCGCCCCCTCCGGCGCGCCGGTCGAATGGGTCGAGGAGGAGAGCTATTATTTCAGGCTCTCGGCCTATCAGGAGAAGTTGCTCGCCCATTACGAGGCGCATCCAGACTTCATCGTGCCGGAACATTACCGCAATGAGATTCTCGCATTCGTCGGGCGCGGGCTCAATGATCTGTCGATCAGCCGCTCGACCTTCAATTGGGGCATTCCGGTACCCGGCGATCCGAAACATGTGATGTATGTCTGGGTCGATGCGCTGACGAACTACATCACTGCAACAGGATTTCCTGACGCTGCGGCGCCACGGGCAAAATTTTGGCCGGCCGATGCGCATGTCATCGGCAAGGACATTACCCGCTTTCATGCGATCTTCTGGCCGGCCTTTCTTATGTCGGCCGATCTGGCGTTGCCGAAGCAGATCGTCGTCCACGGCTTTCTGTTCAACCGCGGCGAGAAGATGTCGAAATCGGTCGGCAATGTCATCGACCCTTTCGCGCTGATCGCGCATTATGGCGTCGATCCGCTGCGCTATTTCTTTCTGCGTGAAGTGCCCTTCGGGCAGGACGGCAATTATTCGCATGAGGCGATCGTTGCCCGCATGAATGCCGATCTCGCCAATGATCTCGGCAATCTGGCGCAGCGCTCTCTGTCGATGATCAATAAGAACTGCGACGGCCGCTTGCCGGAGCCAGGTCCGCTGACCGACGCGGACAAGGCTATTCTCGCCGACGCGACCGCCTTGGCCGATAAGGCCCGGCTTGCGATGCAGGGCTTTGCCCTCCATATGATCTTGAGCGAGATCTGGCGCGTTGTCGGCGAAGCCAACCGCTATTTTGCTTCCGAAGAGCCCTGGGCGAAGAAGAAGACCGATCCGGCGCGGATGGGCACGGTGCTTTATGTGACGGCGCAGGTTTTGCGTAGGATCGCCATATTGATCCAGCCCTTCATGCCGTCGGCCATGGCCAAGCTTCTCGATCTTTTGGGCGTTGCGCCCGATGCCCGCACCTTCGCCTATCTCGATGCGGATGGCGCGCCTGGGCTGGCTTTGCCGGCACCGGTCGGGATTTTTCCGCGCTATGTTGAGGCCGAAGCCGCAAAACCAACATGACGCAAAATCCGCATGACAGGACGCATGAGGCTTGAATGCTGATCGATACGCATTGCCATCTCGACTTTCCCGAATTCGCGCCGGAGCGCGATGAGGTCGTCGCACGCGCCCGCTCGGCGGGACTGAAGCGCATGATCACCATCTCGGTGCAGGTCGCGAAATTTCCTGCGATTTCCGCGATCGCCGAGGCCTATGACGATGTCTATTGCACCGTCGGCACGCATCCGCATGAGGCGCATGTCGAACCTGAGGCCAGCGTCGACAAGCTTCTGTCGCTTGCGGCGCATCCGAAATGCGTCGGCCTTGGCGAGGCGGGGCTCGATTATCATTACGATCGGGCGCCGCGCGATATCGCGGCGCGGGTCTTCCGCACCCATATCGAAGCGGCGCGCGAAAGCGGCCTGCCGCTGGTGATCCATGCGCGCGATGCCGATCAGGATGTCGCCGCCATTCTCGAAGACGAGATGGCAAAGGGCGAATTCAAGGCCCTGCTCCATTGCTTCACCTCGTCGCGCGAATTGGCGGAGCGGGCGCTCGCGGTCGGCCTTTCGATCTCTTTTTCCGGCGTACTGACTTTCAAGAAGTCGGATGAGCTGCGCGAGATCGCCCGCGACGTGCCGCTCGACCGGCTGCTCGTCGAAACCGACGCGCCGTTTCTGGCGCCGGTGCCGTTTCGCGGCAAACGCAACGAGCCGGCGTTTGTCGCCGAGACCGCCAAAGTGCTCGCCGAGGTCAAAGGCCTGTCGGAAGCGGAGCTTGGCGCGGTGACGACCGCCAATGCGCTGCGGATGTTCTCGAAAATGCCGGCGCCGGCGATGGATGCGGCTACCGGCGTGGCTGCGTGAGTGACCAGCGATGAGCCTGTCGATCACCATCCTCGGCTGCGGCTCGTCGGCGGGTGTGCCCCGCGTCGGGCAGGGCTGGGGCGCGTGTGATCCAAACAATCCGAAGAACCGGCGGCGGCGCTGCTCCATTCTCGTCGAGCGGACAGGTCCTGACGGCGGCAAGACGACAGTCCTTATCGACATGGGTCCGGATCTGCGCAATCAATTGCTTGATCTCAATGTCGGTTCTCTCGATGGGATCCTGCTGACGCATTCGCACGCGGATCACACCCATGGCATCGACGACGTGCGGCCCCTGGTGATCCAGGCGAAGCATAAGATCGACGTCTATATGGATGTCGAGACGTCAACCGTCGTGCGTCAGCACTTCGGCTACATTTTCGAAACACCGGAGGGCAGTTATTATCCGCCGCTGCTCACGGAGCGGCGTCTGCAGCCGGGCAAGCTCTGCACGGTGACGGGGGCGGGCGGTGCGATCGAGGCGATGCCCTTCCGCCTCGAGCATGGCGAGATCCCTTCGCTCGGCTTCCGCTTCGGCGATATCGCTTATTCGCCCGATCTCAACGGCATCCCGGCCGAGAGCCGCAGCTATCTCGAAGGCCTCGATATCTGGATCGTCGATGCGCTGCGCTACACGCCGCATCCGAGCCATTTCTCACTGCCCGAGACGTTGGAATGGATCGAGCGGCTGAAGCCGAAGCATGCCATTTTGACCAATCTCCACACCGACCTCGACTTCGGCCGCTTGCAAAGCGAATTGCCGAAGCATATCGAGCCCGCCTTCGACGGGATGCGCGTCAGCGCCTAAGCATTTTCTTCGATCTGGGCGATCTCTTCGAGCATCTTACCTTTCGTTTCGATTCCAAAAATCAAGACGAGCAAGGCAGCAAGCGCAAAGCTGCTGGCGCCGAGCGAAAACACGCCTGTCTGGCCGATTGCCTGAATGACCACGCCGACGACGATCGGACCTATGATCGCGCCGACTCGGCCGAAGGCCGAGGCAACGCCCGCGCCCGTCGAGCGGGCGCGTGTCGGATAGAGCTCTGGCGTATAGGCATAGAGGCAGCACCACATGCCGAACATAAAGAACTGCATGACGAAGCCGCTGATAAACAGCTCCGTCATGCCGGTCGAATGTCCATAGAGGAAGGCGCAGGCGGCGCTGGCGATCAGGAACAGGGCCGTCGTCGCCTTGCGGCCGATCTTTTCGAGCAAGAGACCCGCGGCATAGAAGCCCGGAATGCCGCCAATGGTGATCAGCGTGACAAAGCCCACCGATTTGCTGATCGAGAAGCCGTGCTGATTGAGGATCACCGCGAGCCAGGAGGTGAGGCCGAAATAGCCGAGCAAAGCGAAGAACCAGAGGCCTGCCGTCATCATCGTCGTGCCGACATAAGCGTGCGAGAAGATCACGACGAGCGGATTACGGCTGTCCATCGTCGTTTCGTGGACATAGGGCTTCGGCGTGGGCAGCGGCACGGCGCTGCGTTCGGCGACATTCGCTTCGATCGTCCGCATGATGGCGTCGGCCTCGTCGAAACGCTCATGATCGACGAGCCAGCGCGGCGATTCGAAGAGATAGCGCCGCACCCAGAAGAGGACGAGGGAAAGGAGACCCACGGCGACAAAGACCGCGCGCCAGCCGAGCAAAGGCAGGATCGTATAGCTCAGCGCGCCGGAGATGACGAAGCCCACGGCCCAGAAGCCTTCCATGAAGGCGATATAGAAGCCGCGATGCTTGGCCGGAATGATCTCCGACAGGATCGCCTGCGCGACCGGCGCTTCGCCGCCGACGCCAGCGCCGATGATGAAGCGGCAGATCATCAATGTGATGAGGCCGCCGGAGCCGGCGGCAAGAAAGCTGCCCAAGCCCCAGATCAGCATGGTGACTTGAAAGGTGACACGGCGGCCGAAGCGGTCCGACGCATAGCCGGCAACAATATTTCCGACGAGCTGGCCCAGGAACGTCATCGAGGACAAAAGTCCGATCTGCACGGCGGTCAGATGAAATTCCGTGGCGATCGAGCCGACGAGAAAGACGAGGAGGGCGACATCGACCTGATCGGCGAGCCAGGCGGTGGCAACGACCGCGAAGACCTTCCTTTGATAGGAGGTCATCGGCAGCCGTTCGAGCCGCCCCGGGACATTCAGCGCGGCGGCCTTCAAAGCCGAGGCGCTCATCGCCGTGGCGTCCGACTGTGCAAGCAGCTCGGCGCTCGCGACCGATCGAGCAATCACCATGCGTTACTCCCCTTGAAGCCGCTTCTTGCGCTGGTTTGACCGGCGCTGTGTGCTTGGGCGGCATTGAGGAGATGCAATAGCTCTACGCCCTAGCTGTCAAACCGATGGTCTCAATAATATAATTGATCCGATGAATATGTTTGGTGCCGGGCACCGGCCCTCCGGTCAAGACACAGCTTGGCCGGCAATTTCGGGTGGGCCAGCGCGGTGCGGCGGTGCCCCCCATCTATGGAATTTATACTTCGGTCCCGCCTGCACAGCCTCGATTTTATACGCGCTTTTTCTGAAAGCTCCGCCGCATCGAAAAGGGGGCTTTTCATGAAATTACGTATAGTTGCCGCCGCGCTGATCGGCGTGGCGTCCGCACTGCTCGGTGCGCACCCAGCCATGGCTGCGGATCTGCCAACGACAAAGGCACCGCCGGCACCGCCGCCCTCCTGGTGGAGCACGTTCACCGTCAGCGGCATTCTCGAAGCCGGCATCACCGGCAATCCGGATCTTGGCTCCGGCG
>JBKQRA010000026.1:0-18957 GCA_052144065.1 Methylovirgula sp. | reverse complement strand
GTGGTGGTGCCGCTGCCGCGGCGCGAACGGCGCATTCTCGAATATCTCGTCGCCAATCGCGGCCGGCGGGTGAGCAAGGCGCAGATATTCAATTCGATCTACGGCATCTTCGACGAGAACGTCGAAGAGAACGTCGTCGAGAGCCACATCAGCAAATTGCGCAAGAAGCTGCGCCGGCATCTCGGGCGCGACCCGATCAGCTCGGTCCGCTATCTCGGCTATCGCCTGGCTGATTCCGTCTGACATTGATGCTGAGGTTGAGTCTGCGCCGCGCGGTCCGCGCGGCGCGGCCGGTTGATTCGTCATACTGATGATCCGGTTCGCGATCTCGTTGCGAGTCTCGCCTCACCCCCTGCTGCCCGGCGTTCTCTAGCGATTCGGGTGCAGCAAGCCCCACACAAGTTGATCGCCCTTTAATCGGGCTGATAGGTCAGGGGAATCAAGCATGAGTATCTTCAGCGCCATGATGGCGAGTGTTTCTGGCATGCAGGGCCAGGCAACTATGCTCTCGACCATCTCGGACAATATCGCGAACTCGGGGACGACCGGCTACAAGCAGGCTCAGACCGCGTTCGAAGATATGCTGAACCAGATGAGCAAGACCTCCTACACGGCAGGCGGCGTCGCGACGAACATCAGCTACGGAATTTCGACCCAAGGCGAACTGACGAGCGCGACCAAAACCACCAATATGGCGATCAGCGGCAACGGCTTCTTCGTTGTTCAGGATTCCGGTGGCGCGACCTATCTGACGCGGGCCGGTGACTTCACCGTGAATTCCTCCGGCAATCTGGTCAATTCCGAGGGCTATACGCTGCTTGGATATCCGGCTTCGGCGACCTCTGTTCCGGGTACGATCAGTCAGCTGTCGCCGATCACGATTTCGACATCGGGTCTCAGTGCGACGGCGACGACATCCGGCACATTGACCGCCAACCTCGACTCGACGGCGGCCGTGGTCGCGACTCCGCCGTCTGCTGGCGGTACCAGCTACACGTCCATGACGACGGTTACCGCCTATGATAGTCTCGGCACGCCCGAAACCTTGAATGTCTATTACTCCAATCTAGGCAGTGGTCAGTGGGAAGTCGACGTCTATAACAACGGTAGCCCGAGCACGCCGGCGACGCTCGTGTCGTCCAGCAATTTGCAATTTGACACGACGACCGGCGCTCTCACGAGCGGTTCGCCGATTTCGGTCCCGGTGTCGGCCTCGCAAACGGTCAGCCTCGATGTGTCGGCCTCGACCCAGCTCGACAGCGCCTTTGCCGTGTCGGCCAATACGCTGAACGGCAATGCGCCGGCGTCCTACAAGAGTCTTGCCATCGGCACGGATGGAACCATCTCCGAGGTCTTTTCGGATGGCTCGACGCAGGCCCTGGCCAAGATTCCCCTGGCGACGGTGGCAAGCGTCGATAACCTCACGCCGCATGCAGGCCAGGCCTATTCAGTTAGTTCGGACTCGGGCAATGTCCTGCTCGGCACTGCGGCATCCGGAGGATTCGGCTCGATCAATTCGAGCCAGCTTGAATCCTCGACCGTCGATCTTGCAACCCAGCTCACCAATATGGTTGTCGCCCAGAACTCCTATTCGGCTAACTCCAAAGCCTTCCAGACCGGGTCCGACATGTTGAGCACCTTGATCAACATGATTAAGTGACAGTTGCGCATCCCGATAACATGAGTGTCGCGCCATGGGCCTTTCAAGCTCTCTAATTACGACGCAATCAGCGTTAACGACGTTATCGGCGGAGACGGCGGTCGTATCCCGCAACATCTCTGGCGTGAATACGAGCGGGTTCTCGCGCAAGGTCGCAAACATAGCGACCACGGTCGGCGGCGGCGTGCAGCTGACCTCGATCACCAACACGCAAAACAGCGCGCTCTTTGAAAGCATGTTGAGCGCGACCGCGTCGTCATCGGCTCAAAGTGCACTCTCCGCCGGCCTGACGACACTGCAGAACACGATCGGAAGCACGAGCAGCGCGACCTCGCCGGCCTCCCAGATCAGCGCCCTGACCAATGCGCTTCAGCAATATGAGGCCTCACCCAACGACAGCAGCCTTGCGTCTTCCGTGATAACCGCCGCGAGTTCGCTTGCCACCACCCTGAACAATGCGACCAACATGGTGCAGCAATTGCGCGAGCAGACGGACCAGAAAATGTCTGCGTCCGTGACGACGATCAATACGCTGCTCACGCAGTTTCAGACGGTCAATAGCCAGATCATCCAGGGGACTGCTGCCAACAGCGACACGACCGATCTTATCGACTCGCGCAATTCGATCCTGTCGCAGCTATCGCAGCAGGTCGGCATATCGACGGTCAGCGGTGCGAACGGCGACATGTCCATTTATACGGACAGTGGCGTTACCCTGTTCCAGGGCGGACAGCCGAGTTCCGTGACGTTTCAGCCGACCTCCGCCTATGGCGCTTCGACCACCGGCAATGCGGTCTATATCGACGGTATTCCGGTGACCGGCAGCTCCGCGACAATGCCCATCCAGTCTGGCGCATTGGCGGGCCTTGCCAATCTACGCGACAATGTCACGGTGACCTATCAGGCCCAACTCGATCAGACGGCTCAAGGCCTCATCAATGCCTACGCGGAAACCGATCCGTCCGGCTCCGGCACGGTGCTGGCGGGTCTCTTCACCAACGCTGGCAGCACGACGCTACCGACGATGGGGTCCGATACGGGTCTTGCTGGCACGATCTCACTTAATGCGGCCGTCGACCCGACGCAGGGCGGCACGCCGTCCTTGCTGCGCGACGGTATCAATTTCACTTTCAACACAACCGGCGCGGCGAGCTACTCGACGCAGCTGCAGCAGTTGTTGACAAATGTGTCGGCCAGCCAGACTTTCGATCCGGCGGCACAGCTCAGCACATCTACGTCCGTCACGAGCTATGCGAACGCATCCGCGGCATGGCTCGAGGCGCAGCGGCAGAATGCATCGACCGAGAGCACCTATCAAAGCACGCTATTGAGCAATTCGACGACGGCGCTTTCGAATGCGACGGGCGTCAATCTCAATGATGAGATGTCGAAAATGCTCGATCTCGAAAATTCCTATTCAGCGACGGCGAAGCTGTTGACGACCGTCAACACCATGTTCTCGGATCTCACCGCTGCCATTAACCCATCGGTACTTGGATGAGCACGTATATCTCTTCCTATTCGGTCAGCAACGCTTTGCGGCAATCGGTGCTTACGGCACAGTCGCAGCTATCGATCGCCGAGCAGGAGCAATCGTCCGGCACTTATGCCGACATTGGACTGCAGCTCGGGCAGACGACGAACCAGGATCTCACGCTGCGGTCCGAGCAGTCGCTGTTCCAGACCTATACGGATACGAATAATTCTGTCTCGACACGGCTCTCCTCGACTCAGAATGTGCTGAGCCAGTTGCAGACAACGGCGCAGAACTTTCTCAATACGCTGATTTCGTCCAGTGACCAGAACGGAACCGGCCAGGATCTGCAATCCGCCGCGGCAACTGCGCTGCAGTCGTTGACGACACAGCTCAATACCTCGGTCAGCGGTCAATATATCTTTGCCGGCATCAACACGGGCACGTCGCCGCTGACGAACTATTATGCGACGGGTTCGGCCAACCAGGCGGCGACCGCCGCGGCCTTCCAGGCGAATTTCGGCTTTTCACAATCCTCGGCGAGCGTGTCCTCGATTACCGGATCGCAGATGCAGAGCTTCTTGACGAGCAGCTTTGCGCCCTTGTTCTCCGGCAGCAATTGGACGAGCAACTGGTCATCGGCATCGGATACGCCGATCACGAGCCAGATTTCGGAGACGCAAAACGTTACGACATCGGTGAGCGCCAACGATCCGGCGTTCCAGGATTTGGCCCAGGCCTACACGATGGTCGCGGATCTCGGCGCGCAAAATCTGAGTTACGATGCGTTGAACGCTGTTATCAGCCAGGCGACCTCTTTGGTGCAATCCGGCATCACCGGCCTGACCCAGGACCAAACCAATCTTGGTTTGACGCAAAATGATGTCACGAGCGCTAACAATCAGATGTCGGTGCAGCTCAACATATTGTCGACGCAGATCAGCGGTCTCGAATCGGTCGATCCCTATCAAGTCTCGACGCAAGTGACGAGTTTGCAGACGCAGATTGAGACGGCCTATTCGCTGACGGCGCAATTGCAGAAGATGAGCCTCGTCAATTACATCTAAAGACGATCACCGAGGGGTAGCTACCGGCGATGTATCAATTCTCGTATGCCGAGATTCTGGACGACAGTGCGCAGGACGCGCGCGCGCGCGAGCGGCTTGCGATGGAGCGTGGCATCGAACTGCTCGAAGCGGCCAAGGCGAGTGGCCTGCGTTCGCTGGAGGCCGCGCAAGCTCTGAACTATATGAACCAGCTATGGCGTATCTTCATCGAGGATCTTGCCAAACCGGAGAACGATCTGCCAGAGGCGCTGCGCGCGGATCTCATCTCGATTGGGATTTGGATCACCAACGAAATCCATCTCATGCGGCTCGGCAGGTCGGAAAACTTCGATGGGCTGATCGAAATCTGCCGCATCATTCGCGATGGGCTTAAGTGAGACGGCAAGATGCATATTTCACTGCGTGCCGGAGAAAAGTTCTACATTAACGGTGCGGTCCTTCGGGTCGATCGCAAAGTCTCGATCGAGCTTTTGAATGACGCGACATTCCTGCTCGAAGCGCATGTCATGCATGTCGAGGATGTCACGACGCCACTCCGTCAGCTTTATTTCATCGTGCAGATCATGCTGATGAATCCAGCCGACACGCCCGCCGCGTTTCAATTGTTCGCGGACGCCCTCGCGATGAACCGGCAAAGTTATGATCATGCCGAGTTGACGGCTGGCCTCGCCAATGTCGAGCGTCTCGTCGCGAGCGATCGCAAGTTCGAAGCGTTGAAGTCGATCCGGGCGCTGTTGCCGATCGAAGCTCGGATCATCGAAAAGAACTCGACGCTCGCGCCGGAAGCGGCAGCCTGAGCAGCTTAAGGAGCAAACCATGACGGTTAGTGCCACACAGTCGTCGACCGGGTCGTCCAGCAATACCAGTACCGCGAGCACAAATGCGGCGGCGGCTTCGGCGACGGTTAATTACAATCAGTTCCTGCAGCTGCTCGTCGCGGAATTGCAAAACCAGGATCCGACCAATCCGACCGATCCCACTCAATATATGAGCCAGCTGGCGTCCTTCTCTTCGGTCGAGCAGCAGATTCAGACCAATTCGAAATTGGATACGCTGCTGACCTCCAACGCACTCACTCAGGCCGAGCAGCTGATCGGACAGACGGTCACCTCTTCTGACGGCACGACGTCCGGCACTGTCAGCGCCGTGACTCTCGGATCGGCGGGCGGCGTGACCGCGACCTTGTCGGATGGCAACACGATCGATTTGACCAGCGGCAGCAGCGCCGCTACGTCGGTGACCATGAGCGACGGCTCGACCTTCAAGCTGCCCACCGGCGTCACGATCGAATAGCTCGACCAAGATGAACGAAGCTGATGCCCTCGAATTGATGCGCCAGGCGATGTGGACCGTCCTCATCGTCGCCGGGCCGGCTATCGGTGCGGCGATGGTCGTCGGCATCATCATCGCTTTGTTCCAGGCGCTCACCCAAATTCAAGAGACGACCTTGACCTTCGTGCCGAAGATCCTGGTCATTCTTGCAATTCTGACGATCAGCGCCTCCTTCATCGGCGGCCAGATCTACGTCTTTACCGAGCAGGCCTATGGCCGCATCGAGAAGAGCTTCTGAGGACGCAGTCCACGGCGCGTCTTGAAGCGAAATGGCTCTGGAGCGTCGGCTCGGGGTCACCCTGGCGCAAGCTTCGTTCGCCATTTTCACCTCCATAGTGGCGTCCTGTCGCTTTTCAGAGTCTCGATCATTGCGCGTCGCGGTCGGCGGCGCCTAGTCGGATCGAAAAGGGCGCCGCAGGCGGAAAGGGTCGTCCATGGCGGGCGCAGCGGCCGGCGCGACTGCGGTAAAGACGGGCAGTACCAAAGATGTCGGCTTCGCCGCCGGCATCATTGCGATTCTCGCCGTCTTCTTCCTGCCGATACCGGCCTTCATGATCGATATGGGGCTCGCGTTTTCGATCGCGCTCTCGGTCGTCATTCTCATGGTCGCTTTGTGGATTCAGCGGCCGCTTGATTTCTCGTCCTTTCCGACGATCCTCCTCGTTGCAACGCTGTTGCGACTGTCGCTGAACATCGCGACGACGCGTCTCATTCTCTCGAATGGACCCGAGGGCACGAATGCCGCGGGCTTCATCATCGGCGGCTTCGCCAAGCTCGTCATGAGCGGCGATTTCGTGATCGGTCTGATCGTCTTCGCGATCCTGATCACGGTCAATTTCGTCGTGATCACCAAGGGCGCGACGCGTATCGCTGAAGTCGGCGCGCGTTTCACCTTGGACGCCATTCCCGGCAAGCAGATGGCAATCGACGCCGATCTCCATGCCGGCGTGATCGACGAGAAGGAAGCGCAGCTGCGCCGCCGCGAACTCGAAGAGGAAAGCGCCTTCTTCGGTTCGATGGACGGTGCGTCCAAATTCGTCCGCGGCGATGCGATTGCCGGCCTGATCATTCTGGCGGTCAATATTTTCGGCGGCATCGTGATCGGCGCGACGCGCCACAATATGCCGATCGGGGAGGCGACCGATGTCTTCACCAAGCTGTCGGTCGGCGACGGTCTCGTCTCTCAGATTCCCTCGCTGATCGTTTCGCTGGCGGCGGGCCTCCTTGTTTCGAAGGGCGGCGTGCGCGGCTCGGCCGAGCAGGCCGTGCTCGGCCAGCTGGTGAAATATCCGAAGGCTCTGTTCGTCGCAGCTCTGCTGATGGCTCTTCTGGCCATCGTGCCGGGCCTGCCTTTCTTTCCTTTCGCGATTCTCGGCAGTCTTCTGGCTTTTGTCGGCTACACCGTTCCGCGGCGCATAGAGCGCGATCAGGCTGCGGAACAAGCGCGTATCGCCGCCGCCGAACTGCAGTCGCAGAAGGAAGCCAAGGAATCCGTCAAGGAATCGCTGAAGGCGGTGGAGATCGAGCTCTGCCTCGGCAAGCAGCTCGCCAGCAAGCTGCTTGTCGCGCAGGGCGAGCTCACGCATCGGGTGACGAAGATGCGGCGCAAATTCGCGCAGCAATATGGCTTCGTCGTCCCCGACATCAAAGTCTCGGACAGCCTCAGCGCGCCGCCGAAGTCCTATCAAATCCGCATCCATGGCGCGGTTGTCGCCTCGCATGAATTGAAGCTCGGTCATCTTCTCGTTGTGACGGGCGACGGGCCGAAGCCCGATCTGCCCGGCGAAGACGCGCGCGAACCGGCCTTTGGCATGAAGGCGGTGTGGATTTCCGAGGTCTATGCCAATGAGCTGAAGCGTCTCGGCTTCCGCTCGATCGACAGCATGTCGATCCTGCTCACCCATTTGAGCGAGGTGATCCGCAACAATCTCGCGCAGCTTCTGTCCTATAAGGACATGCGGACGCTGCTCGATCGGCTTGGGCCGGAATATAAGCGGCTTCTGGACGATATCTGCCCGGCGCAGATTTCCTATTCCGGCCTGCAGGCCGTCTTGAAGCTGTTGCTTTCAGAGCGCGTATCGATCCGCAATCTCCAGCTTATTCTTGAAGCGGTGGCCGAAATTGCGCCACATGTGCGCCGCGCCGAGCAGGTGACCGAACATGTCCGCATGCGCATCGCGCAGCAGATCTGCGGCGATCTCGCCGACGGGCATATGCTGAAGGTGTTGCGGCTCGGCAGCCGCTGGGATCTCGCCTTCCATCAGGCGTTGAAACGCGACGCCAAGGGCGAGATTGTCGAATTCGATCTGGATCCCGCTATGGTCGAGCAATTCGGAGCGGAGGCTTCGGCGGCGATTCGCGAGCGGATGGACAAGGGGCACTCCTTCGTTCTTGTCACCACGCCCGAGGCACGGCCCTATGTGCGCATGGTCGTCGAACGCCTGTTCTCGACGCTGCCGGTGCTGTCGCATCTTGAAATCGCGCGCGGCATCGAAATCCAGTCGCTCGGCACGATCTCGTGACGCACTACGGCTCAGACACAGTCCTTTCCGCCTTCATTCTGTTCTGCCGGATAGGCACTTGTCTGATGTTGATGCCCGGATTTTCGAGTCCGCGCGTCCCCGTCATGGTCCGACTGTTCATCGCCGTCTCGGTCACGCTCGCCTTTGTGCCGCTGCTCGGCCCCGACGTCGTGCCTTTGATCGATAAGATCGAGCCGCTCAATCTGTTTCATCTCATCGCCTCGGAATCGCTGATCGGCGGCCTCATCGGCTTCATGGGCCGTATCTATTTCGCCGCGCTCGAAACATTAGGCACGGCTATTGCGCAGGAGATGGGGCTTGCCAATTCGCTTGGCGCGCCAATCGACGAGACGGAACAGATTCCGACCGTGGCATCGCTTTTGACGTTTTTGGCGACGACCTTGCTGTTCGTCACCAACCTCCATTGGGAAGTATTGCGCGGCCTCGTCGCCTCTTACCGCGCATTGCCAATGTCGGCAGGCTTTCCGGTGCAATTCAGCCTGGTGCAGGTCGCCGATAGCCTCAGCAATTCGTTTTTGCTGTCGCTGCGTATCGCCAGCCCCTTCATCGTATTCTCGCTGATCGTCAATCTCGGCGTCGGCATCGCCAATCGGCTGACGCCGCAGATCCATGTGTATTTCATGGCGCAGCCGCTCGTCGTTCTCGCTGGCCTGTTTCTGTTCTACTTCACCTTCCGAACTCTGATCGAAATCTTCATGGCCGGCTTTGCCACTTGGCTGAAGGCTGGATGAACCATGCGCGAACGGCTCAAATCCTTGCAGCGGCTGCTCTCGGTGCAAAAGGACATGCATCGCCTGGCGGAATGGAAGCTCGGCCGACTAGAAGGCCAATTGCATCGGCTGCGCGAGGAACGCCAGCGCCTGATCGTCTATCTGGATAACGACCAGGTGATGGGGCTTGCCTATTCCAAATCGATTTTTGAGCGGCTACGGGCACTCGATGCGGCCGAGGCGCGAATGACGCATGAGCGCGACGCGCAGCGGCTGCTGCTGTTGGAAGGCGCGCGGCGGATGGGGCAGGTGTCCCATGCGGCCGAGGCGGCGGCCGATGACTGCCGGCGCGACGACGAAAAACGCGAGCTCGATGCCGCCATCGAAGCGGCGTTGAACCGGCAAGACGCAAGCCTCCGGTAAGCTCGCTGCCCCATTCTGCTAAGGGACGGTCGTGGCTCTATTGGCCTTGAAGCTTCCGGCTTGCTCCGGCCATAGGGAAAGATTGAGTGTCGATTAAGCCCCCTTCAGATCTTTTGCTCGATGTGGCGCGCGCCGCGGATCCGACGACGTCCGCCGCGGCGGCGGAGCGTTTGGCCAAGATCGCGTCGCAGGGCGGCAAGGACGATCCGGCCTTTTCCGAAGTTTTGAGCGAAATTGGGCCGCCCCCGGCAAAGCCGGCGCGTGAGATGGAACAGGCGGTCATCTCGCCGGTCATGCCGCGCTTCGAAACGCCGGTTGATCCCGCCAAAAAGGCCTATCAGGGCCTCGAAGCTTTGCTTCTGCAGAATGTCGTGGCGACGATGCTGCCCGACAGCAGCGAAATCTTTGGCGAAGGCAGCGCCGGTGCCATCTGGCGGTCGATGCTGGCTGAGGAACTCGGCGCCGATCTCGCGAAGAAGATCGATTTGGGAATCACGCCGAAATATCTGCGTGCGAGTCATCACGGTAAACATGACGGCAAGCATGATGTCGCGTCCAGTTCGCCGGTCGAGGCAGCGGTCGCGAATAGCGCCAGAAGTGTCTCGAAGCATACGTAATCGGCGGGAGCGGCTGGGAAGGCGAAGGATATGAACGCACCTGCGGAAGGGCTCAGCAAGATCGTGCGCAGCGAATCGCCGCGGCTTGCGGCGCTGCGCGACGCGCTCGCGAATACGATCGAGCGCGTCGGCAATATCATCGATCTCGAAACCGAAAGCCTGCGGCAATTTCAGGCGATCGATCTCGGCAATTTCAACCATCAGAAAAGCCACGGGCTGTTGGAACTCACCCGCGCGATGCGGGCGATCCCGCCGGAGGCGCTCGATCGCGAGATTGCCGAGAACTTGGCGCGGCTGCGCGAGAAGCTTGAACGCAATCTCGAGACGCTCAGCATTCACCTCAAGGCTGTGCGCCAGGTCTCGGCGCTGATCGCGCGCGCCATCGAAGACGACAATTCCGACGGAACCTATTCCGCTTCGCTCAGCCGCGCCGGCCGCTAACGATGATCAAGCTGGTCATCAGCTGCATATTGGTCTTGGTCGCCACTGCTGCGGGCGGCTATTTCGGTGCGAATTGGAAACTGCAACAGAGCCTCGCGGCGGCGCCCGCCAAGGCCGAGAAGATGCAGTACCACAAGACGAAGACCCTCAATGTGCCGATGATCGCCAATGGTTCGGTGCAGGGCTATGTCGTCGTTCAGTTCGGCTATACCGCAAGTGATAAGGCCGCGAGTTTGTCTGTGCCCCCCGATGCATTCCTTCTCGATGAGGCCTTCCGAATCATCTATGCCGATCCAAAGCTCGATTTTCGGCATCTTGAAAAATACGATGTCGGCGGGCTGACGAAAGAGCTCGTGAAACGGGTCAATAAAAGGTTGAACGAAGACGTCGTGAAGGAAGTCCTCGTCGAGGAAATCAACTTCGTCTCGAGCAACGATATCTCGCGATAAGGGTTGCGACGCCGTCCGTTGGCGTTGGACGTGCGTCCATTATGGAGGACTGCCATGGCATTCGATCGATTGACTTGGGTGGGCCTGATGATCGTCGCACTCGGCTGGGCAATGCTGCTCTCGGGCGCGACGGCAGTAGAGACCCTGTCCCGACTTCTCGGTCATCCGGCGGCTTTGTCGGTCAATCTCAACGCGATCACGCAGCCGACGATATTGACCGGCTTTGGACTTGCGATTCTGGGCGCGCTGCAGACCGGCTTCAGCGCCCTGCGGCATTTCTTCGACACGATTCTCGAGCGCACCGCGCGCCCGGTTGCGCCGATTGCCAATGAGATGCCGCGGCAAGATGTTCGGCACGATCAAAGACAAGATCATAGGCACGAACCGCGGATCGATCCGCGCCAGGATCACGCGAAGGTCGTGGAGCGCGGCCTCTTCAAGGATCGCCCCTATATTCGGTTTGGTGATGGGACGATCGAGGTCGAAACGCTGCTCGGCATGCGGCGCTTCACATCGCTGCAAGATGCCTATGAGTTCATCGGCCATTGATACAGAAAACAAGCTACGCGAAAGCCAGCAGTTCTAGATTTGCACACGACGGAGGCGTCGGCGATGCAATCGAATAAAGACGGTCTGGTGATTAAGAGAAGTCCGCAGTTTCAAGGACTGGGACTCGGGCACTCGCGGCTCAGCCAACCGCTGACGCATTCGCAGATGTTGCGGTTTGGCGCGACGCGGCCTGGCCTCGCGCATCGCCCACGGCCCGCGAAGCCGGCACAGTCCAAAGGATTTTCGGGCAGCGATCGCGCCGTCATCGCCGCCGGAGTCTTCATGGCGATGGCGTCGGCGTCTTTTGCCACTTTCATGCTGACGACGGATCATTCGCATCCGCATTTCAACGGCGCCGAACATCTGACCATCTTCGCGCAGATGAACGGTGGCCTGCCGCAGGGGCCCATTGCGCGGGTTCCTGGCGCGCCGGACGACAAGGGTATCGATTACACGGCGACGGGTTCGATCCCGGGCGGATCGGATGCACCGCCGCCGCCGCGCTATAAACTGCCGTCGATTAATGCGAGCAAGGAAGAAGTGGTTACCGATCTCGTGTTGCGCGGCGTGAGCGGCAATATCGCTTTGGTCGAAGGGCCCGGCGGGACCTATCGCTTGGAGGCGGGGGCCGAGGTTCCCGGCGGCGGTCGCGTCCTGTCGATCGAATGGCGGCAGGGCAAATTCGTCGTGCTGACGACGCGCGGCGTCATCAGAGAAGCTTCGCCTAACTAGCAGCGTCATTGTTTGCGCGTTCGAGCGCGTTACGCCGTGCGCATGAGGCGGAAGCGTTCGGCGCGCGTGAGCCCCTGCAGATCGACTTCCTGCAAAAGGGCGATGCCGATGTCGCGGCCGCGCTGCCACGCGACGGATGCCTCGAACAGATGCTTCGTGATGTCGTCGAAGAAGCGAATGCGGCGGGGCAAAGCGACATGCGCCGCGAGCCGAAGCCGCGCGCCGCGGGTCGAGCGATCGCGGACCTGGCTCTCCGTCAGAATGGCGGTCTGTCCATCGACGATCTTGCCTGAGCGCAAATGCGTGCGCCAGCGCCGCGTCGCGCGCTTCTCAGCCTTCGTCGGCGACGGCAACACGACATAGGTGACACCGCCATTCGTGGGACGTGACAGGCGCGTGACTTTGACTCCGTCGAGAATGGGACGCGCCGTTGCCGAATGGGGTGAGGACTGGGTCATGGTTAATACGGCTCGGTTTTGATTAGGATTTGAAAGATAGCGCTCCTCTGGGAAAAAGCGCGGCGAATTGGCAATTGTGGTAAATGGTCGAAATGTATACTGTATAGCTGTCTATACACGTGTCGTCCGGCCTCCAGCGATGTCACCGCATGCGGAGTCCGCGCGCTGGCTGGAAAGCCACGAAGGAGAGATGTCATGTTCGTTTCGACGCGCCGGCTGTTCGCCGCGTTTGTTTTGAGTTTCTTTTCCGCCGCCATTGCGCTGCCGCAACAGAGCGTGGCGCAAGAGGCAAAACCCGGTCCGGTCATTTTTGCCGCCGCTAGCATGAAGACTGCGCTTGACGCGATCGCCGTCGATTTCGCCAAGCAGAACGGCGGCAAGAAAGCCAAAATCTCCTATGCGTCTTCGGCCGTGCTAGCGAAGCAGATCGAGCAGGGCGCGCCGGCGGACATCTTCATTTCCGCCGATCTGAAATGGATGGATTATGTCGACAAGGCGAAACTCTTGAAAGCCGGCACGCGGCGCAATCTCCTCGGCAATGCGCTCGTTCTCATCGAGCCGGCTGATGGCAAGTCGACGCTGAAGATCACAAAGGGCTTTGGCCTTGCGGCGGCGCTCGGCGACGGCAAGCTCGCGGTTTGCACCGTCACCTCTTGCCCGGCCGGCGTCTACGGCAAAGAGGCGCTGACCAATCTCGGCGTCTGGAAAGATGTCGAGCCGAAGCTCGCGCAGGCTGACAATGTCCGCAACGCTCTGATGCTCGTGGCCCGCGGCGAGGCGAAATTCGGCATCGTCTATGCGACCGATGCCAAGGCCGAACCGAAGGTGAAAGTGGTCGACACTTTCCCTGAGTCGAGCCATCCGCCGGTCGTCTATCCGATCGCGCTGATCGCCAATTCGACCAATGCTGATGCGGCAGCCTTCGTCGCCTTCATGACCTCACAATCCTCGGTCAAAATTCTAACCGATCAGGGATTCACCGTTCTCGAGCGGTGAGCGGACCGGATGCTCAAGACCGAAGGGCGCGATCCCCTTCGGTCATAATGCCTCGGTCCGATAGAAAAACCGGGGGCATTATGAAGATTTGGCCGATCCTTTGCGCTTCCTGCGCAATTGTTTTGATGCCAGTAGAATTGAAAGCGCAGGAGCGGCTTGTCGATGGGGCAGGCGGCGCGCTGGCTGGCGTGATCGTCGCCGGCCCGATCGGCGCCGTGGCGGGCGGCGTCATCGGCTTCGCCGGCGGCCCCGACATTGCGCGCGGCCTCGGCCTCAAAGGCCATCGGCATTATCACCGCGTCCGCCATGTGACGCAGCGCCGATAGTCGCGTCACAACGCCCCCCTCAAATCCTCCCTGTTGACCCCTGGCGCGCGGCATCGCCGTGCGGCAAGCTTTGCCGTTGAGGATTGACCCGCGGCGCGCCGATGGTGCAGACCGCCATGAAAGGCGAATGCGGGAACAGGGCGCGCAGATGAGACGACATATAGCGGTGCTGATGGGCGGGCTTTCGGCGGAGCGGGAGGTTTCGCTGCGCTCGGGCGAGGCCTGCGCCAAGGCGCTTGAGGCCGAGGGCTTTCTTGTCACCCGCGTCGATGTCGATCGCTCCATCGCCGATGTGCTGAGCAAGCTCCGGCCCGACGTCGCCTTCAACGCGCTGCATGGCCGCTTCGGCGAGGATGGCATCGTGCAGGGCATCCTCGAAATGCTGCAGATCCCTTATACGCATTCCGGCGTGCTCGCCTCGGCGCTCGCCATGCGGAAGGACCGCGCCAAGGATGTGATGCGCGCCGCCGGCATTCCAGTCGCGCAAAGCGTCACGGTCGACCGGCTGACCGCGGCAAAATCGCATGTGCTGCCGCCGCCCTATGTGGTGAAGCCGCTCGACGAAGGCTCCTCCTTCGGCGTCCTCATCGTGAAGGAGGACCATGCTTACCCGCCGCAGGAGCTCATGCGGGAAGATTGGACCTATGGCGAGACGGTCCTCGTCGAACATTATGTCGCCGGGCGCGAGCTCACCTGCGCTGTCATCGGCGATAAAGCCTACGATATCATCGAGATAAAGGCGGCGGATGGCGGCTGGTACGATTATCACGCCAAATATGCCAAGGGCGGCTCAGTTCACGTACTTCCGGCGAATCTTAAAGAAAATATTTACCAAAATGTCCAACAGTGGGCGCTCGGGGCGCATAGGGCGCTGGGGTGCCGGGGGGTTAGTCGTACCGACTTCCGCTTCGACGATCGACCGGATGGCTCCGGAGAGATCGTCGTGCTGGAGGTCAATACGCAGCCAGGAATGACCGAAACCTCACTTGTGCCCGAGATCGCGGCGTATGCCGGCTTGTCGTTCGGTGAGCTTGTCAAATGGATGGTGGAAGACGCCTCCTGCGACCGGTGAAGGAGGTTTTCGGTGCGTTTGAACCCTCCCTGCCGGCCTATGTAGGACTGTCGAACGAACTCGTGTTGGCGAATGCACGACCTGTCGTCAACGCGACGGCGCGCGGCCGCAACTCGCTTCTGACCCTTTTGCTGACGCTTGCTGCGGCGCGCGGCCTCAATATGTTTATGTCCTTCGTCGTCCTAGCCTCGGTCGGGATCTACGGCTGCGTGCTCAACGGTCAATATAAGGTCTTCACTGCCACCTATGGCACGCTGCCCGACGTTGCCGCCCGCGCGATCGGCTTTCGCCTCAAGACCGTGACGATCCAGGGCGTCCATGAGCTCACTGAAAACGAGATCATGGATGCGACCGGCATAAGGCCGACCAATTCGCTTCTCTTCCTCGATGCCGTGAAGCTGCGCGAAAAGCTGCAGGCGCTGCCGCTCGTCAAGGAAGCGAGCGTCGCCAAGCTCTATCCCAATCGGCTCCTCATCGAGATCCAGGAACGCCGGCCCGCGGCGCTCTGGCAGAGAGACGGTCAGATCAAGGTCATCGCTGCCGATGGAACGGCGATCGATGATCTCCACAATGCCCGCTATTTGAAATTGCCGCGCGCCGTCGGCGAGGGCGCCAATGCGCATGTCGGCGAATATCTCGCTTTGCTCGACGCCGCCGGCGATCTTGCCGACAAGGTCGATGCCGGCATTTATGTCGCGCAACGGCGCTGGACGTTGAAATTCAAGAATGGCGTCGAAGTTGCTCTGCCGGAAAAAGGCGCGCCTTCGGCCGTCGCCAAGCTCGCGCAACTACAACGCGATTATCACGTGCTCGACAAAGATGTCCTCTCCCTCGATTTGCGCGTTCCCGGACGGCTGATCGCCACTCTGCCGCAAGACGTGGCGCAGGCCCGCATGGAGCTGCTCGTGCATCGGCCGAACAAGAAGGGTGGCCAGACATGACGCTGCATCTGCTGCCGCCGCGCATGCGCGCCCTGTCCACCCGCAAGACTGTCCTGTTGTCGGTTCTCGACGTCGGCACGTCGAAGATCGTTTGCCTCATCGCGCGGCTCGAACCGATGGAACCGTCGGACAGCCTGCGCGGCCGCACCCATCGCTGCCGCATTCTCGGCATCGGCCATCAGCGCTCGGTCGGCATAAAGGGCGGCGTCATCGTCGACCTCGATCAGGCGGAGGGAGCGATCCGCCGCGCCGTCGATGCGGCCGAACGCATGGCCGGCGTGCAGGTCGAAGGCGTGATCGTCAATGTCACCGGCGGCCGCGTCGGCTCGCAATCCTTCAATGCGACGGTTTCGGTTGCTGGCCGCGCTGTTGCCGAAAACGACATCCACCGCGTCCTCGAAGCCTGCGCCGCGCGTACGCAGCAGCAGGGCCGCGCGCTTCTCCATTCGCTGCCGACCGGATTTTCCTTGGGCGACATGCGCAATGTGCAGGATCCGAAGGGCATGATGGGCGACGAACTCGGCGTCGACATGCATGTCGTGAGCTGCGATGTGACGGCGGCGCGCAATCTCATGCTCGCGGTCGAGCGCTGCCATCTGTCGATCGAGGCGATGGTGGCAACGCCTTACGTGTCCGGCCTCGCGACTCTGGTCGACGACGAAGCCGAATTGGGAACGGCGTTGATCGACATCGGCGGCGGGACGACATCGGTCGGTGTCTTCGCCGGCGGCAAGCTTGTCCATACGGACGCCGTGGCGCTTGGCGGCAATCATATCACCATGGACATTGCGCGCGGCTTGACGACCGGCGTCGCCGACGCGGAACGGCTGAAGACTCTCTACGGCGCCTGTATTTCTTCGGCCTCCGACGAACGCGAGACGGTCTCGGTGCCGCTTGCCGGCGAGGATGGAGAGCATCCGATCCACATTCCGAAGTCTCAGCTCATCCGGATCATCGGTCCGCGCGTCGAGGAAATTCTCGAACTGATGCGCGACCGACTGAAGGCCGCGGGCTTCACGCCGAACGGTGCCTCGCGGATCGTTTTGACCGGTGGCTCGAGCCAGCTTACCGGCATAGCCGAAGCGGCGAAGCGCATTCTTGCCGGGCAGATCCGCATCGGCCGCCCGCTTGGGATTCATGGCCTGCCGGAATCCGCCAAAAGCCCGAGCTTTTCGGCGGCCGTCGGCCTGCTTGTCTATCCGCAAATGGCAGGCATTGAGCATTTTCGTCCGGGTCGGCGCGAGAGCGAAGTGGCGACCGGAACAAATGGATATATCGCTCGTATCGGACAGTGGTTGAGGGACAGCTTTTAACTGCTATGAGAGGGAACGATGACGCGCGGCGGCTGATTCGTTTTTTCTCGCGTAACACATATGGGCGGCCTGGGGGGCGCCCCAACGTCGAGAGGCCAGACGATGACCATTAATCTCAAAGCTCCCGAACTGCGGGAACTAAAGCCCCGTATCATGGTGTGCGGTGTTGGCGGAGCGGGCGGCAATGCCGTCAACAATATGATTGTCTCCGGCCTGATCGGCGTCGATTTCGTGGTCGCCAATACGGATGCGCAGGCGCTTGCCTCCTCGCGCGCGGATCGCATCATTCAGATGGGCCTGCAGGTCACCGAAGGTCTCGGCGCCGGCTCCCAGCCTGAGGTCGGTCGCGCGGCGGCCGAGGAAGTGATCGAAGAGATCCGCGATCATCTCTCCGGCGCGCATATGATCTTCGTCACAGCCGGCATGGGCGGCGGTACCGGTACGGGCGCGGCCCCCGTCATTGCCCGCGCCGCTCGCGAGATGGGCATTCTGACGGTCGGCGTCGTCACCAAGCCGTTTCAGTTCGAAGGCTTCAAGCGCATGCGGATCGCCGAGGCTGGCATCCTCGATCTGCAGGCTTCGGTCGATACGCTGATCGTTATCCCCAACCAAAATCTCTTCCGCATAGCCAATGAGAAGACCACTTTCGCCGATGCCTTCGCGATGGCCGATCAGGTCCTCTATTCGGGCGTTGCCTGCATCACCGATCTGATGGTCAAGGAGGGCCTCATCAACCTCGACTTCGCCGATGTCCGCGCCATCATGCGCGAGATGGGCAAGGCGATGATGGGCACTGGCGAAGCGACCGGCGAGAAGCGCGCCATGCTGGCAGCGGAGTCGGCGATCGCCAATCCGCTCCTCGACGAAGTGTCGATGCGCGGCGCCCGCGGTCTCCTGATCTCGATCACCGGCGGCAATGATCTGACCCTCTATGAGGTCGATGAGGCGGCGAGCCGCATCCGCCAGGAGGTCGATGAGGACGCCAACATCATCCTCGGCGCGACCTTCGACGAAAGCCTCGACGGCATTGTGCGCGTCTCCGTTGTCGCGACCGGCATCGACCGCGTCGCGGGCGCCGAGCAGGAGTCGACGCCCCTGCGCATGCCCGAGCCGGCCGTGCGGCCGCGTCCGCAGGCAGGACAGCGTCCGGCCGATGCCACGACGCGCTTTGCCGCGCCGGCGCCGCGTCCGGCACCGCAGCCCGTTGCGACGGAAGCCTATGACGAGCACGAGGCCATGGACGCGCAGAATTATGCGCCCGTGCCCGCGATGCCCATGCCTGCGCCTGTCGTATCCGCGCCGACCGTGACGGCGTCGCGCGGCGTGCAGATGCAGCCTGCCGCGCCGCAGACGCATCATTTCGTCGAGCCGGTCGCTGCTGCCGCGCCGCAGGAATTCGAAACCTATGCGGAAGGCCCATTCATCCCGCCGGCGGCGGAAACGCCGAAGATGCGGCCGCAGCGCATGCCGCAGATCGATGATCTGCCGCTGCCAGCGCAAAAGCAGATCCGCGCTCAGCGCGACATGCCGGTCGAGCCGGCGCATGAGGTTAAGCGCCGGACCCTGCTTGAGCGGCTCACCGCTTTCGGCATGAGCCGGCAGGAAGATGTTCCGGCGGTGCAGCATGAGCCGCAGCAGGCCCAGCCGACCAATTCCGGCCGTCCGGCGCCGAATGCGATCCATGCCGAATATAGCAAGCGGCCGCAGCATCCGGCGCCCGCCCGCCAGCAGCCGCTCGACCCGCAGGGCCGCATGATCGCGGCGCGTGCGAGCGAAGATGATCAGCTCGAAATCCCGGCGTTCCTGCGCCGTCAATCGAGCTAAAACAGGCGCTAAACCCCTCAAATAAAAAGG
>JBKQRA010000025.1:0-4724 GCA_052144065.1 Methylovirgula sp. | reverse complement strand
AAACCGTAGGTCAGGGGTTCGAATCCCTTCCGGGACGCCAATTGCGAACAAAACTGCGAACACCTGGATGCTTGGCCTGGTCGGCGAGGACGGCACGCTCCAGGACCGTTTTAGAGCCATGAATGCGGATCACACGATCGTCGACCTCTACGGCCTCGATTAAGGAACGCAGATAGGCCTTGCGGAACGGAATCTCTCCTTCGGTGATGTTCTGGCGCATGAGCGTGCCGAAGCGAGCGATCTTGTCTGCATCCAAACGGGTGGCTGGCCCGCTGCTCTCGATCCGGTCGAGGGCTAATGCCGCCCGGTCGCGGTCAGCTTTGAGTTTGGCAATGCGCTCCTTCAGCATGTCGTCGAGGTCGGTGAGACCTTCTTCTACAAGATTGTAAAGCCGCCTAAGTTTTTCCTTCGCGGCGCCGACTTCATGTCGAAGGGATTCGATGCGTACCTGAACCTCCACATCCGTCTTCAGGCGCCGATCCGCGACGGATTGAAGTAAGGCTTCCAATCGCTCCGGAACGAGAATCCGATCGGCGATATGCTTGGTCACGAGCTGATCGAGCTTGTCCATTGGGATCGATCGGCCCTTGCAGGCACTGGCTCCCATGCGCATGGCCGAGGAGCATGTGTAATAGCGATAGACGTTCCCGCTTTTGGATGTGCCGGTGCGCAGCGTCATGGCGCCGCCACAAGAGGCGCAATGGGCAACGCCTGTGAGCAAGATCGGACCGGTGACAGCACGGGGTGGGTTGCTCTGCGGGTTCTTGGCTTGCAAGGTCTTCTGCACCCTGTCGAAAGTTTTCTGGTCGATGATCGCCGGGACGCTGATGGGGATGATCTCGTTCTCCGGCTTCGCCTGCCGGGTCTTTGAATTGCGTTTGTTGAAGCTCCAAGCGCCGATATACACTGAGTTCGTCAAAATGGCGTGGACAGGGCCTATTCCGAAACGGCTGCCGAGGCGCGTGCGATAGCCTTTGGCATTGAGGTGTTTGGTAATCTCCTTGAGGCCCATTGGACCGCTCTGTCCGTTTCCTTGCGCATAGAGATCGAATATGAGGCGGACGATCTCGGCTTCGACTGGATCGATGACGATCTTCTTCTTGGTGCGGGGGCCTCTTTTCTCGACCTCCTCCAGCGCGAAGCCGAGCGGTGGGCGGGAACCGTTATGAAAGCCCTGCCGGGCATTCTCCTTCATGGCCCGGAGAACATGCTTGGCATTCTCCCGTGACTGATATTCGTCGAAGAGGGCAATCACCTGCCGCATCATGACTTGGGCAGGATCGTCGCCAAGCTCCTGGGTGATTGAGACAAGCCGCACGCCATATTTGGCAATCTTACGGATATACATTTCGAGCCCGAAGGCGTCACGAAAGAAGCGGCTAAAGCTATGGACGACAATGACCTCGAAAGGACGATCGTCATCACAGGCCCTCTCGATCATGCGCTGGAACTCGGGGCGATTGTCATCCATGGCGGAGGCGCCGGGCTCGATATATTCGGCAATCACCGGCCAGCCCTGCCGCTCGCAATAGGCGGCCGTCTGAAGGCGTTGATCGGGAATCGAGAGATCAACCTCAGCCTGCCGTGTGGTCGAGACGCGCAGATAGAGAGCGGCACGGCTGGCCACAGACAGAGTTACATTCATCGCCAGAATCTTCCCTTTGCTCGACCGGCTCGTCGCCGAATTAAAGGCTTTTCATCACTGGACAGTGCCAATTTACGTGAAAGCGAGATACGGCAGTGAATATCACTTGTGACCAGCGCCTCGGTCATTCGTAGGCTAAGCACCATCCCGGCGCACGCAGCCAACAGTGTTCTTCCGGGACGTCGTCTGTCCGGTAAAGCCGCTTCACTTTCGCCATATCATTTTTTGGTTTTGCCAAGGCGGTGGCCAGCACCTTTTCGGACGTTTCATCTCGCAGACCCATGCACGGGTAGATCAAGGTGCTCGACAAGGCACGAGCCTCATATGTCTCGTCCCTCCGTTTGATGATAAAAAGCGCGCCGCGTGTCATGGCATGCCCATCGTCGGTCGTAAAACTCGTAGCGAGTGGCAGAACCAGCCGGCCGTTTGGTCTCAACGCATCAAGCCATACGTCTGCTGGGCGGGATACCCCAGCGTTCACATAGATGACATCGGCGGGCTCAAAAGGCATGTGCGAGCCGTTTCCTTCGATAACTTCAATATGCGGAAAACGGGCGAGGTTACTGCGCGCGACAGATGCGAGCTCTGGTTCAATTTCAATACCGATCACATGACCAGTTGGACCGATAAGATGACCGATGACTGCGGTGTAGTAGCCAGTTCCTGTTCCGATATGGATGGCATGTTCGCCAGCCTGTAATTCACCGGCAGAAATGAGAAACGTCAAAAAGGAAGGCTGACCATTGTTCAGTCGCTTCTCCGGCACAATCGCAACTGGCGCGTCTTGATAGAGATATAGAGGGTCATCGACGGGCGTCAGCTGATAGCCGACAGGCATGCGCATGATCTGCCATGGCGCGGGCGGCAAAAAGTCTTCCCTACGTAAGGTCGCTAATGCTTCTTCAAGTCGGGGGTCACTTACGCGCGCGATATGCATGATCTGCTTTGCATATGTCCGCCGGATGATTTGCAGCTCGACTTCTTGATCCAATCCTTGATCCTTAATTTGGCGATCCTCTCAGTTGAGAAGATCATCCAGGATTTTTCTCATGAAACTCTCAATGATTCCGATCTCGTCTAAGGTAATCGGCACGATCTCCGGCCAATCATCGGTGACGCGCTTCCCGCATAGTTGCAGACGATGAGCCGATTCTTCCTGCGGTAGCCCACTGGACGGCTCGGAAGTCGCAGGGGACTCTTTTTGATGATGGGTGCGCGACCGGGACATGCCTCAAGATCGCGCCAACCTCCCTCAACACGAATAGCCCAATTTTACGCCACAGTACGAAGCAGTAGAGGAACGTAAGACAGCGCGAAGGAACGTGAATTTTTTTGCAACGATCTCCCTTGCTCTCCCTTACGAGGACAAGGGCTGCGACGTTCTGATCATTCGGCGTCCTCCTCTCCCAGCAGAGCATGTAGCAGAGCGTGTTGTGGGGAAGAGAATGGATTGACCACCGTCACTCCGGCCCAGGTAAAGCCTTGTTGAAGGTCTTCAGACAAAAGCAGGCGGCAACCTGCTTGAGAAGCAGCTGATAGGATGACCGCGTCCCATATTCCGAGTTGATGGTCCGTCGCGAGATCGGCCGCCGCGAGCATGACTTCGGGCGATGTTTCGACAACCGAGAATGTATCGCGCCAACTCAACAGAGCATCGCGGGCATCGCTTCGCGACTTTCCTGCCTTGCGGACGAGCACATTGAAAAGCTCGCCGAGAACCTGCACTGGAATAACGGTTGCTTCTTGCGGTAGTTGTCGAATGAGGGTCAGAGCGGCATCACGGCGCTCTGACCCATTGATACTTTCCGCATAAACGAGGACGTTCGTATCGAGCGCGATCCTCACCGATCGTCCTCATAGAGTTCATCGCGTGTCCAGCGTCCGGCATCGATGACGGGCTGCTTTTCAAGGCGAGAAAGCAGCGTCGCGCGTGCGCTCGCCGCCACATCTTCGTGCTTCCCCGCAGGGATGAGCCGCGCGACGGGCTTCCCGTGGCTGGTCACGACATAACTGCGGCCTTCCCGAACTCCTCGCAGAAGGAGGGAGAACCTGCGGTTTGCGTCGGCTGCCGAAACGGCCTCTTCCATGACAAACTCCATAGGTAGTTATATTACCTACTATAACGTTCGCATGAAAGATAGCAAGCCTTCGCAAGAAATGGAGCGCGCCACTTCTCGCGGCCCTTGCGGGGTTCGTGGCTCGCCTTTCTCTGGCGGCCGAGCCTCCGCGACCCGAAGGATGATAGGATCTAAGAACCGCGGCGCTCAACCTCCACGATTTCGATACAGTGCCCTTGATTTGGGGATCGAGGTCCTACCGCCGGCGAGATCGGGCAACGCCTGGGGCATAGTGATGAGGAAGAGCAATTTTGCTTTGAGGCTCCAGCCTTCACTGTTGGGCGAGGCCCGCAAGCAGGCGGAAGTAGAAGACATCGACTTGAACCAGCTCATCAACGTCGCGGTCACCGAGAAACTTCGGCACTGCGGACGGAAGTTACTTCAAGAAGCGCGCTGGGCGGACCGGTACCCCCAAAACGCTTGCTCTCTTGGCATGGCCGGCAAGGAGCCTCGCTGATGAAGGGCGACAAGCTACCAAAGCAAGCCGCGGCTGTCGGTGTGGGAGCGCCTGCTCCCAATAAACCATACCTGCGTGGCCGTCCCTTGGCCGGGCTGGCGACCGGCAGTCAAGGCCGAAGCCGCGAAGCGGGCGCGGCACGCCGCGCCTTGACGGCCGGGAGAAAGTCCAGTCCGCTGCCCGAATCCGGTAAATGCCGCGGATAATACCGCCGCTGGGGCGAAAGCCACCCTGGCGCGGGTGATCAAACCACCACCGCCGAATGCGGCGCGGATTGCATCGCACGGCCTTGAACGTTTTGACAACGGGCGTGACCGTCGCTGCGCTATGTGAGGGCTCCGCGCCGTCACGCCCGCGCGTCCCGCTTTGTCATTCCATTGCGCGCGTGGAGAACTCGTCTTTGACATGGCGGCGCGCACCTGCAAAGAGCAATGCGCCTCATTTGAGCCTCCCGAATCTCTACAGGCAAGATAAAAGCGCCTGCCACTTCGCCATCCGAGCGGCC
>JBKQRA010000024.1:0-15552 GCA_052144065.1 Methylovirgula sp. | reverse complement strand
CGTCCATGCCGAGGCCGGCTTTTTCATTCTGACGCTCTATGAAAAGCGCGTCGAGGCGAACGAGCTGCCCTATTTCCTCGGCCTGATGGAACACCTCGCCAAACATGGCTTGAACTGCCCGCAGCCGGTCAAGACGAAGGCCGGCGCTTTGCTCGGCAAACTCGCCGGCCGTCCCGCCGCCATCGTCACTTTCCTCGAAGGTGTCTGGAGCCGCAGGCCGACGCAGGCCCAATGCGCCGCGCTCGGCGAAGCACTCGGCAAACTGCATGAAGCCGGCAAGGATTTTCCCAGCGTCCGGCCCAATGCGCTCTCGGTCGATGCCTGGCCAAAGCTCTTCGAGCAAGGCCGCCGCGGCAGCGACAGCGTGCAGGAAGGTCTCGCGCAATTCCTTGAGGAAGAACTCGGCTTCCTCAAAGCGCATTGGCCGCGCGACCTGCCGCATGGCGTCATCCACGCCGATCTCTTCCCCGACAATGTCCTGTTTCTCGGCAACAGAGTCTCGGGGCTCATCGACTTCTATTTCGCCTGCAACGACTTTTACGCCTACGACCTTGCGGTCTGCCTCAATGCCTGGTGCTTCGAGCCCGACATGACCTCCTTCAACATCACGAAGGGCATGGCCATGATCGATGCATACGAAAAAGTCCGCGGGCTGACGCCGGACGAGAGTGCGGCCTTGCCTGTGCTGGCGCGCGGCGCAGCGATGCGCTTCGCGCTGACGCGTCTCGTCGATTGGCTGAATGTCCCGCCAGGCGCCCTGGTGCGGCCGAAAGATCCGCTCGATTATGTCAAACGGCTGCGCTTCCACCAGAAGGTGACGAGCGCGCGCGACTATGGGCTGATGCGGTGAGTGAGAAAGTCGCGATCTGGACGGACGGCGCCTGCTCCGGCAATCCGGGCCCCGGCGGATGGGGCGCCGTTCTTGTCTACGGTCCAAAGCACAAGGAACTCTCGGGCGGCGAGCCGGCGACGACCAACAATCGCATGGAGCTGATGGCGGCGATCCAGGCGCTTGAGGCGCTGACGCGGCCCTGCGACGTCGATCTCTATACGGACTCCGCCTATCTCAAAGGTGGCATCACCTCATGGATCGCTGGCTGGAAACGCAACGGCTGGAAGACGGCGGACAAAAAGCCGGTGAAGAATATCGAGCTCTGGCAGCGGCTCGAAGAAGCGACCAAATCGCATAAGATCGATTGGCATTGGGTCAAAGGCCACGCCAATGATGAGATGAACGAGCGCGCCGACGAACTCGCTCGCGCCGGCATGCGGCCCTTTCTGATCGATCGGGCCGCACGCGTTACAGGCGCAACAAAGGGCAATGATAGATAAGGTAATATAGGGAGGGACGTACCTTCTCCCATTGGGAGAAGGTGGCTTGCGAAGCAAGTCGGATGAGGGGTTACGCGTTCAGCTCGTTCCGCGACATCCTAACCCCTCACCCGGTCGGCGCCGCCGACCACCCTCTCCCACCGGGAGAGGGTCACGCGCCCGCATAACAGGTTGGTTCAGTCAGACCTGCGTCAACAGCGCATCGGCGCCGGAAATCTCGGCCTTGCCGACGGCCTCTTCCACGTTCAGCGTCTTCACGACGCCATTCTCGACGATCATCGAATAGCGCTGCGAGCGCAGACCAAGACCGCGTTCGGTCAGATCGAGCGTCAGGCCGATCGCCTTGGCAAAGGCGGCGGCGCCATCGGCGAGGAAAGTGATCTTGCCTTCGGCGCCCGAATGTTTCGCCCAGGCATCCATCACGAAGGCATCATTGACCGACACGACGACGATCTCGTCGACGCCTTTGGCCTTGAACTCGGCTTCCTTGGCGAGGAAGCCCGGCAGATGATTCATGCTGCAGGTCGGGGTGAAAGCGCCGGGCACCGCGAAGAGCGCGATTTTCTTACCCTTGAAAATCTCCGCGGTCGTGCGCGGCTTCGGCCCGTCGGGCGTCATCACCGTGAAAGTGACGTCAGGCAAAGAATCTCCGACCTTGATCGACATGAATGTGTCCTCGCAACAGCTACACGGCTTCATTGGAACATGTCGTCGAAACGCCAAAAGCCTTGCGCAATCGAGACCATGCTCCACGCCGGCAAAGTAGAGCAGATCGCCGGGAGCGGAAAGCGCGAAAGCTCATCGCGCCGACCTGACAAAAGTGCAGCTAGTGCGACGGCTGGCCGAGATCGAGCGGCAGGCTGATCTCATGCGCCTTGTCGCCGCTGACAACCGTAAGGCGTACCGGCACATTCGCGGCGGCGGCCGAGGGCCGATCGACCGCGGTGAGACGGAAGCTGTTGGGTCCCGTCTTTTTTGTTTCGAAGCTCCAGCCGCGTGGCCCTTCGGCGAAGAGATCCGTCGCGTCGCCTGGTCCCTGCCATTGTAGTGCCCATTGCGGCTTTGCCTGGCCGCTTTCGGCGTGGATCGTCACATGCGTTGCAACATCGGCCGGTTGCAGCGCGACAGGCACTTTCGCTTCCGCGGCGGCGATCGTTGCGTCGTCGGGACCCACGCCCTGCAGCGGCAAAGTGAGTTGCGCCTCTCCCTTCGCCGGAATGCAGATGCGGTCGCAGACGGCATAATTGAGCGTTACGGCAAGCCGCACAGGTTTCGCAGGATCGACGGGCCGGACATGGATCGGAAACACCGTGCCGCCGCGATAGCCGAAAGCTTCGAGGCCGCCTTCGTCGAGACGCTGCGGCGCGGGATAGAGCGGCTCGGCCGAGGCCAGATTCTCCGAGCCAGCAAAGGAAAATTCGGGCGGCACGCCCGCTTCGCCCGGCTCGCGCCAATAGGTAATCGCGGAGGGTTGGAGCTTGATCTCGACCGCGGCAACATAGCGCCCCCTGGCGAAGCTTTGCGAAATGAGACGCATGTGTGCCGCGCCGCCGGCCTGCGCCGTCCAATCCGTCGCAAAGGCGCTTTGTGACGCCGCGCCGGCCGGCACATCGATCGGATCGGCCCAGGCAGGCGAAAGATTGGCAGGCAGGAGATTGGCGGAAAGCAATGCAAAACAAAAAAACAGTCCAGAAAGACCGAAAGCCGCCAGTCGAGGCTGGCAAAACCGCGCCGCTGATACCAACATATCAACAGGGCGCGGCGCGATGCGGGGATCGGCCGCAACCCTGGAAAGACTCTTGCATAGAATCGTCATAGATTGACGTCGTCCCGTCGATGGCTGGAGTTGTTTCAGACCCAAGGGTGCCTATCTCTTTCGACACTGACTCCTATCATGAATGAGGCACCGACGAGGCGCAGGCGATGACGGCGACATCACATAAGAGCGAAGCGGACAATAAAGACGGACGCAACGGCTATCTTGACGGCCAGCTGCTCCTCGCCATGCCCGGCATGCCCGACGATCGCTTCGCCCGCTCCGTCATCTATATGTGCGCCCACTCCGACGAAGGTGCGATGGGCATCATCATCAACCGCCCGGCGCCGAGCGTGAAATTTCCCGAGCTCCTCGTGCAGCTCGAAGTGATCGCGCCCGATGAGGCGATTTTGCTGCCGCCGACCGCCGGCTCCGTGCCTGTCCTCAAGGGCGGCCCGGTCGAAACCGGACGCGGCTACGTGCTCCACTCGAATGATTTCTACATCGACAATTCGACCCTGCCGATCGATTCAACCGTCTCGCTAACCGCGACCGTCGACATATTGCGCGCCATCGCGCGCGGCTCGGGCCCGGGCCGCGCCGTCCTTGCGCTCGGCTATGCCGGCTGGTCGCCGGGACAGCTGGAGGAAGAGCTGCAGCAGAACGGCTGGCTGACCTGCCCGGCGGATGCGTCGCTCATCTTCGATACGCCGCTCGAATCGAAATATGAAAGCGCTCTGCGCAAGCTCGGCGTCGATCCGAGCTATCTGTCCGGCGATTTCGGCCACGCCTGACGCATAGGACCGTCATTACTTCGGCCTGCGGACGGCTAGATTAAGCAGCGATGGTCGCGGCGCCGACGAGCTTGCGCGCTTCGCCCGCGCTCATCGGATGGCCGAAGAGATAGCCCTGCGCATATTCGCAACCGAACTGATAGAGCTCGATCGCGTCGGATTCCGACTCCGCACCTTCAGCGACGACATCCATGCCGAGATCATGCGCCAGCGTCACGATGGAGCGCAGGATGACCGGCCGTGCGCCCTTGCCATTCTGATGCACGAAGGAGCGGTCAATCTTGATCGTATCGAAGGGGAATCGCTGCAGATAGGACAGCGAGGAATAGCCGGTGCCGAAATCGTCGAGCGACAGGCCAGCGCCAATATCGCGGATGCGCGTCAGGATCTGCGACGCATATTCTGGATTTTCCATGACCAGGCTCTCGGTCAATTCGAGCTTCAAGGTTCCTGGAGCGACATTGCTGCGCGCGAGCACAGCTTTGACATCTTGCAAAAGATCGTGCCGCAGCAACTGGCGCGACGAGACATTGACGCTTGCAAAGAGCGGCGGATCGACATCGAGCGCGCTTTGCCAGGCGGCAAGTTCGCGCGCCGTGCGGTCCATGGCGAAATTGCCGAGTTCGATGATGAGGCCGGTTTCTTCCGCGATCGGAATGAATTCGTTCGGCCCCAAGCGCCCGAGCTTGGGATGGTCCCAGCGCAGCAGGGCTTCGAAGCCGGCGACAGTGCGATCTTCCAGCCGCACGATGGGCTGAAAGAAGACTTTCATCTCGCCGCGTTCGAGCGCGCGGCGCAGATCCGCCTCGAGCGTCAGACGATCTGAGCCGAGCGAGCGCATCGAGGCTCTGAACACTTCGATGCGATTGCCGCCGACCTTTTTGCCGAAGCGTGCCGCGATCTCGGCATCGTTCAGCATATCTTCGGCCTTCGGATGCAGCTGCGGATCGAAAAGCGCGACGCCGATCGACGCCGAAAGCGGCACTTCGCTGTCGCCGAAGGTCACGGGAGTGGAAACAGCGCGACGGATGACATTCGCCAGCGCGATCACCTGATCGGTTTCGGATTCGGAAATGATGACCGCCGTGAATTGATCGCCGGCGAGACGCGCGAGCGTATCCTGCGGGCGCAGAATGCGGCCGAGCCGGCGCGCCACCGTCAGCAGGATGGAATCGCCCGCGGTCAGGCCGATCGTCTCATTGATCTTCTTGAACCGGTCGATGTCGATGCACATCACTGTCGGCCGGACACGCTGATCACTTTCGGCTGCCAAGAGGGAGGCTTCGAGCCGGTCGAAGAAGAGCTCGCGGTTCGGCAGGCCGGTCAGATTGTCATGCACCGCGTCGTGCAGCAGACGTTCCTGCGCGGTCTTCTTCTCGGTGACATCGGCGAGCGTGCCGATGACACGAATGACATCGCCGCCGCCGCTGACGACAGGGCGCGCCTTCATATGAAACCAGAAATAATGGCCGTCCGCCGCGCGCAGCCGGAACTCCTGGTTGATGCGGCCGCAGCGCTGCTCGAGCATGGTGTCGAGGCAAGTGCGATAGCGGTCACGCTCGAACGGATGCAGATATTCGAGCCAGGCCGAGGCCGGCCCTTCGAGCTGGCCGCGCGCCAAGCCCAATTGCGCTTCCGCTTCGGGGCTCAGATAGACGCGATCGGCATCGACATCCCAGTCGAAGATGATTTCGCCGCTGCCGGCGAGCGCCAAGGCCTTACGCTCGACGTCGGAGATCGCGCCATGCGCGAGGCTGCCGCTCGCAAAGGCGTTCTGCATCACCGTGAAGCCTATGAGCATTACGATGAGGACGAGCCCCCCGATTAAGGCGGGAGAGACGAGATCGTTGGTTAAGGACCCGGTCACCGTAAAGCCCGCCGCGGTGATCCAGACGAGCAACAGGAACCAGGTCGGTATCAGCATGACCGCGCGGTCATAGCCATGCGTCGAGAGATAAAGGACGAGGATGAAGCCGACCGCGCCGATGGCGGCGAGCGAGATGCGCGCGACGCCGGCCGCGATCGGTGCGTCATAGACGGCAAGGCCGATCAGCGCGACGAGAAAGGCGAGCCAGCCAAAGGCCACATGCGACGCTCGCACATGCCATCGGTTGAGATTGAGATAGGCGAAAAGGAAGACGAGGAGCGTTGCGGCGAGCGAGGTTTCGGCGCCCGCGCGCCATATTCGATCGGCATAGGTCGACGTATCGAAGATCTTCGTCCAGAAGCCGAAATCGATGCAGACATAGGCCAGCACTGCCCAGGCCAGAGCCGCGGCCGCCGGAAAGATCACCGCGCCGCGCACCACGAAGACGATCGTCAGAAACAACGCCAGCAGGCCCGCGACGCCGATGACAATGCCCTTATAGAGCGCCAGGCTCGTGACCTTGTCTTTGTAGGCGTCAGGCTCCCACAGATAGAGCTGCGGCAGATTAGGCGTGCGCAATTCGGCGATATAGGTGACCGTCGTGCCGGGATCGAGCGTCAGGCGAAAGACATCGGCGTCGGCGCTTTCCTGCCGGTCGGGCGGAAAGCCCTGGCTCGCAGTGATGGCGGAAACGCGCGAGGCGCCGAGATCGGGCCAGATCACGCCCGACCCGACAAGCCGGAAATGCGGCGCGACGATCAGGCGTTCGATCTGCTCGTCCGTATCATTGGTGAGCGCGAACACAATCCAGCTCGGATGCGTGCCGGCCTCGCGCGCGCGCACCTCGATGCGGCGGACGATCTTGTCGGAACCCGGCGCCGTCGTGACGAGCAGGCGGTCGCCCTGAGAGCTGTAATGTTCGATGGCTTTAGTGAGATCGATGGCGGAAGCATCGAGCGGCACGCGGATCGACTCGATCGCATGCGCCGGAACGGCGGCGCCCAGGAACACGAATAGCGCGAGCCAAATCGCGCGCCGCAGCGCGATCACCCGTGAGGGAAGGACCGGTGATTTCTTGTCATAGGGGCCAGACAAAGTCGTCAGAGGAACACTCTCGCTGCAGGAATTCGAGCGTCTATTTGTGGAAATAGATACCCCCCATCTTCGGTACGCGTGCGCGCCGGCTCTTTGCTTCGATAGATCGCACGATCCGTTGGAATGGACCACAATGCGCGTGTCTATCGGCGGCTCATAGATCGCATCTTATGAGCATCATGTCTCAGCGCGAGTCCAAATCGACGCCGCATTCACGGGCTTTTGCGATCTGTCTCAAGGCTTCGCGCATGCGAAAGCCATCCGTTCCGATTCCCTTGAACTCGTAAGGCTATTGGGCTCCAAGGGCAAGCAGGAATGGGATGGCCCCCTTATGTTCCAAATGTGGCGTCACGCGCGTTCGCGGCGCGGCATGCGCAGAGGCAACGGATCGGTATCCAACAGCGCATAGAGAAGATGATCCTGCCAGACGCCGTTGATGCGCAGATAAGCGCGCGCATAGCCTTCGCGCTGGAAACCAATGCGTTCCAACAAACGGATCGAGGCTTCATTGTGCGGCAGGCAGGCAGCTTCGATGCGATGCAAACGCAAAACGGTGAACGCAAATCCGGTCACCGCGCGGACCGAGCGCGACATCAAGCCCTTGCCTGCATAAGGCGCACCCATCCAATAGCCAAGCGTGCCGGCTTGCGCGACGCCGCGCTTGATCTGCCCGAGCGTCAGACCACCGACGAGGATGTTGTCGTCTTCGCGAAAGATCAGGAAGGGATAAGAATCGTCATTCTCAATCTCTTGCGCATGCCGGCGCAGCCGACGGCGGAAGGCGGCGCGGGTGAGATCATCGCCCGGCCAGGTCGGCTCCCACGGCGTCAGAAACGCGCGGCTGCGTTCGCGCAGGCCGGCCCAAGCCTCGTAATCGCGCATCTCCGGCGGGCGTAGATAGACGCCGTCACCGCGAACGAAATTGACCGACTCGGTTGCCGGTCCAAGGCGGAATAGAGCCAAACCTTTCTCCCCTCAACCGGCGCTGAAGAACTCAGCGACGCGATCCGGCGTATAGACCTTGTTGATCGGTCCCACCGCCGCGACGGTCGGCGCCGTGCGCAGCGCCTGCGCGCCGGCCCGACACACCTCATCGAGACTCAATTTGTCGATCTTGTCGATCATTTCGGCGCGCGTCAAAACCCGGCCCAGGGCGAGGCTCTGGCGGGCGATCTGTTCGGAGCGCGCGCCGGGCGATTCAAGCGCGGTGAGGAGCGCGACCTTCAACTGCGCTTTCGAGCGGTGGAGCTCGGCTTCCGTCAGATCTTGCGCTGCACGCGCGAGACAATCGAGCGCCACTGGCATCAGCTCGGCGATCTGCGCCTGCCCCGTCGCGGCATAAATGCCGAAGAGGCCCGAGTCCGAATAGCCCCAATGAAAGGCGTTGATCGCATAGGCGAGGCCGCGCGTCTCGCGCACCTCCTGGAAGAGGCGCGAGGACATGCCGCCGCCCACCGCATTGGCGAAGACATGCAGCGGATAGTGCGCGTCGTCTGCATAGGCCGCGCCCTTGAATCCGATGACGATATGCGCCTGCTCCAGGCGCCGCTTCAGCCGCTGTTCGCCGCCGACATAGCGCGCGGCAACGGCCGTGGACGTCGGCGCGATCGGCAGGCGGTTGAAGGCCTTGGAAACCGCTTCAACGATCTGCGCATGCTCGACAGCGCCTGCCGCGCCAACGACCATGGCGCCGGCGCGATAATGGTTCGTGAGATAGGTGGCGATGCGCTTGCGGTCGAAGGAGCGCACGTGATCGGGCGTGCCGAGGATCGGCCAGCCGATCGCCTGATCGGGATAGGCCGCGGCATTGAAGAGATCGAAGACGAGATCGTCCGGCGTGTCTTCGACCGCGCCGAGTTCCTGCAGGATCACGCCCTTCTCGCGCTCGAGTTCGTCCGCATCGAAGACGCTCTCGGTCAGAATGTCGGAGAGAATATCGAGCGCCAATGGCGCGTCGGCGGCCAGCACATGCGCATAATAAGCGGTCTGTTCGACGGAGGTCGCGGCATTGAGATCGCCGCCCGCCGTCTCGATTTCCTCGGCGATATCGCGGGCCGAACGGCGCTTGGTGCCTTTGAACGCCATATGTTCGAGGAGATGCGACAGGCCGCGCTCGTCGCTTTGCTCATGCCGCGAGCCGGCCGCGACCCAGACTCCGAGCGATGCCGTCTCCAGATGCGGCATGCGATCGGTGACGACGCGCAGACCCGAGGGCAAGGCCGTGACTTCGACACTCATGACGCTGCCCTTCTCTGCCCCTGCAGCGTCGCGCGCATATAGGTCTCGACCCGCGCCTGATCATTCGGCAGCACATCGAAGCGCTCGTTGCGCGCAAAAATATCTTTGAGATGCGCCGGCAGCGGCGCGCTGAAGCCGGTCGCCTTTTCGACGGCCGCCGGGAACTTCGCCGGATGTGCCGTGCCGAGCACGATCATCGGCACATGCGGATTGGCCGCGGCGCTGCGCCGCGCCGCGCCGACACCGACGGCGGTATGGGGATCGATCAGCCGGCCGGTCTCGCGGAAGACGCGGGTAATCTCCTCGGTCGTATCGGTTTCGCCGATACGCACCGCATCAAAATCGCGGCGGATCGCGGCGAGCGGGCCGGGCTCCAGGCTGAAGCTGCCGGATTGCTGCAACGTGCTCATCAGCCGGCGCACGGTCGCGGCATCGCGGCCATGTGCTTCGAACAGCAGACGTTCGAAATTCGACGAGATCTGAATGTCCATCGACGGCGATTGCGTCGCTTCGACCGGGCGCAGCTCATAGCGGCCGGTCTCCAAGGTCCGCGCGAGAATGTCGTTTTCATTCGTCGCGATGACGAGGCGCTCGATCGGCAGGCCCATCTGCTTGGCGATCCAGCCGGCGAGAATATCGCCGAAATTGCCGGTCGGCACGGCGAAGGACACAGGCCGATAGGGTGCACCGAGCGCGACGGCACTCGTGAAATAATAGACGATCTGCGCGGCGACCCGCGCCCAATTGATTGAGTTCACACCCGCGAGCGCAAACTCCTCGCGAAAGCTCTTGTGGTTGAAGAGCCCTTTCACGATCGCCTGCGCGTCGTCGAACGTCCCCTCGAGCGCGATCACATGGACGTTCGGCGCATCGACCGTCGTCATCTGCCGGCGTTGCACGTCGGACACGCGCTCATGCGGATAGAGGATGAAGACGTCGGCCTGTTCGAGCCCGCGAAAAGCTTCGATCGCCGCGGCGCCCGTGTCGCCCGAGGTCGCGCCGACGATCACTGCGCGCTGGCCCCGCGCTTTCAGCACATGATCCATCAGCCGGCCAAGGAGCTGCATCGCCAGATCCTTGAAGGCGAGCGTCGGGCCGTGAAAGAGTTCAAGCAGGAACAGATTGTCGCCGATCTGCGAGATCGGCGCGACAGCGGCATGATCGAAACGCGCATAGGCGCCGGCGAGCATCATGGTCAGCGACGCGGGCGCGATCGTGCCGGCAATGAAGGGCGCCATCACCGTTTCGGCGACAGCGCTATAGGAGCGGCCTGCAAAGCCCGCAATCGTCTCATGCGACAGGCTCGGATAGGCCTCCGGCAGGTAGAGGCCGCCGTCTTGCGCGAGACCGGTGATGAGCGCATCGGTGAAAGACAGCGTGGGGGCGTCGCCGCGCGTCGAAATATATTTCACCGTCACTCCTGAAATGGGCCAAAAAACCGGTGGTTAGCCGGCTTTATCATGAAACGGACCTCTAAGGGCCAGCATTTTGTGGCGGAATTTGTGTTGCGGGCGGTTTCGCGCAAGCGGAATAAATTTCATCTAACAAATTGATTTTAGTTGCCTTTCAGACATAACGATCGATTTGGTTTCAGCTTCGCGCAATGCCCGACTGGCGGCCTTCCACGAATTTTCGGACGGCGAAGGACACGAAGACACCCAAGAGGCCGACCGCAAGCCCGAACCAGGTCAGCGCATAGCCCAAATGATTGTTCGGCAGATCGCGATCGGTCGTCCCGCTGCGCGGCCAGCCGGTCGCGCCGGGCACAGCGTCGACATCGACGCTGAAAGGCGCGGCAGGCGTCAGATGAAACTCTGCCGCGATCAGCGCCGGATCGCGGGTGAAATATTCGCCCTTCTCGGGATGATCGGCCGGGGTAAAGGGCCCCCGCGCCTGCGGCGGCCGCATCAGGCCGGTGAGATGCACCTCTTCATCCGCGCCGTACTCAGCGCGGAGTTTCGGCGCGAGATCGGCGGGAACAAAGCCGCGATTGACGATGACATAGGCACCGGAAGCAAGCTTGAGCGGCGTCAGAAACAGGTAGCCGGGACCGGCCCCCGGCGGCCCCGAGGGCGTGAAGACGAGCACCGTATCCTGATAGGCAAAGCGGCCGGTCAGCGTGACATGACGATAGTCATAGTCTTGTGGCGCGAGCCCGGCCCATGCGGCTTGCGGCGGCGCGGCGACGGGCGGCGCATCGGCCCGCTGCGCAATTTCGTTGAGCAGGCCTTCCTTCCAGGCGAGGCGATGCAATTGCCAGATGCCGAGCGTGACGAGAATGCCGCCGGCGAACAAGGTGAAGAGCGTCGGCCAGAGGAGCTGGCGCAGCACGCTCATCGGCTTTTGGGCGGGGACGGCAACGCTCATCGCTAGCCCTCGAGACGGCCCTGCTCCGCCTTGTTCTTATATTGCAGGGCGACGAGAAGGCCTTTCGTCGGGCGCAGCAGGCCGACGCAGACGATGGCCGTCAGCGGCAGGAAGATGACGAGATGCACCCAGAACGGCGGCTCATAGGTAAGCTCCGTCCAGAGCGCGGCGCCAAGGACGAGAAAGCCCGCGAACAAAGTCACGAAGACGGCAGGACCGTCGCCTGAATCGGCAAAAGAAAAATTGAGGCCGCAAGACTCGCAACGCGGCACGAGCGTCAGCAGGCCCTTGAACATCTTGCCGCGACCACAGCGCGGACAACGGCCGAGCAGCCCCGTCACATAGGGCGAAGGTGCGGGCCCGGAAGGCGCAAGGGGCGAAGGAGCAGGAGATTTCTCTTCGCTCATTTCAACTCACACAAGCAGCTGGGCGAAGACGTCATTTAAGACCCTCGATTTGAGGCCGTCTCAGAAAGGCGAGGCCCGCGCACTGGCGCGAGCCTCTGCTGATTATTGTCGCTGGCCGGCGGCAAAGCCGCGCGGCAGGTAAGCGCGCGATCAATGTTCGACGATGCCGCCCCAGCCGCCCCACACATAGATGCAGGAGAACAGGAACAGCCACACCACGTCGACGAAGTGCCAGTACCAGGCGGCGAATTCGAAGCCGAGATGCTGCTTCGGCGAGAATTGACCCAGGAAGGTGCGCAGCAGGCAGACGCTCAGAAAGATCGTGCCGATGATCACGTGGAAGCCGTGAAAGCCGGTCTCCATGAAGAAGGTCGCGCCATAGATCGAGCCTTTGAAGGCGAAAGGCGCATGCGCATATTCATAGGCCTGGATGCAGGTGAAGCTGATGCCGAGAAGGATCGTCAGAATGAGACCCTTCTTCACCCCATCGCGATCATTATGCAGCAGCGCATGATGCGCCCAGGTGACCGTCGTGCCCGAGGTCAACAGGATCAGCGTGTTGAGCAGCGGGAAATGCCAGGGATCGATGACTTCGATCCCCTTCGGCGGCCAATGACCGCCAGTGAAGGCATAACGCAAATATTCGATCTTCTCGCCGGAGAACAGGCTGGCGTCGAAGAAGGCCCAGAACCATGCGACGAAGAACATCGCCTCAGAGGCGATGAACAAGATCATGCCGTAGCGGTGGCTGATCTGCACGACGCGCGTGTGGTGACCCTGATATTCCGCCTCCTTGATGACGTCCGTCCACCAGGCGGCCATGACGTAGAGGATGAGAATGATGCCGACGCCGAAGACGTAGCTGCCCATCTTGATGCCGAAGAACGGAATGCTCTTCATCCAGGCGATAGCGCCGACCGCCATGATGAAGGCACCGATCGAGCCGAGGATCGGCCACGGGCTCGGATCGACGAGATGATAGTCGTGATTGGGTTTCGCGTGGGCGTCCGACATGACGATTTCCTCTTCCCTCTTCCCCGTTTGCAACCGATCTACCCACGGCTGCTTTGTGTTTCAGAAACCGGTCCGGAATACTCCGGCGGTCGCCACCTCTTGCCGGGAGACGCCCGGCGCAAATTCCATTCGCCTCTTAGAGAGGCGGTACCGCCGCTTTGCCCTGCCCTTGCTCCAGCGCCGTCGAACGCGCCACCGGATAAAAGGTATAGGACAGAGTGACCGTATCGATCCCGTCCATCGTCTTGTCTTGTTCAAGCGCGGGATCGACGAAAAACACAACCGGCATATCCGCCGTCTCATGCGGCCCGAGCTTTTGCGTCGAGAAGCAGAAACAGCTGATCTTGTCGAAATAGCCCCCCATCTGATCGGGTGTCACATTATAGCCCGCCTGAGCGACAACCGCGCGGTCGCTTTGATTGGTGACCTTGAAGAAGACGGTCGCCGTCTGCCCGGTGCGCACGGTGATCTCCGGCGTATCCGGCACGAAAGTCCAGGGGAGTCCTTTGCCAACATTGGTATCGAAGCGCACGACCATGTCGCGCTTACCGCGCAAGACCGGAGCTGTATGCGCGACCTGGGTCGTCCCAGCAAAACCAGTGTGCGCACAGAACAGACGATAGAGCGGCACCGCTGCGAAGGAGAGCGCGAGCATACCCAGAAAGGTCACGGCAACCGCACTTGCGATGAGAGTGCCGCGGCGTTTCTGCGTGAGGGGTTGAGAAGATCGCGCCATGGTATTCGTTACATTGGTGAGCGGGTGACGCCAGGACCGAGCTTGGCGATCGTCACGACATAAAAGAGCAGCACGAAGAATCCGACCGCGAGACCGATTGCGACATTGCGCTGGCGCCGGCTCTTCAATTGCTGCGGCGTCAGCGTGATCCCTGGAAGGTCCTTATCCGTGCCCATGGCTCAACCCACCAGCCGCAGGACGAGCGCGATCACCCGTTCCGACAGGATCTCGGCGAAGAGCAGGAAAAGATAAAGGATCGAAAAGCCGAAGAGCTGCATCGCGCATTTATCGGCCATCGGACCCGAACGGGTGCGATAGACGCGCACTGCCAAGCCAATGAAGGCAGCGCCCAGCGCAATGGATAGAGCGCCGTAGACCGGCGAGGCAAAGCCGAAGAAGAAAGGCATCGTCCCGAGCGGCACCAATATGAAGCTGTAGATCAAGATCTCCAGCCGGGTCCGATCGGGGCCTTTCACATTCGGCATGTTCGGAATGCCGGCGCGCTGATAATCGCCAGCCTTCACGAGCGCCAGCGCCCAGAAATGCGGCGGCGTCCATACGAAGATGATCGCGAAGAGGATCAGGCTCGCGAGGCTCACATTGCCGGTCGCCGCGACATAGCCGACCATCGGCGGAAAGGCCCCGGCGGCGCCGCCGATGACGATGTTCTGCGGCGTCGAGCGCTTCAGCCACATCGTGTAGACGACGACATAGAAGAAGATGGTGAAGGCGAGCAGCGCCGCGGCAGCCCAATTGGCGACTACGCCAAGGGTGAAGACGGCGAAGAAGGACAGGATGAGGCCGAAGGCCAGCGCTTCCGCGCCCGTCACCCTGCCCATCGGAATCGGCCGCCGAAGCGTGCGCTGCATGATGGCGTCGATATCGGCGTCATACCACATGTTCAGCGCGCCCGAGGCGCCCGCGCCGACCGCAATGGCGAGCAGCGACGCGAAACCGACAACCGGGTTGATATGGCCTGGCGCGAGCAGGAGACCGGTCAAAGCCGTGAAAATCGACAGCGACATGACGCGCGGCTTGAGCAGCGCGATGTAGTCGCCGGGGCTCGCGATGGAGATCGCAATCTGCCCCGGCCCGACGCCGTTTGTGTCCTCGACCAGACTCATAGCAAAGCCAGACTTTATCTATGGGCCAATCTCAATGATCGCCCCCGGTGATGCGCGGCAGCGTCTCGAAGCAATGGAACGGCGGCGGCGACGACAGCGTCCACTCGAGCGTGGTCGCGCCAGGGCCCCACGGATTGTCGCCGGCAAGGCGCTTCTTCGCAAAGGCATCGAAGATCACATAGAAGAACAGGATCACGCCGAACGCCGAGATATAGGAACCGTAGGACGAGACCTCGTTCCAGAGCGTATAGGCATCCGGATAGTCGATATAGCGCCGCGGCATGCCCGAAAGGCCGAGGAAGTGCTGCGGGAAGAAAGTCAGATTGACGCCGACGAACATCAGCCAGAAGTGAATGTTGGCGAGAGTCTCATTGTACATGTAGCCACTCATCTTCGGGAACCAGTAGTAGAACCCGGCAAAGAGCGCGAAGACCGCGCCGAGCGACAGCACATAATGGAAGTGCGCGACGACGAAATAGGTTTCGTGGAGCGCGCGGTCGACACCGGCATTCGCCAGCACGACGCCCGTCACACCACCGACGGTGAAGAGGAAGATGAAGCCCGTCGCCCAGATCATCGGCGTGCGGAAGCTGATCGAGCCGCCCCACATGGTCGCGATCCACGAGAACACCTTCACGCCGGTCGGGACCGCGATCACCATCGTCGCGAAGACGAAATAGCGCTGCGTGTCGAGCGACAGGCCGACCGTGTACATATGGTGGGCCCAGACGAGGAAGCCGACGACGCCGATCGCGACCATGGCATAGGCCATGCCGAGATAGCCGAAGACGGGCTTCTTCGAGAAGGTCGCGATGACCTGGC
>JBKQRA010000023.1:0-2541 GCA_052144065.1 Methylovirgula sp. | reverse complement strand
CTTGAACGCCCCTGTCTGAAAATGCCCCTCTTCAGAGAGAGAGAAGGGAGCCGCCGCTTCACATTCACTTCGCGGCTTTGGCTGCCTTAGTGGCCGCTTTGGTCTCTTTCTTGGCTGCCTCGCGCGCCGCTTTTGCCGAGGGTGTCTCCATCTTTTCAGCAATACGCGCGGCTTTGCCGCGCCGATCGCGCAAGTAGTACAGCTTCGCACGCCGGACCTTGCCGCGGCGCACAACTTTGATCGAATCGATCATCGGCGAATAGATCGGGAACACGCGCTCCACGCCTTCGCCATAAGAGATTTTGCGAACGGTGAAGCTCTCGTTGAGGCCGCCGCCCTGGCGCGCGATGCAGACCCCTTCATAAGCTTGGACGCGGGTGCGGTCGCCTTCCTTCACCTTGACATTGACGACGATCGTGTCGCCCGGCTGAAAGTCCGGGGCGGACCGGTGTGCCGCGTGTTTATCCGCCTGTTCGGCCTCGAGAGTTTCGTTAATGTTCACGGGTTTAATTCCTGCCGTTTCGCCGCGGGCTCAAGCAAGCTTAGGCGTGCGTTTCGGGACGCTGTTTTGAATTGAAGCGGTGCCTATAGACGAGATGCCGGGTTTTGTCGAGGGAGGGGTGAGGAGAGCTCTGGGCGACAACTCGAGTTGCCAGCTCCACTTTTCCGGCAACGGCAGCGCCTTGGCGAAGCGCTCAGCATGGGTCGGTTGACGGGCCTCCCGCCCGCGCGCGATCAAAGGATCGATCGCGCGCGGGCGCTCACATTCGTCACACTGGCGTAGCCTGCTATCGGCTAGACCACGCTCAGCCGCACATCGACGTTGTTGCGGGTCGCGTTGGAATAGGGGCAGACCTGATGGGCCTTTTGGACAAGAGCCTCTGCATCCGGACGCGCAAGACCAGGCAGCGAAACTTGCAAGGCAACGGTGAGACCGAAGCCGCCTTCGCTGCGCGGACCGATACCGACCTCGGCGGTGACGCTCGTGTCAGCCGGAACCTTGGGGCCGCCTTGTGCGGCGACGGCCTTCATCGCGCCGATGAAACAGGCGGAATAGCCTGCGGCGAAGAGCTGTTCGGGATTGTTGCCGGGACCGCCCGCGCCGCCGAGCTCCTTCGGCACGGCGAGCGTCACATCGAGACTGCCGTCCGCCGTTGCGGCATGGCCGTCGCGACCGCCGGTTGCCGTTGCGCGTGTGCGATAGAGAACATTCACTGACATGGCGAGATCCTTTTTCTGCCTACCCCCTTCGGAGTACGCTATGTATATATTGCACTACTCAATTGTGCACAATATAATTCTTACAGGGGATTTGTCCCTGGCGGAACTGTCGCGCCGAAGACTTCCGCGCTGATCGGAAGGGCAAAATCCGGTTTGCGGTCGAGGCTGCGGTAACCTATTGACTTGAAGGCTCTTCGGATGGCGACCTTTGAACATTCTGGCGGGAAATGCCGAGTTGAAGCCGGAGATGATGTCGTGGACGCGCAGGTGCCAAATGAAAAAATTCGAAGCTGACGCCTTGCGGCTCAGCAACCAACTTTGTTTTGCCATTTACTCCACGGCGCACGCGCTCAATCGCGTCTATAAACCCCTGCTGGCACCACTCGGTCTCACCTATCCGCAATATCTCGTCATGCTCATTTTATGGGAGAAAGATGATGTGAGCGTGAAGGAGATCGGCGCCCGCCTGTATCTCGATTCCGGCACTCTCACGCCGCTCCTCAAACGTCTCGAACACTCTGGGCTCGTCACACGCCGTCGCGGCGCTGAGGACGAACGGCAAGTCCTTATCACGCTGACGCCGCGCGGCCGCAGTTTGCGCGCCCAGGCGAAATCCATCCCGCATGATATTCTCTGCGCCACGGGAAGTTCCGTGGAAGACGTCGTGGCCATGCGGGACAACCTGAGCTCGCTGCGCGAACGGCTCGATGCAGAGACTGCTCCTTGACTCCGAACGGCCGCATCCAATACTCACGATGTTCCTGGAGCCGCGGAGAGTTTCCGTGACCAGCGTCTCGGTCAGCCTGGATGAGGAACTTGTCCGGCAGGCGGGTACGGCCGCGACGCGCGGCTCTTGAAGCCTTTCTGGCGGGGCCGCTTCCTGCCTTTGGGCGATGAGAACGGCCGGCTGCCGAGCCGCGAGGCCGTCCTGCCAACCCCCTGAGAGTTGATCATAATGGGTTTCAAATGCGGTATCGTCGGTCTGCCGAATGTCGGCAAATCGACCCTGTTCAATGCTTTGACGCAAACGGCGGCGGCACAGGCCGCCAATTATCCCTTTTGCACGATCGAGCCGAATGTTGGCGATGTTGCGGTTCCCGACCCGCGGCTCGAAAAACTTTGCGCCATCGCTCAGTCGAAAGAGATCATCCCGACGCGCCTGACCTTCGTCGATATCGCCGGCCTCGTGCGCGGCGCTTCGAAAGGCGAAGGGCTCGGCAACCAGTTTCTCGCGACGATCCGCGAATGCGACGCCATCGCCCATGTCGTGCGCTGTTTCGAGGATTCCGACATCACCCATGTCGAAGGCAAGATCGCGCC
>JBKQRA010000022.1:0-4678 GCA_052144065.1 Methylovirgula sp. | reverse complement strand
AGAAGCTTTCGAATTCGAATTTGCAATGCGGGCTCCTGACTGTTCGCGGAGTCACGATCGGAATGAAGAAGGCGGATTCTGCGATCGCTCGCGTAATCTCATCCTTCCAGAGCGTGCCATAGGCTATGGCCGTTTTATCTTGCCAGAGACGAAAGTCGCGGCGGTCGCGGCCAAGGCGCATGCCCAGTTCGCGGGCGATTTTGTCCCGCAGCTTGGAAAGCGCACCCCCTGAATCCTCGTCGTCTTGGCGCGAGTAACTAAAAAAGCCCACCAATTCCGGCAGATCGGCCAAACTCGACATTGGGCGCTCGTGAGACATAAATGGATTGAACAACGATCCATGCTGGCAACGAAAGACCGATTTTTGCATTGCCAAAAAGTTGTGCCAGTCTATCGGCAGTGCAGGATCGTTTCAATGGCAGAGCAGGACGATAGCGACGGAGACGACAGCGCCGACATTGTGCGCTTTCCGGTCTCGCGGACCACGCCGCCCGGCAGTTCCAGCGGTGGCTTCACCGATCTCGGCGTCGGCAAGATGGCGCGCCATCTCGGCATGCGCGAAGGCCAAATGACCGGCCATTGGTGCAGCCGCTGCCGCGGCATCTGGTTCGGCTATGCCTTCGAAGTCGAATGCCCGCAATGCGGCAATCGCCACGGCTGACGCATCGATCGCGCGCCGCGCCCTGTAAACGAACTTTACAATCGCAAATTAAGTTGCTTGTCATTCGCGCGCTGCACAAAGTGATTTTCCGCACTGCAATTTCAATCAAGCCTTTGAAAGATTGGCGAAGTTTTTTTCGCGCGCCATTGGCATAAGCCCTGCGCTTACTTCCCTGCCAATCAGGGAGGATTCCATGGCCAATCTATTGTGGCTTCAAGGCGGCGCATGTTCCGGCAACACAATGTCCTTCCTCAATGCCGAGGAACCAAGCGCCTGCGATCTCGTCACCGACTTCGGCATTAATGTTCTGTGGCATCCGTCGCTCGGCCTCGAGCTCGGCGACAATGTGAAGACGCTTCTGCAGGATTGCGTCTCGGGAAAAATCCCGCTCGATATCTTCGTCTTCGAAGGCACTGTGGTGAACGCGCCGAACGGCAGCGGCAATTGGAACCGCTTCTGCGGCCGGCCGATGAAGGATTGGGTCAAGGAACTTTCAGACGCGGCGCAGTTCGTCGTTGCGATCGGCGACTGCGCGACCTGGGGCGGCATTCCCGCGATGGCGCCGAATCCCAGCGAATCCGTCGGCCTGCAATTTTTGAAACGCGCTGCCGGCGGCTCGCTCGGCACAGGCTTCAAATCGAAGGCCGGTCTGCCGGTCATCAACATTCCCGGCTGTCCCGCGCATCCCGATTGGGTGACGCAGATCCTCGTGGCGGTCGCTTCGGGTCGCGGCGGCGATCTTTCGCTCGACGAGTTTCAGCGGCCTAAAACCTTCTTCACGAGCTTCACGCAGACGGGCTGCACCCGCAACATGCACTTCGCCTACAAAGTTTCGGCGACCGAATTTGGCCAACGCAAAGGCTGTCTCTTCTATGATCTCGGCTGCCGCGGGCCGATGACGCACAGCCCCTGCAACCGCATTCTGTGGAACCGGCAATCCTCCAAGACCCGCGCGGGCATGCCCTGCATGGGCTGCACCGAGCCGGAATTCCCCTTCTACGATCTCGATCCCGGCACCGTCTTCAAGACGCAGACCGTGATGGGCGTGCCGAAGGACATGCCGTCTGGTGTCGACAAGACCGGCTACATCAAGCTGACGGGTGCCGCGAAAGCCGCCGCGCCGGCCTGGGCCGAGAAGGACATATTCGTCGTTTGATCGAAGCTGCCTATCCCTTTCTCTGTATTTGAGGAGTTCTCATCATGGCTGGTGCAGCCGTTCAAACTCTCGATATCTCGCCGGTCGGCCGCGTCGAAGGCGATCTCGACGTGCGTGTTGAAATCGCCGATGGCGTCGTCGTCAATGCGTGGACGCAAGCGGAACTGTTCCGCGGCTTCGAGATCATTCTGCGCGACAAGGATCCGCAGGCTGGGCTTGTGGTGACGCCCCGCGCGTGCGGCATCTGCGGCGCCTCGCATCTGACCTGCGCCGCCTGGGCGCTCGATACGGCTTGGGGCACGACCGTGCCGCGTAATGCGATCCTCGCGCGCAATCTCGGCCAGCTCACGGAATCGATCCAGAGTCTGCCGCGTCATCACTACGGCCTGTTCATGATCGACTATACGAACAAGGCCTATTCCGGCAGCAAATATTATGAAGAGGCGGTCAAGCGCTGGGCGCCCTTCACCGGCACGAATTACGAGCTTGGCGTCACCATCTCCGGCCGTCCGGTCGAGATCTACGCGCTGCTCGGTGGGCAATGGCCGCATTCGAGCTATATGGTTCCGGGCGGCGTGATGTGCGCGCCGACTCTGACGGACGTCACGCGCGCGTGGTCGATCCTCGAGCATTTCCGCCGCAACTGGCTGGAGCCGGTGTGGCTCGGCTGCTCGCTGGAGCGTTATGAAGAGATCAAGAGCTATGACGACTTCATGGCCTGGCTCGATGAGCGGCCGGAACATGCCAATTCCGATCTCGGCCTCTTCTGGCGCATGAGCCTCGATATCGGTCTCGACAAATACGGCCGGGGCCACGGCAAATATGTGACCTGGGGCTATCTCCCGCATGAGGACAAATACAATAAGCCGACGATCGACGGCCGCAATGCCGCGCTCATCATGAAGAGTGGCGTCTATGACGGCGCGACCGATACGCACAAACTCATGGAGCAGGGTTTTACGCGCGAGGATACGCTGCATTCCTGGTATGACGAAGGCGGCCCTGTGCATCCCTTCGACCGCACGACGAAGCCGATCTCCAAGAACGATCTCGACCATGCCGGGAAATATTCCTGGGCGACGGCGGTCGCGCATTCCGAGAACGGCCGTCTCGAAGCCGGGCCGCTCGCCCGTCAGCTCGTTGCCGGCGGCACCCATGGCGAAAGCTGGCAATGGCAGGATCCGCTGGTGCTCGACATGTATCGCAAGATGGGCGGCGCCAGCGTGGCGCTGCGCCATTTCGCCCGCATGCATGAAGGCGCGAAGATCTATCGCGAGATCGAGCGCGTGCTGCGCGAACTGCGGCTCAACGATGAATGGTACATCAAGCCGACCGAAAAGGACGGCCGCGGCTGGGGCGCGACGGAAGCGATCCGTGGCGCGCTGTGCCACTGGATCGAAGTGCAGGGCGGCAAGATCAAGAACTATCAGATGATCGCGCCGACGACCTGGAACGTCGGCCCGCGCGCAACGACGGGCGAGCGCGGTCCGATCGAAGAGGCTTTGATCGGAACGCCGATCAAGGACCCGCATGATCCGGTCGAAGTCGGCCACGTGGCACGTTCTTATGATTCGTGCCTCGTCTGCACCGTGCATGCGCATGATGCGAAGACCGGCGAGGAGCTGGCCCGCTTCCGTACGGCCTGATCCTGTCTTGCGGGGAGCGCGTCAATCGTGCTCTCCGCCTTTTTCGTTGCCAGCGTCGGTACGGATGAAGCGTCGGCCTCTACCTTTTTATGGGATGCGAGCGCCCTGCGGTTTCGACTATCCTATCTTTCATGCGAAAGAGTCATAGATAGGAATAAACGATACCAGCAGCTGTGGGCGGCGGGAGCATCGGTGTTCTCGCGCGTCCCTTCATGTCTGCAACGGGGAGGAGGGTTCTCATGTCGGTCATGCAGGACGACGCAGACCGGGCCAAGATCGGTGAACTGCTGGCACAGGGATTGGCGACGAAGACGGAGCCCTTTCCCGAAACCGACAAGGAGTTCAGCGCGATCTTGAACGAGTTGCGGGCGCTCGATCCGAAGGATCTGAAGAGCAAGCTCGTGATCGGCGGCTTCGTCGATCATCCTTATGGGGAGGAGCAATATCGCTGCATGGAGTGCATGTATTACCTCGTCCATCGCAAATGGTGCGACTTGCCGGAACTCGCCGTGCCGGTCGAGCCGGAATGGTGGTGCAGGCTTTGGCGCATTTGAGCGCCGCATTGGCCTCATAGGGAGGCGCCGTGCTCGTCGTCATCGGCTGCGGCAATCTCAATCGATCGGATGATGGCGCGGGTGTCGCCGTTATTCGCGCGCTGAGCGAAAGCCGGCCTGTCTCATCCGATGCCGTGAAGCTCTTCGATGCGGGGACGGGCGGCATGGAGATTCTATTCCAGGCGCGCGGCGCGCGTAAGCTCGTGATCGTCGATGCCTGCACGAGCGGCTCCGAACCCGGCGCGATTTTCGAAGTGCCGGGACAAGAACTCGAAGGTCCCCCGAAGCAGAGCTTCAACCTGCATGATTTCCGTTGGGATCATGCGCTTTACGCCGGACGCCGCATCTTCGCCGATCAATTTCCGGACGAGGTGACTGTCTTCCTCATTGAAGCGGCGTCGCTTGATTTTGGTCTCGAGCTTACGCCCGTCGTGCAAGCGGCGGTGACGAAGGTCGCCGCACGCATCGCCGAGATCATCGCTGCTTATGAGCACGCGGCACTCGTTGGCGGTGTTTCCTAAAGATCCTCGCAATGACATTGCATTGCGGTACGTTCATCTTGAGCAACGATAGTAAACTAAGTTTGCAGTCGAAATTATACTAGACTTGCGCCAAATGCTCGCTTAGCCTTTCAAGTATTGGAGCTTTGTTGCTTCAGGAG
>JBKQRA010000021.1:0-11453 GCA_052144065.1 Methylovirgula sp. | reverse complement strand
GCAGCGTATCGACGTCTCTCACGCTATGATCTTCGTCGCTATGGGCGGCAATCTCGTTCGAAGAAACACCCATCCGTGAATTTCAAAACGGACTCTAAGAAATCGCGCGCATTCCAATGCGTCGTCGCTCTCTTGCCGCGTAGCAGGCCGGCAGCACCCAAGACCAGCGCTCCGGTGCAGACGGAGGTCAAGTAGCGCACGCGCGCCGCCTGGCGCTGCACGAAGGCGATGACGTCTTTGTCTTCCAGCAGCGGATTGATCCCGACGCCGCCCGGCACACAGAAGATGTCGAGCGGCGGACAGCTTTCGAAATCATCCGTGGGCATCAGCTGCAGGCCCGTCGAAGCCATGATCGGCTGGCGGTCTTTCCAGATGAGATGCACGCGCGTTCCCGGCAGAGACGCGAGGACTTCGTAAGGCCCGGTCAGATCGAGCTGCTGCACCTGCGGAAAAAGCAGAAAACCGACTTCAAGCACCATTGCATCACCGATCGCGAAAGAGATCGGCGAAGTCTAGCAGATGGCGGCGCGCCAGCAATCAAGCCGCGTCGGCGTCACGCAAAATCGTCGCATCGAGTGTTTCGAGTTTGTCGAGGCCTTTCAGCCGATAGAAAGCGACGGAGCCGAGCCAGCTCACGATGAACAGAGCGATGATGCCATAGCCGAGCATGCCAAAATGTTCGTTGATCGTGCCGATCGCATCCCAAAAGACACCCTTGAGGGAAAGCCGGTCGCCGATGAGGCCAAGCGTCTCGATGCCGCCCACGATCACCGCGACCAGCACGGAGACCAGCGTGATCGTCATATTATAGAACAGCTTGCGCAACGGGTTCTGAAAGGCCCAGCCATAGGCGCCGAGCATCAGCACCCCGTCCGTCGTGTCAACGAGCGACATGCCGGCGGTGAAGAGCATGGGAAACACCATGATGGCGCTGATCGGCATCCCCTTCGACGCTTCCGCCGCCGAAATGCCCAGCACCGCGATTTCGGTTGCCGTATCGAAGCCGAGGCCGAACAGAAAGCCGAGCGGCAGCATGTGCCAGCTCGATGAGACGAGATTGAATAGCCGGCGGAAGATGCGCGAAAGAAAACCGCGTTGTGCGAGAATGATATCGAGATCTTCGTCGGCGATCACCTCGCCCTGGCAGGCGCGGCGGAAAGCGCGGTAGATCGACAGAAAAATGATGAGATTGAAGGCCGCGATCGCGATCAGGAAAATCGCCGAGACCGACGTGCCGACGAGGCTCCCTGCCTCCTTGAAGACATTGAAGCGGTCCTTCAGCGCCGTCGTCGCGAGCACCAAAGCGAGCGAGGCCAAAATCACCACGCTCGAATGGCCGAGCGAGAAGAAGAAGCCGACCGCGACCGGCCGCTTGCCCTCCTGCATGAATTTGCGTGTCACATTGTCGATCGCCGCGATGTGATCGGCATCGACCGCATGGCGCAGCCCGAAGCTGAAGGCCAGCAAAGCCGTGCCGAGCAGAATGGGGCGATCATGAAACTCGGCGAACGCCCAGCCCCAGCTGAAGACGACGAGAGCGATCACGGCAGTGTAGATGCCGATGAGTTTGGTTTTGACCGAGACGTCCATGTCGTCGAAAGCTTTGTAGAGAAGGCTAAGCATGACAACCCCATCACTGTTTCAGTTTACGTCGGTCAAGCCTTCGCCGCTCGGCCTAAATTACGAGAGCCCCTCGCCTATTCTGCAGCCGCAAGCGTGATCGAGCGGCGTGCGGCGCGCAGCCAGTCGTACCATTGCGTCATGCCCTCGCCGCTGCGTGCGGAAAGACGGATCGAAATGATGTCCGGATTGACCTCCCGCGCCAAAGCCTCACAGCGGTCAATGTCGAAATCGACATGCGGCAGAAGATCGATCTTGCTGACGATCATAAGAGCCGCCGCTTTGAACATATGCGGATATTTGAGCGGCTTGTCCTCGCCCTCGGTGACGGAGAGGACGACGACCTTCGCCTTCTCGCCAAGATCGAACATCGCCGGACAGACCAGATTGCCGACATTCTCGATCATCAGCACCGAGCCGAAAGCCGGCCGCAATTGCGCAAGGCCGCGCCCGATCATATCGGCTTCTAGATGGCAGCCGGTGCCGGTGTTCACCTGTACGGCCGGCGCGCCGGCCGCCTTGATCCGCTCAGCGTCGTTCAGGGTCTGCTGATCGCCTTCGATCACGCTGATCGGCATTTCGCCTTTCAGCTCGCGGATCGTGCGCTCCAGCAACGATGTCTTGCCGGCACCCGGCGAGCTGACAAGATTGAGCGCCAAAATCTCGCGGCCTTCGAACCAGCCACGATTGCGCTCCGCCAGCCGATCATTCTTGGCGAGGATCGCCCGTTCGAGCGCGACGGTTTCGTGCGCATGCGGATGGTGATCGTGGCCGTGCGCGTGATCATGATCATGGTCGTGATCGTGGTCATGCTCGCCATGTGCATGATCGTGATGGCCGTGATCGTGATCATCATGCGCATGCGGATGCACATGATCCGTGGCGCCCGACTGGAGATTGGTGACGGTCACCTTGTCCGTCTCGCTGCATCCGCATGTTCCGCACATCAGACCGTCTCCAATTCCATGCTTTTGATGTTCAGCTCTTCGCCGGCGAGCCGCTCCAGCCGATGCGAACCGCAACTGCAGCGGCCGAAAGGTTCGGTGAGCGCCACCTCTGCGCCACAGGCGAGACAGCGCGCCCTGCCGGGAATTTCGATGATGTCGAGCGCCGCACCATCGAGAGCGCTGCCCTGAGAAACGACATCGAAGCAAAAGCGGATCGACTCCGGCATGATCGCCGCGAGCTTACCGATCTCCAGCGTCACGCGGCGGACCTTGCGGCCGGCGGCCTGCTCAGAGACGATGGCAACAATCGATTGTGTAATGCCCATCTCATGCATCGGCGCCTCAACAGATTCGCGGCAATTGCTCGCCGACCAGCATGTCGACGATGCGCTTGCCGCCGAAATGGGTCTGCATGACGACGCGCCCCGCCCTGCCCGACGTCACTTTGCCGATGATGGCCGCATCGCGGCCCAAAGGATGCGCCGCCATGGCGCCAAGCGCCGCCTGCGCATTGGCGGCCGGCACGACGACGACGATCTTACCCTCATTGGCGAGATAGAGCGGATCGAGCCCTAAGATCTCACAAAAGCCTTTGACCTCTTCGCGCAGCGGCGTCGCGCGCTCGTCGAGCTCGATGCCGACGCCCGAGGCTTCGGCGATCTCATTGACGACAGTCGCCAATCCGCCGCGCGTCGCATCGCGGATGAATTTCACCTGCGGACAATCGGCGATCAGCGCATCGATCAAACCATTGAGCGCGGCGCAATCGCTTTCGATCTGCGTTTCGAGCCGTAGATCGCCGCGCGCCGCGAGGATCGCCGCACCATGATCGCCGAGCAGCCCGTTGACGAGAATCACATCACCCACTTCGGCCCGATGCGCGCCGAAGTCGAGCCCGTCGCGGATCACGCCGACGCCGGCCGTATTGATGAAAAGCTTGTCGCAAGAGCCATGGCCGACGACTTTCGTGTCGCCCGTCACGATCGCGACGCCGGCCTCGGCGGCCGTCACCGCCATCGATTTGGCCACGCGGCGCAGCAATGCCACGTCCGTGCCCTCCTCGATGATGACGCTGCAGGAGAGATAGAGCGGCTTCGCGCCTCCTACGGCGAGATCGTTGACGGTGCCGCAGACCGCCAGCTTGCCGATGTCACCGCCCGGAAATTCAAGCGGATCGACGACGAAGGAATCGCTCGTGAAGGCCAGCCTATCGCCATGGCGCGCGAGATCCGCGAGATTGAAGCGGGCCTGGTCCTCAAGCGGCGCCAGCAGCGGATTATCAAAGGCCGAGACGAAGACATCGTCGATCAAATCGCGCATCGCCTTGCCGCCGCCGCCATGCGCCAGCGTGACCTTTGGAACATGGATGCCGTCGCGGAGCTTGCGCTGCGGCCGCATGGATTTGGCAGGATCGATCTTCGTCATGCTGCATCCACCGCGAGATTGGTGCGGGCTTCGAAATCGCCATATTGATAATAAGCGGCGCAGGCGCCTTCGGACGAGACCATTAGCGCGCCGAGCGGCGTCGCCGGCGTGCAAGAGGTGCCGAATACGCGGCATTGCTTCGGTTTCAGCACGCCTTTCAACACATCACCGCATTGGCAGGCCTGCGGGTCTGCGACCTTTAAGGACGGCACGGCGAATTTGCGCTCGGCATCGAAGCGCGCATAGTTTTGCCGCAGCCGCACGCCTGAATGATCGATCGAGCCAAGGCCCCGCCATTCGAAAAATTCGCGCAGTTCGAAGACGCGCGCGATCGCTTCGAGCGCGGCGCGATTGCCGTCTTCCGGCACGACGCGGCCATATTGATTGTCGATCGCGGCGCGCTCCTCCGCCAATTGCTGAAGAACGAGCCAGATCGAATGCAGAATATCGAGCGGCTCGAAACCCGCGACGACGAGCGGCCGATGATAGCGCTCAGCCACGAAATCATAGGCGCGCGTGCCGATCACCATCGACACATGGCCAGGCCCCAAAAAGCCGTCGAGATCGAGATCGGGCGAATCGAGCAGCGCCTGCATCGTCGGAATGATGGTGATGTGATTGCAGAAGACGGAAAAATTCGCGACGCCCTCCGCCTCTGCCTGAAGCAAAGTGAAGGCCGTCGCCGGCATTGTCGTCTCGAAGCCGAGCCCGAAGAAGACCACTTCGCGCTGCGGATTTTCGCGCGCGATGTCGAGCGCATCGAGCGGCGAATAGACCATGCGGATATCGGCACCCTCGGCCTTCGCCTGCAACAGGCTCTTCTTCGAGCCAGGCACGCGCATCGCATCGCCGAACGTCGTGAAGATCACGCCCGGCGTCTCGGCGATGGCAACGCAATCGTCCACCTGCCCGATCGGCAAAACGCAGACGGGGCAGCCCGGGCCATGTACCAATTCGATCTCGGGCGGCAGCAGATTGGCAATGCCATATTTGAAGATCGCATGGGTATGGCCGCCGCACACTTCCATAATGTGCAAAGGCCTGTCGCGGCCGATCATGATCTTCGCAGTCAGCACATTGATCGCCTGCAGGAGGCTCTTGGCGCGTTCGGGATCGCGGAATTCGTCGACATATTTCATTGCCGACTCTCCTCTTTGGCGCGTGCCGCCATTGCGGCAATCTCCTGCTGGGCTTCGCCAAGCTCCAGCAGCAGGCGCAAAGTCTCGGCCGCCTCTTCCTCATTGATCCGGCTCATCGCGAAGCCGACATGGACGAGCACCCAATCGCCGACGCAGGCATCGATGGGACGCTCGTCAATGATGCAGGCAATGTTAATCTCGCGCTTCACCCCGCCCACATCGACGCTCGCCAATTTGCGCTTTGCGTCGGTGATGGCGACGATCTGACCGGGAATGCCGAGACACATGGCTTAACCTCTCCTTGCAGCGGCAATCGCCGCCTGGCCGAGTGACAGGCCACCATCGTTCGCAGGCACTTTCGCATTGAGCAGAACGTCAAAACCTTCGGCTTCGAGCCGGCGCTGCAGCTCTTCCGTCAGCAGGCGATTTTGGATAACGCCGCCTGAGAGCGCCACGCGCCGCGTGATCTGCGTGTCGCCGTCGCGCGTAACCTTGCAGGCCATTGCGACGATCGCCTTGGCGAGGCCTTTGTGAAAGCGCGCCGCCGTGATCGGAGCCGGCGTATTCTCATAAATATCGCCGAGCAGCGCCTGCCACATGGCGACGGGCTCGATGTAAGGGATGCCCAAGCTTTTGAGATTGGGAATGCCGAAAGGATAGGCGAGATCTTCATCGACCGCTGCCATTGTCGCGCGGTCGACGAGCGCTTCGAGCTTGATCGCCGCCTCGCCTTCATGATGCACGCTGTCGCGGCAGATGCCGATGGCGGCCGCGACCGCATCGAAGAGTCGCCCGCAGGAACTGGCCTGCGGCGCATTCACGCCAGCCTTGATCATCGCCGCAAGCGTATCGACGGGCTTGGCGCGCAAAAATTCGCCGAGCGCCGTGTCGCCGAAATTCATGTCAAAAGCGGGCCAGCCCATTTCGGCGAGAATATGCGCCAGCGTATTGCGCCAGGGCTCGCGCATCGCCTGCGCACCGCCCGGCATGGCAACCGGCTTGAACGTACCAACGCGGCGGTAGCCGGCATAATCCGCCAGCAAGAACTCGCCGCCCCAGATCGCGCCATCGTCGCCGAAGCCGAGCCCATCGAGCGCGATGCCGAGCACCGGTCCGCTTTCTGACGCGACGCCATTTTCTGCCAGCACGCTTGCGATATGTGCATGATGGTGCTGCACGGCGATGACGGGCAAGCCTTCGTCGCGCGCGATCTGGCGTCCGAGCTTGGATGACAGATAATCGGGATGAAGGTCGACGGCGATCACTGACGCATGATGATCATAGAGCGCGCGCAAAAGCGACAGCGTATGCTCGAAATCCTGCAGTGTGCGGGCATCTTCGAGATCGCCCATATGCTGCGAGACGATGGCCTCGCCGTGGCGCGTCAGACAGAAGGTGCTCTTCAGCTCGCCGCCCATCGCGAGAACCGGCGCGGCCCCGCGCAAAGCCTCCGGCAGAGCGATCGGCGCTGGAACAAAGCCGCGCGCACGGCGCAGCAGCCGCAGCGATCCGCCAGAGACCCGCACAACGGAATCATCCATGCGGACGGCGATGCGGCGATCATGCGAAAGCATGAAATCGGCGATCACGGCGAGTTCGGCACGCGCCTCCGCATCGTCGATGATCTGCGGCTCGTCCGAGACATTCCCGCTCGTCATGATGATCGGCCGATCGAGCCTGCGGAAAATCAGATGATGCAGCGGCGTATAGGGCAGCATGAATCCGAAGGTCGCAACGCCCGGCGCAACCGCCTCCGGCAAAGCCGCGTCGGACCGCCGGTCGAGCAAAACGATGGGCGCCGCCGCGCTTTTCAGCGCCGCTTCCTCTTCGTCATTGAGCACGACATAGGGCCGGATCACATCAAGATCGCGCGCCATCAGGGCGAAAGGTTTTGCATAGCGTCGCTTGCGGGCGCGCAGCCGCGCCACTGCTTCTGCATTGGTCGCGTCGCAGGCGAGATGAAATCCGCCAAGACCTTTAATTGCGACGATGAAGCCATCGAGCAAAAGCCCCGCGGCCGCATCTGCATCGTCGAGCATGCTGAAGGCCGAAAACTCGACGGCGCCTGCGCCAAGCTTTTCCAACCGCACTTTCGGTCCGCAGGCATGGCAGGCGATCGGCTCGGCGTGAAAGCGCCGATCGCGCGGTTCCTCATATTCGGCACGGCAGGCGGGACACATCGCGAAATCCGCCATCGTCGTATTCGCGCGATCATAAGGCGCGTCGCAGATCATCGAGAGGCGCGGCCCGCAATGGGTGCAATTGGTGAAAGGATAACGAAAGCGCCGCGCGAAGGGATCGCGGACTTCGGCAAGACAGGCCGGGCATGTCGCGGCATCCGGCGCGATCTGCGTCTGCATCGCGCCGACGCGGCTCTCGGCGATGCGGAAACCCTCGCCGATTTCGGCAAGGACGGCGGGGCGCATGTCGATTGAGTCGATGCGCGCCAAAGGCGGACATTCGCTTTTAATGTTTGAAATCAGCCGGTCGGCAGCGCCCGCATCACCGGCCAAACGGATCAGCACGCCCTCCCCGTCATTCGAGACGTCGCCCGCGAGCCCAAGCTCTGTTGCAAGCCGCCAGACGGTCGGGCGAAAGCCGACGCCCTGCACGAGGCCGCGAATGCGGATCTCGGTCGCGATCCGGCCCCACAATCGGCTTTCGAGGAGAGCCGTCACGGCGCCGCCCTCCATAATAGAACGCGGTTATTGCCGGAGTCGGCGACGACCGCGATATCGCCACAGGCCGTCAGCCCATAAGGCCAGCAGAGACTGTCGCGCACGGGAGTCTGCCAGCGATTGTCGCCCTTCGACTGAAAATCCGGCTGGCCGGTCAAGCGCGAGGCCGCGGCCGCCATGGCGAGACGATCGCCGTCGAAGCCGACAAGCCGCGAATTCGCCGTATCCGCTACGGCGAGCCGATCGCCAAGCGCCGCGCAGCCATAAGGCATGTTGAGCCCGCCGGCATCCGGCAGATAGGAGGCGCGATTATGCTCGCAGGAGGTCAGCGCACTTTGACCCAGCAGAAAATCGCAGGCCGCGCCACTGCGGTCCGGCAGCCGTTCCCAAACCATCAAGCGATTGTTTCCGGAATCCGCGACGATGACTCTCTCGCCGATCTGCGCGACCGCATGCGGCCAGCGCATGCCAAAGCCATCGACACCCTTGCCGCCATTCTCGTCACGGCAGTCCATCGCGCCTTGACCTAGAACAATATCGGCGGGGGTGCCGTTCTGCGTCGGAATCGCGTGCCAGATCAGAACGCGGCGGTTGCCGGTGTCACACACGACAAGCGACGTACCGATGACGGCAACGCCATAGCACCAGTTGAGGCTCTCAGCCGTTGGCTCGCCGCCGCGATTGGCAAGCGTCGCCGTGCCGTCCATCTGGCCGAGAACGACATCCGCCGGCCGCGCGCGATCCGGCAGGCCGTGCCAGAGCAGCACGCGATGGTTCCAGGGATCGGCAACAGCCAAGAGATTTTGGGTCGCGGCAACGCCTGTCGGCACATTGAACGTAGCAGCGGAGGGCGCGCCCTTGGCGTTGCGGCCCTCATGGAAGAAATCCGGCTGGCCGATGCAAAAATCAGCCGGCGCAAGATCGCTTGTGGGAAGTCTGCGCCAGACTAGCAGGCGATGATGACCCGTATCGGCGACAAAGAGCGGCCCGTCAGGCCCCGCCAAGGCTGCACCGCGCGGCCCGAACATCGTTGCAGGCCCAGGCACCACCGGATGCACGCTATCGGCGCCTGTCGGCTCCGAGCCCAGCACGCAAAAGGGACCGGCGGGATCGAGCAAAGGCTCGGCCGCTGCGAAGGCTCCTGTCGCGAACTCAGGCCGGATTTGTGGGCGCAGAGATACGCGCATCAGGCGCTCCGCAGGCTGATGTCGATGCGCGCACCGTCAAGCCGCACCGCATGCTGAACCAAATGCAGATCGGGCGCTGTGAGACAGGCGCCAGACCTCGCATCGAACACGAAACCATGATGCGGACAGGCGATGCGGCCCTCGCGCATCGTGCCGCCATCCATCGGCATGCCGAAATGCGGACACACATTGTCGAAGGCATGCACCACGAAGCCGACGCGCGTCAGTAGGATCGCCCGCCCGGCGACCTGCGCTTGCGCCATGCCACCATCGGGCACCGCTGAAAGCATGCCGGCGAAATGCCATTCCTGCGCATGCGGCTCGACGAAGGGGCTGGTGAACGAAATCTCGGACGCTTGGCCGCTGCCCTTCACCTGCCGGATATTGGTGATCTCCGGACAATGCTCGCTAATCGCCTGCTTCACACCGGCAACGAAAGTAAGCGTCGACGAAGGGCAATTGTCGCAATTGCCGACGAACCGCACCTCGATCGCATCGGGCGGCGTCACCGAAACCAATTCGACATTGCCGCCATGCGCCGCCAGCATCGGCCGGATCGAATCGAGCGCCTGCTCGACGCGCTCTTGCAGGCTCGCACGCAACAGCCCGTGGTGACGCAAAACCGCATAGACGAGCGGATCCTGCGCCGTGCCGCGCAAGGCCTCGAGGCCGCCCGGAACCTCTTTCATCGACGCGATCAGTTTGCGCAGCACATCCTTATGCAGCTCGTCGATCGCACGGCGGAAGCCAAGGACGACCGTCTGCTGGCCCTCCTCCCAACTCGTGAAGATCGCAGCAATGCGCTCGACATCCTGCAAGAGGACATCGGCGCTTGGCTCACGCGACGGTTCCGCCCTTTCGATCTTCATTCTTTCCTCCGCGCGATTGCGCTTAGCGGAATTTCAGATCCTTGAAGAGATAAGGCTGCACCGCGCCGCCGATGAATCCGGCGATAAGCGCTGCGAGCAGCAGGCCAGTGAACTTCACCAGCGCGAGAAAGATGAAGAGCGTCAGCGCGACTCCGATCGCGAGCTGGCGGTAGACCTCCCGCTGATTTTTGAACAGGCGGCCCTGGAAGAAGAGAATGATGGAGTTTTTCGCCATTTCGAGCATGCGGGCCTCCTCAATGCATCAAGGAAAAGAGAAGGATGCCGATGAAGGTCCCGGTCGCGCCGGCCAAAGGCCCGTAAAAGCCGCCCATCAGCGCGGCAAGCTCGTTGCCGATGGCTTTGCCGCCGACCAGAACGCCCCCGACCGCGCCGCCCACTAGCGATGCGGCAATGCCGAAGCAGATCGCAAGAAACACCATAACGACCGTCTCCATCAAACGCCCCCTCCCTTTCTTCATTTGCGCCGCGCGGCCGATCTGCCGCGAAACGACGCGCTTATTCGCTTTGCGAATTATTGGTCTTGAACGAGATCGTCGAACGCCGACTGCATATGCGCATTATGACCGTTCGGCCGCACTAATGCCGAAAGCTCGGCCTCGATCTCTGAAATCATCCCACTGATCAGCGCAGTTTTCTGCGCATCGCCCAAGCCTGAGAAAATCTCGGCGGCCTCAATGTAGAAACGCCAGGCGCGATCGAGATTGCCGCGATTGCCGCGCTCCGGTTCGGCTGGATCGTCCGGCAGATTGCGGAGGCAATTGGCGTAATTCGAAATGGTGTTGGCATATTCGGCCGGCGTCGTGTCGCGCGTGCGGACCTTCAACGCTTCTTCATAGGCATCGAGCGCACGCAGACAATTCTCGACCGAATGGCTCGACGACACATATTGCAGGGCATTGCCGAGATTGTTCTGCAGCATCGCATATTCGATCGGATTATCGATGAGATTGACGACGCCGAGCCCATCCTGGAACGCTTGCACGGCCAGCGCTTCGCGCATTTTGGCACGCTCATCGGTGAAGGGAATGGAGAGAAAGGCCGTCGCAAGATTGTTCTGCAAAATCGCATATTCTTGCGGATAGGCCTTCGCGTCGAAGGTCCGCAGCGACCTTTGATAGGCGGCGATCGCCGAGGTAATCGGCGCCGCGTTGAAAGCCGCGAGGCTTTGCAGCACGAGGCCGAGATTCATCTCGATCTCGGCCATCTCTTCCGGTCGTCCGTCCGCGCGTAACAGCGCGCTTGCGGTTTCGAGATTCGTCTGCGCCTTGCGTAGCGGCGTCAGATCATTTGTCGGAAGCGCCTGCAGCGCGGTTGCAAGCCGCGCATGAATGCGGCCGCGCAAAAGATCATGCGCAGTACCGCAAAGTTCCAATGCTTTTTCGTAAAGCGTGATCGCCTGTTCGAGATCTTCCGCTGCCTTCGGCCGCGTCTGGAGACCCATGGCGATCTCCATCAGCATCTCGATCTTTTCGGAGTCTGTCGCCGCTTCCGCGTCCACGCAATCAAGGGCAGCTTTGACTACGGATTCACCACGCGTCGGCATTCACATCACTCCTGAAGCAACAAA
>JBKQRA010000020.1:0-12642 GCA_052144065.1 Methylovirgula sp. | reverse complement strand
TGCGAACGCAGCACGACCGAGATGAGCGCGGCGACCGCGATGTTGAGGATCACCGCCGTCAGGCCATTGAAGCTGGCAAAGCCGAGGTGGGTGTCGAGCGTCCAGCCGAAGAAGTCCCACTTCAGCGCATGGACCGGAACCCAGGCGGCGGGAGTGTAGGAGAGCGCCGTGCCCACCGACATGCCGACGATCCAGCCGATGAACAACGCCGTGCCGCCGAACCAGCGGGTGAACAGGCCGAAGATGATCGCTGGGAAGATTTGCGACATCCACACGCCGCCGAGCAGCTGCAGGTCGAGCGCGAACTTGGTCGGCATGAAGAAGATCACCAGCAGCGCGCCGATCTTGACGATCAGCGACACGATCTTGGCGATCGCCGATTCTTCGTGCGGCGTCATGTCGGGATGGATGAACGGCTTCCAGATGTTGCGGGTGAAGGTGTTGGCGGCGCCGATCGACATCACCGCCGCCGGCACCAGCGCGCCGAGCGCAATGGCCGCGAAACAGAAGCCGGCGAACCAGTCCGGAAACGCCCACAGCACCAGCTGCGGCACGGCGTCCTGCGGCGTGCCGACCTTGACGCCGGCGGCGAGCGCCATCAGGCCGAATAGCGCGATGAGGCCTAACGTCAGCGAATAGGCTGGCAGCGCTATCGAGTTGATGCGGATCGCGCGGCCGCTGGAGGCCGCGAGCACGCCGGTCATCGCGTGCGGATACATGAACAGCGCCATCGCCGAGCCGATCGCCAGCGTGATGTAAGGGCCGATCTGCCCGGGCGTCAGCGTCACGCCGGCGGCGAGCTTGGAATTGGCCGCAATCTTGGCGGCGTAAGCGGCGTCGGCGGCGGCGAAGATCTTGGCGAAGCCGCCGAGCTCGATCGGAATGACGACCACCGCGGCGACGATGAAGACATAGATCATCGCGTCCTTGACGAAGGAGATCATCGCCGGCGCGCGCAGGCCGCTCTTGTAGGTGTAGAGCGCGAGAATGACGAAGGCGATGGTGATCGGCGCGTGCTGCATCATGCCCTGGCCTGAAAACCCGAGCGCCAGGATGACCTTCTCCAAGCCGACGAGCTGCAGCGCGATATAGGGCATGGTGGCGAGGATGCCGGTCAGCGCGACGGCGAGCTCGAGCCAGCGATTGCCGTAGCGGCCGCGCAGATAGTCGCTCGCGGTGAGATAATTCTTGCGATGCGCGACGCGCCAGAGCCGCGGGAAGGTCACGAACAGAATCGGATAGATGATGATCGTGTAGGGAACCGCGAAGAAGCCATAGGCGCCGATCGCATAGACGACGGCGGGCACAGCGATCACCGTATAGGCGGTATAGAGATCGCCGCCGATCAGAAACCAGGAGATCCAGGGACCGAAGCGGCGCCCGCCCAGACCCCATTCATGCAGATCGCTGAGATCGCCGCGCTGCCAATGCGCCGCGACAAAACCGAGAATGGTTACGAGCGCAAAAAAGGCGATGAAGACGAGAGTCGCCGTCCAGTTGAGATTCGCAATCACCGCTTCTCTCCGCGATAGACGAGAAAGGTGAAGATGCTCGAGACCGGAATCAGCAGCAGCAAAAACCAATAAAAGAAGGGAAAGCCGAAGAGCGGCGGCGTCATGAAATTATAGAGCGGCACGCAGAGCGCCAATGCACTTGGCAGAATAAGAAGTAGGGCTTTGATCATAGCCTCGCCTGGCATTTTTTTGGGATGAGAGGCGGCTGCGGCATCTGCAATGCGGGCCGCAGCCTTTTCAAGGGGTACAAGCGCGGCCGGCCAGGATCAAGGTTTTCTTCGCGGGCGCCTCGGAGGCTCGCTTATTTCGCGATGACCTCGACGTCGCGGTCCTGCGTCGAGAGGACCTTGAAATTCGCCTGATAGGTTTTGTTGTCGTGGCGGGCGATCGCGACATATTCGCCTTCTGCCAGCACGAGCGACGGAAAGGCGCCGATCATTTCGCGGATCACGTCGCCGCCTGGCGTCAATATGGTGAAGCTCGTATTGGCGATGGCATCGCCACCCGGAGCATCGACGAGCTTCAATGTGATAGCCGCGGCGCGATGATGCAGCGTCGCGTCGGTGAGCTTGCCCGCCTGCACGCGCAGATCCGCATGCACGACCGAGTTCGTCGCATTGGACACGCCGTTCTGCGCCAGCGAGCCGACGCCCGACGTATCGAGGAGCGTCGAGACGATATGATAGGCGCCTTCGGGCAGGCCGATGATGCTGCCCGACTGAGCCTTGGCGAAAACGAGCTTTGCTTCGGAATTGCCGGGCTCCGGCACATAGATCGAAACCGACAGCTTGGTCGGGTTGATCGGCTTGTTGCCGAGCATGCCGACGATCCGCAAGGCGCCAGCGTTCAACACGAGCCTCTCGCTCGTCGGCTGGCCGTTCATGGTCACGCGCTTCGTCATGCCGGCGAGGCCGAGATCGGCATGTACGATATAGGTGCCGACCGGCAGAGCGATCGACGGCGCCGCGTCTTTCGATTGCGCGACGAGCTTATGCGAGCCATCGGGCTGCGAGGTTTCGTCGTAGATTCGCCAGATGAGGCCGCTGCGCAAGGGTTGCGTATCGGTGGCGCTGAGAAAGGCGGAGAGAAGCAGCGTGCTTTTCGCCTGTTCGATCGGCGGCTCGGGCGCACGCGGAGGGGCAAGCCCGCCGGGGGCCAAAAGCGCTGGGGGCGGCGACGCCGAATGCAGGGACTGCGCAACTGCCGCGCGGCCATTCACAAGTCCGAGAGCACAGAAGAGCGCAACTATCAGGCTGCGGACGAGTGTGGAACAGGCGGGCAAGGAGTGGGCCTCATATTTGCGACGGAAACTGCTGGGAAACCGTTTGGCGCCCATTTGCAGTTCTTGTGAGGAATTTCGACGTGATCATGGCCATTTGGCATCAACCGCCGATTTGGCCCCACAGATTCAACAAATGGCCCCTTTCGGACGCATCGACGACCGCCGGGTGCCTTTGCTAAGGAAGGCGGAACGAGGGTTGGGACATCGCCGTCCGCCGACCCGCTCGATTTTCGTATCGGATCAAATCTATGAACGCCACCATCGATCTCCTGAAGGGCCGCCGCTCGGCGCCGGCGCTGAGCCTCACCGAACCGGGTCCGACCGACGCCGAGCTCGAGACTTTGCTTACGGTCGCCGCGCGCGTCCCCGATCACGGCAAGCTGGCGCGCTTCCGCTTCATCCTTTTCAAGGGCGACGAGCGGACCCGCGCGAGCGACATCATCGCCGACGCCTATCTTGCCAAAAATCCGCAGCCGGACCCCGATCAGCTGCGGATCGAGAAGCGCCGCCTGTCGATGGCGCCATTGGTGGTGGCCGTCGTCTGCCGCGCCGGTCCGCATGAAAAGATCCCGGAGTGGGAACAGGTGATGACGTCCGGCGCGGTCTGCATGAATCTGATCGTCGCCGCCAATGCGATGGGGTTTGCGACCGTATGGCTCACCGAATGGTATGCCTATGATCGCGGCGTGCTGGAGCGCTTCGGCGTCGAGCCGGCGGAAAAGATCGCGGGCTTCATCCACATCGGCCGCAATCCGAATCCGCGCGACGACCGGCCGCGTCCGGCGCTCGCCGATATCGTGACGAGCTTCAAGGCATAGGCATCAATCGGCGGAGTTTGGCCTTGATCTTTTATGAGCCGCAGGCGCGCGACAAGACTCTGTTGCCGCACGATCCCTTCAAGGCTTTGATCGCGCCGCGGCCGATCGGCTGGGTGTCGACGCTCAGCAAATCGGGCGCGGTCAATCTCGCGCCCTATTCCTTTTTCAACGCGATCTGCGATCTGCCGCCGATCATCGTCTTCTCGTCGAACGGCCGGAAGGATTCGCTGACCTTCGCCGAGGAGACGCGCGAATTCGTCTGGAACATGCCGACCTATGCGCTGCGCGAGGCGATGAATGCGAGTTCGGCGCCGCTGCCGCGCGGCGAAAGCGAATTTGCCTTTGCGCATCTTGAGACGGCGCCGTCGCGTCTCGTTGCGCCGCCACGCGTCGCGGCAAGCCCCGCGGCGCTCGAATGCAAGGTGATCGACACGTATCGGCTGAAGGACATGAATAGTGCCGAGACGGAGAATTATCTGGTCTTCGGCCAGGTCGTCGGCATCCATATCGACGAGGCCTATATCAAGGACGGCATGGTCGATACGGCGGCGATGCAGCCCATCGCGCGCTGCGGCTATATGGATTACGCCGTCGTCGACACGCTCTTCACGATGACGCGTCCGCAAAAGCCCTGAGCTTTATCACTCGGTCTGAAACTGCGCGTCGACCGGCACGTCATAGCCGATGGCCAGTCGATTGGTCTCATTGGCGAGGCCGACGATGGCCAGCAATTCCGCATATTGCGCGTCGGTCATGCCCTTGGCGCGGGCGGAGGCCGAATGCGACGCGATGCAATAGCGGCAATTGTTCGTGACGCTGACGGCGATATAGATCATCTCCTTGGTCAGCGGATCGATCGCGCCGGGCGCCATGACCTGCTTGATATTGGTCCAGAGCCGCTTCAGCGTCGGCGGATGGCGCGCCAAGGCCTTCCAGAAATTATTGACCCAATCGGTCTTCCGGACGGCCTTGATGTCGTCATAGACGGCCCGCACGTCGGGCGTCGCATCGGCCTCTTCGATCAGCGTCGGCATGCTCGAGTCCTTAAAGCGTGGCGCCCATATTGTCGGAAAGCCGGATCGGTCCCGTGGCATCGACTTCGACGCGCCCGGCGTGGCCGACGAGACTCGCGGCATTGCTCGGATCGGCACGCCAAGCCTCGAACTCTTCGAGCGACGCCCATTTCTGCATTTCGCTCGCGCCGACAAAGCTGCCGAGCAGCCCCCAGATCGAATCCGCATTGAGCCAGCAGAAGCGCTCCACGTCGAAGAGCGAATAGCCTTCTTCGTTTACGATGAGGATCACACCATTGCCGTCGGAAAATTCGAGGCGGATGGCAGTGATGCCGAGGTCTATTGGGTCAGGCATCCATCTACTCCCGACAGAGCCTCGCGCTCCGTCCGTCTGAAAAATCGCGGCAACCTATCACCGCTCGGCGAAGACCGCATCGATGACGGCGGCCTGATGGGCGTCGCGGGCGAGCTTGCCGAAAAATCCATCACGCTTGGCCGCGGCGCAGGCGGCCCGCAGGCGCGCCTCGTCGAGATTTGCGGGTGAGGCGGCATCGATAGCCGGCACCCCGGCGGCCTTTGCTGCAAGGAGCGTGAAACTTCGCGCCAGACCGAGCGGCGCGCTCAAGGCCTCGTCGGCGACGCCATAGGGCGCGGCACCGATGGCGGCCGCGAGGTCTCCCGCGCCGAAGATCATGCCGGCGAGGCGGGGGCTCTTGTCGACAAAACTCCCCATGTCGAAGATCGCAGCGGGATCGGCGGCGACAATCGCCAGGATTTTTGTTGTCCCGTCGGCAAGGCCCAGCTCCGCCTCGCGCACGGAGAGCTTGACGGAGAGATGTTGGATATCAGCGCCATTGCGCGCCTGGCTGAGCACGATGGCATCCGGCCGCCCCTGCATGATCATATCGAGATCGGCGTCGATGCCGGGCGTTTGCAGATCGGCGATTCGCACAAAGAGGGGCAGACCCGGCATGCGGTCGCGCAGCGCCAGCAACGCATCGCACGTTGTCTTGCGCGAGTCGCTCGCGGATTTGATTGTCAGAGCGAGGATCAATCCATCGGCCTTGCCAATGCCCGGCGCGGCGAGCGCATGCGCTTCGTCCGGCGCGATCAACAGCAGCGAACGCATGGCCTCTGGTCCTTGTAAGCTGCTTCTTGGCCGGTGCGCGAAGGCGCATTTAATCCTTCATTTACCATGATTGACCATGCTGGCGCCCATTAAGGACATCCCCTCGCGCCTTGCCACCGGTTTCCATCATGATCATTCGGCAATTCCTGCAATGGGCGCAAAGCGCATCACCCGCGCAACGGGCGCAAGGTGTCAGCGCTTTGGCGCGAGCCTATCTCTATACGAAGCTCGATGACCAGGCCCTCAGCGACGCCGAACAGGTTCTGACGCAATTCCTCGACGATCCGTCACCCCTGGTCCGCCGGGCGCTGGCGGAGAGCTTTGCAAGCGCCCGCGGAGCGCCGCATCATATTGTGCTGGCGCTGGCCGACGATCAATCCGACATTTCCTCTCTCGTGCTGGCGCGCTCGCCGCTGCTGTCCGACTCCGAGCTGATCGATTGCGCTGCCATCGGCGATGCGATCGCCCAATCGGCCATCGCGCTGCGCCCGACATTATCGCCCGTCGTTGCCGCGGCGCTTGCCGAAGTCGGGGCGCGGGAGGCGCTGATTTCGCTGGCCGTCAATCCGAGCGTCCAGCTGCCAGCTTTCTCCATGCATCGCATGGTCGAGCGGTTCGGCTTCGATGCCGAAATGCGCGAAGCGCTGCTGTCGCGGCGCAATCTGCCGGCGTGCCTGCGTGCAGCGCTCGTGGCCGCGACGGCGGATGTTCTCAACTCTTTCGTGACCGGCCGGGACTGGCTGTCGCCCGAACGGGCGCAGCGGCTGATGCGCGAAGCCCGCGATCAAGCCCATATCATCATCGCGGCAACGAGCCGCGAGACGGACAATGGGCCGATGCAGCTCGTCGCGCATCTGCGCAGCTCCGGCCAGTTGACGGCAGGACTGCTGCTGCGCGCACTGCTGAGCGGCAGCGCCGATCTTTTCGATGCGGCGCTCGCCGATCTCGCCGATGTCCCCATGATGCGGGTGCAGGGCTTGCGCCGCGATTGGCGCAGCGCCGGCTTTGCCGCGCTCTATCGCCGGGCAGGGTTGCCGGAAGCGCTGCTCCCGGCCTTCCGCGCCGCGCTTGACGCTCTACAGGAGCCCGATCAGAGCGATCCTTCGAGCGCAAGGCTGTCGCGGCAAAGGGTCGAGCGGGTCTTGACCGCCTGCGCGGCCATGGGAAGCAGCGAGCTTGAACGGCTGCTCGCCGTGTTGCGTCGGTTCGAGGCGGAAGCGGCACGCGAAGAGGCGCGCAGTTTTTCCGCCAATCTGGTGCCTCATCCTCTGGCGCCAAAACCCGCGATGCCGGCGTCTATTCCAAGCCAGGCTTTCGCCGAGCCGCCGCTGCTGCTGACGGGTTTCGAGGCCGCCGCGCCGCATCAGCAAAAGCAGGGCAAATACACGATCGATCTCGACGCGCTCGCCGCTGAACTCGCAGCCTGATCGCGCCCGCAACCTACCGCTTCAAAGCCTGCGTGAATTCGCTGAGCTGCGAAGCAATGCGTCCGGCAGCGACATCGCGTACCTTGAACGCGGCAACGGCGATAGGCGGCATGCCGACAAGATCCCGCATTTGCGCAAAAGTGCTCTCGCTGCCCTTGTTGCCAAGAGTGCAGAAGAAGGCGACAGCCGGGAGCGACTTGGCATTTTCCTTCAGATAGGCGTGCACCGGCGAGGCGACCGACCACGCCCAGACGGGCGTGCCAATGACGACGAGATCGTAGTGCGACGGGGCGATTTTCGCCGGCTCGATTTTCGCCGGCCAGCGTCGCGATGCCTCGATCAACGCTCTCAGGATTCCCCAAAAGCCGGTCCGATTGCCTATGACAAGGATCTCATCCGTGTCGCATTTCAACTCGCTTGCAAGCGCTTCAGCGACTTTGCGGGTGGTTCCGGTGCGCGAATAAAAAACGAGGAGTATTTTTTTCGTCATCTTCGCCAACTTTCGTCGTGAGACCGGCGAAAGCATTAGCGGCGGAAGACGAGAGAGGCGTTGCGTTCGATCAAGGCCTCAGTGCGAATGCGCTAGCCCATCAATCCCATAAGCTTGGCATAATGCAAAAGCAGGATCGTTTTTGTGTCGACGATCTCGCCGCTGTCGATCATCGCCAAGGCTTCGGCGAAAGTCGGCTCCAGAACTTCGATGTCTTCATCGAGATCGACGCCGCCGCCCGGGCCGATCTTGTCGTCCGGACAATAGGGTGCAACGAAATAGCTGATCTTCTCGGCATAGACGCCGGGACTCATGAAGCCGTCGAAGAGATGGCGCGGCGCCTTGATCGCATAGCCGAGCTCCTCGGCTGCCTCCATGACGATGCGTTCGGCCGGATCGGCGCCTTCGAGCTTGCCGGCGCAGGCTTCGATCAGCGTCTCGCGGCCCGAGGCGAGAAAGGCGGCAAGCCGAAACTGCCGCACAAGCAGCACCCGGCGGCGGAGCGGATCATAGGGCAGGATCGCGGCGCCGTGATCGACGTCATAGACCTCGCGCGCGATCTCCTGCTCCTTCCCGTCGAAGCACCGTCGCAGGACGCGAATGACTTCCAGCATGCCGAAGCCGCGGTGTAGGATCTCGCGGCTTAGAATCTTGATCGTTTCGCTCATTGGCGGCTCAGGCGGGAGAAAAAGGCGGGAAGCTCAATAGCCGAACTGCTCGCGCAGGATCCGCTCATCGAGCGAATGTCCGGGATCATGCAGAATGACGAGGCTCGTCGCGTGATCCATCGCGATCTCGACTTTAAGCACGTCCTTGAGTTCGAAATGATCGGCGACGGCAGCAACCGGCCGTTTGTGCGGCTCAAGAATGTCGAGCGTCACATGCGCCCGATGCGGCAGCAGCGCGCCGCGCCAGCGCCGCGGCCGAAACGCCGAGATGGGCGTCAGCGCCATGAGCGGCGCGTCGAGTGGCAGGATCGGCCCGTCGACCGAGAGATTATAGGCGGTCGAGCCGGCGGGCGTTGCGACCAGCAGACCATCCGCCACCAGTTCGGACAGGCGTTCCTTGCCGTCGATCGAGATCCGGATCTTCGCCGCCTGATAGGACTGGCGCAGCACCGAGACCTCGTTGATCGCCCGCGCCTTGGCGACTTCGCCATTGATGTCGGTTGCGACCATCACGAGAGGATGGATGACCGAGGCCTGCGCCGCCTCGATATGTTGTTCGAGATCGTCTTCCCGATATTCGTTCATCAGAAAGCCGACCGAACCGCGATTCATGCCGTAGATCGGCTTTTTCGCATCCATGAAGCGGTGGAGAGTCTGCAGCATCAGCCCGTCGCCGCCGAGCGCGACGATCACATCCGCCGCGGCCGGATCGCAATTGCCGTAAGCGTGAATCAGGCGGATGCGCGCGGCTTCGGCGTCCGGCGTGCCCGAGGAAAGAAAGGCCATGCGCTTCATCGCGGTCTGACGCCTATTGGGGATCGAGATGACATAGCGGGCGGAAGCCCGCGCGGTAAAGCGCTTATCAGCGGTTCACTTAATAGGCCGCGTAGCTCTTTTCTTCGACAATGTCACTTTGCAGAAGGGCATTGATCTCGCGCTTGAGCGCGGCGCGCCGATCATTCGTCCGGTAGACTGAACGCGCCAAGGCGACGAAGGCGCTATCGAAGCTCTGCGCACGCTCCTTGTCACGAATGTCGTCCTCGATCCGCCAGAGCTCCGCGTTAACCTGTCTTAACGCGTCCGTCAGTTCCTGCAGCGCCGTACTTTGCGGCAGAGCCTGCGCCGCCGTTGCACTCAGCTGCTCATATTCATGGCGGATATTGGCGCGCTTTGCGGGATCTTCGATGTTGGCAAGCTTGATCTCGAGGATGGTGATCTTGTCGATCAGCTCGCCGGCGGAGATTTCGACGAGAAGAGACATTCACGGCTCGCAGGCTTCGATTCGGGGCAGGCGGTGAGGAGGATGGCGATTGGGTGAGCGAACCACAAGAGGCGGCGCGTGCTCATCAACACATGGCGCCACTCGAAATGATGCGACGCCGAAAAGCGCCTGTCCAGAAACTTAAATCATTACATCATCTATATGACATAAAAACATGTTATATATTACAAAATTATCGTATCAATATGGGTCGCTAATCGCTCGGTCATGGCCATCGCCTTGCCCGATATGGCGCACGACTTGCTTCGAGTTCCGCATGGCTGAAGAAGGAAAAATGGTTTTCAGTGCCATCCCGGACATTGCGCCGGATCGGATGGCGTCCTTGCGCGAGCAGTTGCTCAAATTTCTGCTCGGGAACGGCGGCCCGCCGGATTATGCGATCCAGGCGGCGAAGATTGAGCAGGCGCTCGGCATGTCGCGCGATGAAATGCGCGCCGTGCATATGAAGATCCTGACCGAGGGTCTCGTCGCCGAGCGCGCGCGCATGGGCCATATCGGCCTCAGCGAGCGTGGCCAGTTCATGGCGCGCCAGCTCGTCGAGCCGCAGCCGCCCGAAGACGACTAGTTCGCACTTCCGCCCGCTAGTCGTTGGCCATCACTTCGATATCGATCTTCTGCTGCAGGGCTTCCGGCTCCTTGAGCAAGGCCGCGTCGAAGGCGCCGAGTCCTTGCGGGGCCAGGATCGATAGGCGGAAATTCTTCGGCGCATTGATGAATTTGACGAGCGCCGCGAGCACGAGATCTGTGTCGCGGCCCTGACCTAGCGCCTTCGGCAGGCCTTCCTTCACGGCCGCGATTAGGTTTTTGCGGACCCCGTCCGGCGTGGTGCTGGACCGCTTCGCTTCGGCGGCGACAGCCCGCTCAAACAGGCCGGCATTTTCGATCCGGACTTCGAGATGGCGCAGCACCACATTGAGAAGGGCGTTCTTGTTCTCAGTCGGATCGGTGCCGAAGATCGCCTTCGACAGATGATCGAGAAAGCCGGAGACATGCACCGATCCCATGTCGGCGCCGTTCAGTGAGAACGTGTCGAGCCCGAGCTCGGAATAGTCATTGTCCATATGCAGCTGCAGCCGGCTCGACAGGTCGACCTTGCCGTAGCCGAGTGCCGCGATTTCGGGCGATTTCGCATTCACATTCTTCAGGTCGAAGGTGAAATGGTCGAAGGCCGCGGCAAGGCGTGTCGGGATGCTGCTCGCCGGCGCGCTGCTCACGAGTTCCGCATGGCTCAATTCGAAATGCGTCGGCGAATCGGGCGCTGGATTTTTGGCGGCACTGGTGAGATCGAGAACCGCGGCGTCGATCGCAACGTTTTGCAATCCGGCCGGAGCATTTGCATCGGGTTTCGTGGGCGAATAGCCCAAAAACTCGCGCGCGAGCCCGAAATTCAGTCCCTGCCAGCCGATGTGGCCGATCTGCACAGCGGCGTCGGGGCCGGCCACGGCGATCGTGTCGAAGCGCGCCTGGCTGATCCGTCCCACGCCGACTTGCGCCATCGAGCCCTTGCCGATCTTGGCATGCCAGGGCTCGGAATTGGCCGTCGTGAAATGCAGATCGCTGAAATCAAGCGATCCGACTTCGATCGACGAGAGTATCCGCACAAAAGTCGAGGGCGCGGCCGCCTTTGCGTCCGGCGTGCCGGCTTTGGCATCGGGAACGCCGCTGTTGCCCCGCGTCTTGATGTCCTTGATGGACAGCGACTCGACGCCGAGTTCGGAATTGGCATTGGGCGAAATGATTCGCCCCCCGTCGACGCCGAGGCTGTCGCAGAGCGCATGCGCCGGCTCCGCCATGGGCAGCGGTCCCGAAATGACGCGGGCGAGTTGAACGAGGTCGAGCCCCTTCATGCGGATCAGGCCCAACCCCGCCTGCATCTCTTCGGCACCGGGCGAATGCATGACACCGCTCGTCGCGCCAATGATCACGAAGCCGGCGCGGCCCTGCGCCAGATTGTCGATCGCGACATCGCGCAAAGTGATCTTCGCATCCTGGCCGGCGCCCGTCAGAGTCGGCTTGGTGGCGATCGTTGCTTGCGGGATCGCGACGTGGGTCGCTGAGATTTTGGCGAGCCGCTCGACGACGGGTGTCGTGCTTTTTGGATCGATGATCGCGTCGAAATCCGCCTTGCTGAGATTTGTTCCGTCGAAATGGATATGCGCGATGACGATCTGAACGTCGGGCGTGTCGATGATGACGTTATCGGCGGAGATCGCGCCTGACGCATCGCCGCCCGGCAGCTGCGCGTCGGCGCTTGGCACTTTGTCGGCCGCGGCGGCGGTCTGAACAAAAGCCAGATCGTGGTGCCGCTGATTTGCGAGCGGCACTGTCAGCCAGCCGATCTTAAGCTCGTTCCCCGATGTTTTGAGGCTGACGCCTTCGAGCGTCAGCGTGCTCTGCGCGGGATCGATATGAAAGGCGCTGACGTGCAATCCGGGAACGCGGCGGCCGATCTGCGCCCATTCGGCGTCGAGCGCGAGCCGATCGACGAGGGGCGGGAGTGCCTGCGCCGCGAGCGGCACGCCAATCAGAAGAAACGCGCCGAAGACAATTGGGGCCCGAAGCATGGCAACCTCATTTCCGCAGTCACTCAGCCAAGCATGAATATGTGAAAGCACAAATTCATTTTGGGCGAGGCGGTGCTAGGCGGAGGCAAGACTCCGCGCGATGGCGTCGATGTCGGCGCGTGTCGGCAGCCCGGCCTCATTGCCGAGATGCTGGATCTTGAAGGCGGAGGCAGCCCGGGCGAAGTCGAAATGCGCGGCAAACGGCCGCTCGGGTGCCGAAAGGTAAGAGGCGACATAGGCCCCGTGGAAGACGTCGCCGGCGCCGGATGTGTCGATCACCTTTGATTCTGGAACAGAAAGGGCGGGGAGGACCGAGACGGTGCCTTTCTCGTCATACCAGAGCATGCCGCGCTCGCCTTGCGTCACGCCGCCGATCTTGCAGCCCTTGGCCTTCAGGAAATCGAGCATCTCGGGAGCCGACAGATTGAATTGCTCGCAGAGGCGCTCGGCGACGA
>JBKQRA010000019.1:0-34813 GCA_052144065.1 Methylovirgula sp. | reverse complement strand
GATCAGTTCTTTGGAATCAACACCTCAAATCATAACCGCGTCATGATTTTCGCCGGCGGCATGCCGCTGACCGTCGATGGCGAGATCGTCGGTGCGGTCGGCATCAGCGGCGGCAGTGGCGAGCAGGACCAGGCCGTGGCGGAAGCCGCCGCCGCCGTCTGCAAATAGCTCGCATTCCATCGCCAGCTTGGCAGGAAGATCGACTTTTTTCGGGCTGAAAGAGCGCGCGTTCGACCCCCAGGCGCGCTTGGTGTTTAGCACGAAGGGAATGCCCGGCAGACAGGTGCGAGCTGCGCGAGACGGTGTCGCCTCACTCGATTAGCTCCTCTCGTCATAAACGGGAGGGGCCTTTCATATATTTGGGCCAGCGCGCGAAATTCTGAGTCTCGAATCAGGTTTCTTTCAGCGCGCCAAGGCTGAGATCACGTTGTATTTTTGAGACAATTTTGAGTCGCGAATTTTTCACTTCGCGCAAAATGTTTTCATCTCAGTTCGCGGCCCACGCTGCGCTGAAAAAACTCTTGAATCTTCTGCGCGACAAAGGCGCTTCGCGGCCCGCATTCTGCTGCCGAACTCATCACATCCTGTCCGTCCGCCGTAAGTGGCCGACGATGATGCAGGTCATCCCATTAAGGAACATGACAGCCGCCTTGCGCGCGCGGATGACCGAAAATGGAATAGCGATGATTGAGCTTGGCAAAGACTATGAGCGCGTTTCCTTTTTGCCGCATCTCGACGGGCTGCGCGCGCTTGCCGTCATTTTGGTGCTCATCAGCCACTTTCCCTATATCGCCGGTTCGCATCTTTCGAAGGATGTCTGGCAGATCGTGCAGATCGGCCGCACCGGCTATATCGGTGTCGATCTCTTCTTTGTCCTGAGCGGCTTTCTCATCACGCGGCTGCTGCTGCGCGAACGCGTGGAGACCGGCAGTATCAGCCTGACAGCCTTCTATACGCGGCGCATGCTGCGCATCTTCCCGATCTATTATCTCTGCGTCTTCGTGACCGCTCTCGCATTTCCGCCCGACCATGGCGCGACGCTCAGCCTGGCGGCCTATGTGTTCAACTATTATCATCCGCTCCATCCGGCACCCTATCCGATGGAACATGCCTGGTCGCTCGCGGTCGAAGAGCAGTTCTATCTGCTATGGCCGACGATTCTCGTGATCATCCCCTTGGCATGGGGACGGCGCGTGACGGGCATTCTCATTCCCGCGGTCGCGCTTGCTGCAGCCATTACTCTGAGCGCAATTCTCAAGCCCGATCTTGCCGCGGCTTTCATCTACAGCGGCTTGCCGACGCGCATGCTGTCATTGTCGCTGGGTGCCTATATCGCCTTTCGCGAAGCCGATCATGCGCCGCTGCAAAGCTATGCCTATTCGGGTCTCGTCACGGCCGGGCTCCTCGCGCTCGGACTTGACGGGCTCGGCCGCGCGCTCGGTCTCATTCCTTCGGGTGGCTGGTACTGGTGCGTCGCGCTCGCAGGCTTCGCCTTGATCGGCTATGGCGCGCTCGCCTATCTGGCCTTTCAGCCCGCGGTTTGGGTCAAGCGTCTGCTGTCCTGGCCGCCGCTCGCCTATATCGGCCGGATCTCCTACGGCATCTATCTCTATCATCTGATCATTCTGTTCGCCTTCAGGATCAATCCGGCGCGCGCGGACGGGGTCGGTGCGCCCGTCTGGAAGATCGCCGCGGCGCTTGCTTTGACGCTTGTCGTTTCGGCGCTGTCGCATGCCTTCATCGAGCGCCCGTTCCTCGAGCTCAAAGCGCGATTTGCGCGGCGTCCGCGTGCGGCGAAGCCCAGCGCTCTGCCTGTGCCGAAATGAAACACCGTGCGGTCTGGTGCGGCCACGCCGGCCGCGAGCTTTCCACTTTTGATGCGCCATCACGCCTTCGCGACCGCCTTTGCAGAGGCATGATAACAGTTTGTTATCCCTAATTTGCGATGAACGTTTGGAAGGCGCGCCAATCTCTCCCTCGGGAGAATTGGCAAGCACGGACAGTTGCGATCTGCGCTGCTGGATTTGTCCTCGCGGAAGGCGGCATGAGTACGATGTTTGCACCGTTGGAGTGGAAAAGCCCCGGCGCTTCCGACCTTTTGCGCTGAGGCGCAGACGCGCAGCGCATTCGTTAACGAGGCCTTAACAAACCACCGCGCAGACCCTCTGTCGGGACAAGTCTATTCTGGAAGGTTGCACTGTTAGGCGGGAAGAAAGGGAAAGCCCCGTGCGTGTCGCGATTATCCATGACTGGCTCTATGTGCTCGGCGGTGCTGAACGCGTCCTCAGCGAAATCCTGCGCTGCTATCCGAACGCCGACGTCTTCACCCTCTTCGACATTTTGAAACCCGAGGCACGCGCCAAGATCGGGTTCGAGAAGGCGCATACAAGCTTCCTGCAAAAGATGCCCTTCCTGCGGAAGCGTCATCGCCACTACCTGCCGTTGATGCCGATCGCGATCGAGCAGTTCGATCTCTCCGGCTATGACCTCGTGATTTCGAGCAGCTATGCGGTGGCCAAGGGCGTTCTGACCGGTCCCGACCAAGTTCATGTCTCCTATGTTCACTCGCCGATGCGCTATGCATGGGATCTCCAGCATGCCTATCTGCGCGAGAGCGGCTATGACCGCGGCCTCAAGAGCGCCGTCGTGCGTGCCATGCTGCATCACATGCGGATGTGGGATTGCCGCACGGCGCATGGTCCCGACGCGATGATCGCCAATTCGGCTTTCGTCGCGCGCCGTATCAAGAAAATCTATGGTCGTACCGCGACCGTCATCCATCCGCCGGTCACGCTGTCGCGCAACACATTCGATGTGCCGCGCGCGAAGCACTTTCTCGCGGCGAGCCGTCTCGTTCCCTATAAGAACATGGAAGCCGTCGTCCGCGCTTTCCGCGATCTTCCCGACCTCGAACTCATCGTTGCCGGCGACGGGCCTGAAGCCGCGCATCTGCGCCGTATCGCGACGCCGAATGTGAGCTTCGCCGGCTTCGTCAGCGACGAGAAGTTGCGTCATCTGATGGCGACGGCGCGCGCCTTCATCTTCGCGGCGGAAGAAGACTTCGGCATTGTGATGGTCGAAGCGCAATCCGAAGGCACGCCGGTTCTGGCGCTCGGCCGCGGCGGCGCCCGCGAGGCCGTGTCGGTTGCGCCGACCGAGCGCACCGGCATGTATTTCGATACGCCGACGCCAGGCGATATCGCCGCCTGTGTCCGAGAATTCGTTCAGGAAGAAGCGAGCTTCTCGCGCGCCGCCTGCCGCGAATGGGCCGAGCATTTCTCCGCCGATCAGTTCCGCAGCGCCTTTACGGCCTTCGTCGATCACGCGATCGAAACGAGCCGCTTCAATCGCGGCCATGAGGATATCTATCTGACCAATCCGAGAAGCCATATCGCGGATCTGCGCAATATCGAGAAAGTGCTGCGATGAGTGATGGTCTCTCCATCGACAGCGGACGCCGGGCCGGCATTGCTGTGACGCTGTGGCGGCGGCGCAAGATCTTTCTCGCGGTCTTCGGTGCGGTCTTCGGCTTGAGCATTGTCGCGCTGATCGTCTTGCCGGTGAGCTATCTCGCGACAGGCTCGGTGATCGTCGCTGAGCCTGAGCCCGGCCTCAACAATGTCTCGGGCGAATGGGCGCAGAAGATCGGCGATCCGGCCGATCTCGAAAGTCAGCTGCTCGTCATCCGCTCGCCGCGCGTCATGCGGCTTGCGATGCAACGTCCTGGCGTATTCGAGGCGGTACAGCGCGAATGCCGCTATGTACCGGCCGACAATATTCTCGGCCGTCTGCTGCATCATTCGTCCAGCTGCGACAAGCTCACGCCTGACAGCGATGCGCTGATCACTTATGTCGATGGACATTATGCGATCGGCAGTGTCGGACGCTCGCGCGTCATCAACATCGCCTATAAGTCGCGGCTTCCCGATGTCGCGCAGACACTCGCCAATGCGCTCGTCAATGCCTTTCTCGACGACCAGCGTGCGCAAGCCTCGAAGAGCCGCGGCATGGCCGCCGCATGGCTGTGGCAGGAATTGCATCAGCTCGACAATCAGCTGCGCGATCAGGATGCGGAGATCCAAGCCTTTCGGCGCAAGAATGGCCTGATGCGCGGTGCGACCGCGCCGATCAGCTCCGAACATCTGACGAGTATCAGCCAGCAGCTCGCGGCAGCCGTTGCGGCGCGTGCCGATGCCGCCGCGCATCTCAAGGAAATCAGGGATAGCGCGACGGGCGACTTCGGCGATGCGCCTTCCGTTCTCAATAGCCGAACAGTGGCCGACATCAAGCAGCAGCTGAACACGGTCAGCGCGCAGCTCGCGAGCGCCTCGAATATCCTTGGGCCCGATCATCCGACGCTGAAGGCGCTGCGCCAGCAGCGCGATGCGCTGCGCGACCGTTTGCGCGAGGAAATCGGCCGGGTGACAGCGAGCGCGCAAAAGACTTTTGACGCGGCCGACAATCTGGTCAAATCGTTGAGCCAGCAGCTTACTGCGGCCAAAGCGGAAGTATCGACCGCCATGGGTGACGAAGCCTCCATCGCCAGTATGGTGCGGCAGACCGAAATCAAGCGGCAGGAATATTCGGAGCTCTATAAGCGCGCGAGCGAACTCGAAACCGAGCGTCGCGTGCTTTTGGGCAGCACACGGTTGGTCAGCCTCGCGGAATTGCCCGACACGCCGTTCTTTCCTAAGCGCGTGCCATTCCTCGCTGCCGGCTTCACGCTTGCGCTCATGGCTGCCGCCGCTGCTGCCTTCTTGCGCGATCGCTCGGACCGCAGCGTGCGCGGTGCTGCCGACCTAACCGCGCTCACCGGCGAAGCCGTGTTTGGCGAATTGCCGGCCTTGACCCGCGAGGGCCAGCATCCCTTCTTGCAGGCTTTGATCGGCCAGCGGTCGAAGCTGCCTTTGCGCGAGGCTTTGCTACAGGCGGAAGATGATGACGTTTTGCAGGATGCCCTGCGCAAGCTTTACGCCAATCTGATGCTGGCGCGGCGCGGCTCCGATCTGTGGTCGATGCTGATTACCTCGCCGGGCGCGGGCGAAGGCAAGACCTTCACGACGCTCGCGCTCGCGCAATTCATCGCCAAGGCCGGCCGCCGCGTGCTTGTCGTCGAATGCGATTTTCAATCGCCGTCGATCGTCGATGCGCTGGATCTCGGCTATGGGCCGGGCCTCGCCGAGATTATCACGGAAGACTGCGACATCGAAGACGCGATTGTCGAAACCTGGATCGACACGCTCGACATTCTCCCCGCGGGTGACGTCTCGGACGAGGCGATTGAATTGCTTGAGGGCAATGACCTCGCGGACCTGGCCGAATTCGCGCGATCTTATGATCTCGTCCTATTCGACGGACCTTCGGCGCATTTCCTCGTCGATCGGTCGATGCTGGCCGAACTCGTCGATGGCGTGCTCTGTTGCGCGCGGTGGGGTCATTCCTCGATCAACGAAACGCTCAAATGTCTCGATCTGATCGATACGGCGGGCGGCCATATCCTCGGCCTTGCCATCACAATGGTCGAGCCGGAGGATCGTTCGTTTTATGAATCGACGCCGATCCTGCCGCTGCAATATGCGGGAGCCGCCGAATGACGGCGCCGCATGTGCTCTTCGTCAATCATGCGAGCGCGATGGGCGGCGCAGAATTTGTCCTGCTCGACGTCGTGCGCTCGTCGCCTAACGCTTCGGCCTTTTTGTTCGAGGAGGGACCGCTTGCCCCGGCACTTGAAGCGAAGGGGCTGACGGTTTTCATCTCGCGCTTTGGTGCTGGCCTGTCACGCGTGCGCCGCGACGGATCGCTGATGAAAGCCCTGCCGCTCGCCTGGCGCCTTGTCGCGATCACAGCCGAACTGGCGCGGCTCGCGCGCAAGCACACGCTGCTCTATGCCAATTCGCAAAAGGCTTTCGTGCTTGCAGCCTTTGCGAGCATGCTCGCGCGGCGCCCGCTCGTCTGGCATCTGCATGACATCGTCGATGCGACGCATTTCGGCCAGGGCCAGCGGCGGCTGCAGATCGCGCTCGCCAATCGTTTCGCGACGCGGGTGATCGTGCCGTCGCAGGCGGCGGCGACCGCCTTCGTTGCCGCGGGCGGAAGGCGCGATCGCGTCGAAGTCGTGCCAAACGGCATCGATGTCGATCCGCAAGCCCGTTCCAAAGCCGATCTGCGCAAGGCAATGGGCCTGCCGGACGGTCCGCTCGTCGGCGTCTTCAGCCGGCTCGCTCCTTGGAAGGGCCAGCACATTCTATTGGAGGCGCTGGCGGAATTGCCGAGCGCGCGTTGCATCGTTGTCGGCGCGCCGCTCTTTGGCGAGCAGGCCTATGCCGACAGCCTTACAGCACTGGTCGAAAAACTCGGCCTCGGCGATCGCGTCCGGTTTCTCGGCCATCGCGCCGATGTCGTCGATCTGATGCGCGCCGTCGATGTGGTCGTCCACCCTTCCGTCGATCCCGAACCGTTCGGTCGCACTCTGGTCGAAGCCATGCTCGCCGGAACGCCGGTCATCGCGACCGATACGGGCGCGGCGCCGGAGATTCTCGAAGCAGGCGCCGCAGGCACTTTGGTGAGCCCGCGCGATCCGGCCGCTTTGGCTCGCGCGATCGCACATGTTCTCGCACTGCCGCGCGATGTTGCGGCGAAGCTCGACTATGCGGCGGCGCGCGCCAAGACGCATTATGGTGCCGCCAAAATGCGCGAAGCGATTGCGGCCATGCTCGGCCGCGTGGCGATGGATGCGCACGCGTGAGCGCGGTCTATCCCTCTTCAGTCGAACGTGAAGGCTTTGTCGTGCCCGGTTGGGCGCCGGCCGTCGTCTTGCTGCTCGCGACCGCGGCGGTTGGCCCTTCGCTGGGGGGCGGCGCAAAATTCATCTTCATTGGCGGCTGTGCCGGCATCGGCTGGTACGCTTGGCGACGCAGTGCCGGGGCGCATCTCCAATCTGTGCTTCTTTTATACGTCTTTGCGCCATTCGTGCGGCGCCTGATCGATGTACGCGTTGGCTTCGACCCGAGCGGCTTGATGCTGGTCGGTCCGCTCCTGGCGACGGCCGTGCCGGCAGTCTCGCTCATTCATCTGATCAAAAGCCCCTATGCGAACTTCGGGCGTCAGCTTGGGCCGATCATCCTCGTCGGCCTCTGCGTCGTCTACGCGGCCATCGTGACGATAGCGCAAGGCGATTGGACGAATGCTGCGTCGGGCCTTCTCAAATGGATGGTGCCGCTGCTCTATGCTGCGGTCCTCGCGGCGGAAGGCGATGTCGACGAATTGATCGAAGCCGCGACATCCGCCTTCATGGTGATCCTGCCGATCATCGGCCTCTATGGCATCTACCAATATGTCAATCCGCCGGAGTGGGACCGCTATTGGATGCAACTGTCGTCGATCCTGTCGGTCGGCGAACCGGTCCCCTATGGGGTGCGGGTCTTCAGCACGATGAATTCGCCGGCAAGCTTTGCCACATTCATGGCGGCGGGTCTGCTGCTCATCGGCTTCCTGCGCTCCGGTTGGTTGCCGGCACTGGTGACGGCGCCGGCCGTCGTCGGGCTGATGCTGTCGCTTTATCGCACCGCCTGGATTTCCCTCGCGCTCGGCATGGTCTTCTGTCTCTTCTTCCTCGCGACCCGCAAACGCGGCGCGATCATCATGATCGTGATGGTCGTGGCCGCCGTCCTCATCGCGACGGCCTCGCCTTTCGCGGATACGATCGGCGATCGCTTGCAAACGCTGGGGCAGGGCAGTCAGGACGGCAGCGCGCAGGAACGCCTTCTCGAATATGTCGCGCTCTGGACGCGCTGGGACAGCTCGCTCTTCGGCATCGGCTTCACCACGACCGATGTGGGAACGGCGGGCGCAATGGCGGTCGACGGCATGATCGTCTTCTGCTGGCTGTCGATGGGGATCATTGTTGGCCTCGCCTGTATCGCGGGATTTCTCTGGGCGATTTGGAATGTGATTGCGATCGTCCGCGAAGATCCGCGGCCGCAGATGATCGTGATCGGCGCTCTGGCCTGCGGGGCTTTGGTGCAATTGCCGCTCGCCAATATCGGCTCGGGCGAACTCGGCTTTCTGTTCTGGACCTTTGCCGCGTTGGCCGCGGTCGAACCGCCGTGGAGCCGGGCGCTCCGATGATGGATTTGGCCGCACTTTTGCGCCGGCAGCCGCCTACCGATGAGCCGAGGCCGACTGGCCCAAGCGAGCCGGAAGCTGCGATCTTGAACGCTGAACCTGCGTCCGAGATGACGCTCGTCGTGCCTGATCCCGCGGCGGAGGATGGGACGGAGCGCCCCTCTGTGCGGCGGCTGGCGGCGATCCTGATGAGCGGCGCCTTGTTGAGCAAGCTCCTTGGATTCGTCCGCGAAGTTCTGATGGCGCAGGTCATCGGCACCTCGCTCGTTGCCGACGGCTTTCGCGGCGCGATGACCGCGATCTTCATTCCACTCGTGTTTCTGCAAAATGAAAGCGTGCCGGCGATCCTGATCCCGATGCATCGCGATGCGCAGAAAGAAGGCCATGCCGCCGCGCATCTGACTTCGATGGCGCTTGCTTTGACCTTTGTCGCCGGGCTTCTCACTCTTGCCGTCGAGATCGGCGCGGAATGGTGGGTCGACACCGTGCTCGGCGGATTTACGGCTGAGCGGCGCACGCTGACGGTCGAATTTGTGCGCATCATGGCGCTCGCCATGCCGGCCTCGACCCTGCTCAATTGCTATGCAGCGGGCGAGATCGCGATGGGCCGCACGCAGCTCACCAATATCCGCGCCGGCCTGCAGAATATCTCGGTTATCTTCGGCATTCTGTTGATTGCGGTGACCGGACGTTTTGGCGCGATCGCCTGGGCCTTCTCATTTGCCTTCAATGCGCTGGGGATTTGGGCCACCTGGTCGCTGGCACGCCGGAACATGCTGAATTTTTCAGGGGCCGCGCCGTCGCTCGTTTTTGCCGCCGGCGTCGAATTTATCCAGCGCTTGCGGCCGCTCTTTGCTTTGCCGCTGGCGGAGCAGGCGCAAATCTGGATCGAGCGCATTTTGGCGTCGCGGCTTGTGACAGGTTCTGTGGCTTCGCTCGATTATGCGCGCACTTTGACCGAAAGCGCGCTGCTGCTCATCAGCCAGCCTGTCGGGCTCGCCGTGCTCTCGACCCATCAAGCGAAGGATACGCAGGCGCAGGTTGAGCGGATCGCGCGGCCGCTGCTCGCCGTCGGATTGCCGGTCTCGGCTTTTCTTGCGGCTTTCGCCCCGGAGATCATCCGCTTCGTCTTTTTGCGCGGCGCCTTCACCGAAGAGGGCGTCCTGCTGACGAGCCAGGCGCTCCGCGGCATTTCCTTCGGCCTTTGGGCGGCGACGCTCGGCTGGATCTTGCTGCGCGTCTTGAACAGCACCGGGCGCAATGTGACGGCGGCGTTGATCCTCGTTTGCGCCTATGCCGCCAATATCAGCCTCAATCTCTTGACCTCTCTCATCCCTGCTGCGGATAGCCACGGTCTGCTCTATCTTGGCCTCGGCGAGACGATGCGCGGGCTCGTCATGCTCGGCGGCATTGCCATCGCGCTGAAATGCGGCTTTCGCATTCTGGGCTTAACGTGCCTTGCGCTGCTTCCTGCCGCGCTCATGCTTTTACTATCCGGGCAGATCCATGCTGCTTTTGTTGGAACATTTGTTAGACTTGTTGTCGGAGGGTGGGCCTGCATCGGCTGTATCTTGATCGCCAGCGCGATGTTGATGCAGGAGAGTTGGCGCATGGCGTTTCGCATGTTGCGCGCCCGCTTCGCCGGTCCGTGGGGGAGAATGCCGTAATGGGGCTCGCATTGCGTGCTGCGTCGCCGGAAACATCGCCGCAAAATCCGGGATTTGAGCGGTTGCTGGGACCGCTCGGCGCCGTCATCAATGCTCTTTTGGGATCGCGCGGCTGCCTTTTCGCCTTTCACCGTGCAGCGCGGTCGGAGGTTTGGGAGAGCCTGCCCAATCGCGGCTTCCAACTCGATCTCGCCTTTCTTGATCGGCTGCTGACCTATCTCAAGCAAAACGGCTGGGCGATCGTCACCATCGAAGAGGCGCTGCAGCGAACAGCGCGCGGCGACGGCGACCGCTTCGTGAATTTCTCGATCGATGACGCCTATCGCGACACATTCGAAGAGGTCGTGCCACTGTTTCGCCGCCACGGCGTGCCGGTGACTATCTATGTGACGACCGGCATTCCGGATGGAACGCTGCCGCTTTGGGCCGCCGGTCTTGAAGAAGCATTGTGCACGCGCGAAATAATTCATTTGCCGGCAGGGCCGCTTGGGATTGCGAGCCAAGCCGATAAGGACGCGGCCTTTGCCCGCATCGCCTCGGAATGGGACGGCCCGCAGGCCGGCGATTGCTACGCCTCCTTTTGCCGGCTGAACGATATCGACATCGAGGCGATGCATTGGAAACATGCGATGTCTTGGGACATGCTCAAAGCGCTGCGGAACGACCCGCTGGTCGAGATCGGCGCGCATACGGTTTCGCATGCACGCATCTCTTCAATGCCGACAGATGCGGCCTTCGCCGAAATCAAAGGCTGCCGCGACCGCCTGATCGAGAAGCTTGGCATCGACCTCAAGCACTTCGCCTTTCCTTATGGCCGTTCCGGCGATTGCGGGACGCGCGATTTCGCGCTCACGCGTGAGGCGGGATTTTCGAGCGCTGCGACGACGCGCAAAGGCTTGCTGCGCAAGGGCCAGGACGCTTATTCCTTGCCGCGCAATACGCTGAACGGCGCGCATCGCAATCTTTTGATGGCCGAAGCGCATTTGACCGGGCTCAGCGGCCTTGCAACCAAGGTGCTCGGCTGTGGCTGAGCAGCGGCCGCCGCTCAAAATCTTGTCGATCGCGCATGTCGCCGTCAGCCGGGCGGCAGGGCGGCTGCGCTATTATCCGCTCGCGGCGCGCGCCGATCTCGACCTCAAGCTTCTGGTGCCGGCAAAATGGCGCCAGTTTGGCCGCACGCTGACCGCAGATCCGGCGGATGATCCGGGTTTGAAGGTCGAGATATCGCCCATTATCCTGTCGGATGCCGGCCCGATGAGCTGGTATCTGCATCTCTACCCAAAGCTCCGGCAGATTATGCGCCGCTTCACGCCGGACGTCGTGCATTTGTGGGAGGAGCCCTGGGGCCTCGTCGCGCTGCAGGCGGCGCTGCTCAAAGGCCGCGCGGCTTTGGTTCTCGAGGTCGATCAGAACATATTGAAGCGTCTGCCGCCGCCGTTCGAGGCGATCCGCCGTTTCGTGCTGCGCCGGACCGACCATATTCTGTCGCGCAGCCCTGATGCGACGCAGGTCGTGCGGGCCTGCGGCTATGAAGGGCCGGCGACGCTCATCGGCTATGGCGTCGACCAGGATGTCTTCCATCCAGCGACCAGCGCTTCGCCCGACAGAGACGCGAAGGATCTGCGCATCGGCTATGTGGGTCGCCTCGTCGAGGAGAAAGGCCTCGATGATGCGCTTGAAGCCTTGGTGCAAACCAAATCCTGCGTATCGCTCGCGATCATGGGCGAGGGGGCTTATGAGCCGGTCTTGCGCCAGCGCGTCGCCGAGCTTGGTCTGCAAAGCCGGGTGAGCTTTCAACCCTGGGGTGGGGTAACGGAGGTGGCGGATTTCATTCGCGGCCTCGACGCGCTCATCTTGTTGACGCGCACGACGAAAGTGGTGCGCGAGCAGTTCGGCCGCGTGATCGTCGAAGCGCAGAGTTGCGGTATCCCGGTGATTGGCTCGCAATGCGGCGCGATTCCGAATGTGGTCAGCGCTGGTGGCTGGATCGTTCCGGAGAAAAGTCCCGCGCGTCTCGCCGAGCTCCTCGATGCGATCGCGGCCGATCCTGAAGAGCGGCATCGCCGGGGCCTCCTGGCGCAGGCCAATGTCGCTAATCGCTTCACCTATACGAGTGTCGCGCAGGTCCTGGCGTCGACCTGGATCGCGGCTGCCGAGGCGCGCGCGACGCGGCAGCGCTCGCGCATGCAGCTCGCGCAGATGCTCTAGTGCTGAGCCTCCGGTACGAAGAGCATATAGGTTTCGTTGCCGGCGAGATGGTCGATCACGAGCCGGCGCCCTTGCACCGGAATGACATTGCGGGGACCGTCAAAGCCCCAGAGTTCCGCCAGCTCCCCGCCTTGCGGCACGTTGACGATCCAGGTCGAGCCCGGCTTGTCGGTCCAGCCAGGCAGATCCTGCCAGACATACAAATGGCCACGCGGGCCTTCGAGTTCGAATGTGCCGCTGCCCTTCGGATCAAGCGCCACGAATATCATGTCGCCGGCGAGATGCAGTACATTGCGTAGGACCTTCGCGCGCGAATCCGGCGACCAGGGATCTTCCGTCGCAGCCATGGCATAGGCCGGTCCATCGACGCGGTCGGTATCGCCGAGGTTCCAGGGGAAGGCGAGGACTGTCGCGGAGGCGTGGCGGTCGCGATGCACCACGCCCATTTCGTCCCATATAGCCGTGAGAAACAAGCGCGCGAGAAGAGTCGGGTCGGTCCAGCCGTGATCGCGCGAGACATTATATTCGGTCGCATAGAAATTGACGTCGCGCTTGAGATGCATCGCCGCCTTGACGCGGTCGAAACAGGTTTGCGCCGAAAATTCTCGGCCGCGCGTCAGCGGATACCAGCGCACATTGTAATAGGTGTGGAGATCGATGCCGTCGAGCTGGCCATGCTCCAGAAGATCAGCGATCGCCGGGCCGTAGCCGCGCAGCGTTGCATCGCCATGGGAATTGCAGGTCGCAAAGCCACCGGGAACCACCCGCAGCGTCTTGTTCACCGCATGAACGCCGTCGGCGAGGCCGGCCAGCGCATCATGATAGGCTTGCCGCGGAATGGTCGCCTGGACGTCGGGTTCGTTAATCGCCGTGTAAACCGTCACCCCCCAGTTTTTGATATTGTGTTCACGCGCCCATTCACCATTCGGCTCGAAACGTCTGGCAAAGGCTTGGCCTGCGGCGAACCAGTCGTCATAAGAGCCGATCAGCTGCGGCGGCTTGAGAAACTGATAGCTGCCTTCATATTCCAGAAGAATGATCGGCGTGATCTTATGCTCATAGGCTTCGAGCAGCGCGACGTCGAAGGTATGCGGCGTGGGTTTGCGCGCGAGATCGCGCCAGCCATAGGAATCCATGCGGCCGAGGCCGGCGCCGACGCCGTTCAGCGCCGCATAAAGCTGCGCGGTCGGCGCGCCCGTCATATGGGCCGCGATATTGCCGCCGCCGACGCGCCATTTGAGCGGCGCATCTGTCCCCGGCACATTGACAATGGCGTCCGCGCCGAGCGCCGCCGAGGCCATGCCAAGCGCCAGAACTGTCATAAAAGCTTTTAGAGATTTCATAACGAAGCCGCCGAGGCTTGAAGTTCTATGACATTTGAAATCATTCAGATCATTCCGGAGTTCAGCACCGCGGGCGGGGCTGAAAATGTCGCCTGGGAACTCGCGGCGGCTTTCAGCCGCGCCGGCGTTGCCAATGGCGTGCTGACCAGCAGCATCGGCGGAACGCCGAGCCGCGGCACCAAGATCGAATATACCGGCAAATGGTTGGCGCGCATCCCGACTCGCGGTGCCTTGCGTTATTTTGGGCGCGCCGCAGTCATACCGCTTTTCACTCTTTCAGCAAGCGCCGCGGCGCGCCGTCATGCGGATGCAGTGATCCTCAGCCATGGCGACAGTCTTGTCGGCGATGTGCTCGTCGTACATGCCGTCAATGCGGAAAGCCTCGTCGAGAAGCGCCGCGCCGGCAACTGGCTGTGGCTGTTAAATCCGATGCATCTTTGGGTCGCGCTGCGCGACCGGTATATGATAGGCGGCTTACGCTATCGCATGTTTGTTGCAGTGTCGAAGCGCGTCGCCGACGAATTGACCCATCATTATGGCGTGCCGGATACGCGCATTCGCGTCATTCCGAATGGCGTCAATCTTGAGCGCTTTCGCAGGGATGAAATGGCGGGGCGCGCGATCCGCCGGCAATTCGGAGTGCCCGAAGATGCGCGGCTCTTGCTCTTCGTCGGGCATGAGTTCCAGCGCAAGGGTCTGGTCTATTTGATCGGCGCTCTGAATGATCTTGATCCAAATATTTGGGTCATGGTGGTCGGTTCCGACGATCCCGCTCCCTATCGCCAATTGGCGGGCGAAGCGTCTAATCGTCTCGTCTTCGTCGGTGCGCAGCGCGACATGCCGGCCTTCTATTCCGCCGCCGACGCATTCGTTTTGCCGAGCGCCTATGAAACCTTTTCACTTGTCTGCATGGAAGCGATGGCCTGCGGCCTGCCGGTCTTCGCGGCCAAAGTCGGCGGCATCGAGGATTATCTCGAGGACGGCGCTAACGGCTATGGGATCGATTTCGACCCAGCAGATATTGCCGCAAAGGTCAGCCATGTACTCGCCGATGCGCCTCTTTTGGAGAGGCTTCGGGCCGGTGCGCTCGCAACGGCGCAGCGCTACGGCTGGGATCGGATCGCCGCGCAATATCTTAGCCTGTTGCAAGAGGTGAAATCGGCAAAGGACAAGGAGAGCCAACGCGGTTAATGGCATGTGTCTCGCGGCAATTTCGCTGGAAGAGGATCGCCGTTTCGATTTGGAACGGGACTGATCGTCAAAAACGAAATTCGTGGGACAAACCGCATGACCGATCATCGGGGATATTTTCCGGCGTCTCATAATGTGACGCGCTGGTCCTCGGCAGGCTGGTTCAAGCTCTCGCGCGGCGCTCTGTCGGCTGCCATGCTGCTGGTCGACATCGCCGCCATCATCACGATTTTTTGCGTGGTGGGGATCGCCTACCATCTCATCGTGCATGACCGGCTCATCAGCGCGACGACCTTCCTTAACATCGGCGTCCTCGCGGGCTGCACTTTTTCCTTCATGAGTCTTGTTCGCGGCGATTACGCGGTCTCGAATATTCTCTTCGTGCGCTCGCGCTTCCTGCAGATCGTCGATCTGTGGAATCTGACCTTCGTGTCGCTGCTTATCCTGGGCTTCATCACCAAGAGCGTCGAGCATTATTCGCGCGGCACCTTTCTGCTGATCTATGTCGTGACGCCGCCGATCTTGACGGTACTGCGCATTCTCATCGCCAGATCCGCGGTGCTCGCGACGCAATCGGGCCTCATCCATTTCCGCCGTGTCTTCCTCTTCGGTACGAGGGATGCGGTTCGCGAGTTCTCCGACCGTTCCGCGCTGGGCGCGAATGGCGTGCTCGTCGTGGGCTGCCATTACGTCGATCTTGATCAGGATAAGAAGGACGCCGGATCTAGGGCACGGCTTAATGCCGATCTCGATACGGCGGTCGAAGCCGCGCGTGGCCTCGATCCGGAGTCGATCATCTTGCTGTTGCCGCCATCGACAAGCGAGGTGATCGACTCCTGCATCGACCGGTTCATGTCATTGCCGGTCGAAATCCATCTGGATCCAGGCCGTATCCTGCAGCGTTTCTCGGATGCGAAGCTGCTGCGTCTGCGTGATTTCGTTAGCCTGCGCCTGACCCGCACGCCGCTCTCCCAGATCGAGATCGCTTCGAAGCGCGTCTTCGATTTTGTCGGCGCCGCCTTCGGTCTCATTTTGCTGGCGCCGCTTCTGATCGGTGTCGCGATCTTGATCAAGCTCGACAGCAAAGGCCCCGTTCTTTTCTTCCAGCGGCGCTACGGATTCAATCAGCGGCCGTTCAAGATCGTGAAGTTCCGCACCATGCATACGCTGGAGGACGGCGCCGTCATTCGCCAGGCGATGCGCGATGACCCGCGCGTGACGCGCGTGGGGCGTTGGCTGCGGCGCCTGAACATCGATGAAATTCCCCAATTGTTAAACGTGCTTATGGGCGATATGTCACTCGTCGGGCCGCGCCCGCATGCCGTCGCGCATGATGAGGAATATGAGAAGAAGATTTCGATCTATGCGCGCCGGCAGAAGGTGAAGCCGGGCATCACCGGCTGGGCTCAGGTCAATGGTTTCCGCGGCGCGACCGATACCCAGGAGGCCATGGAGCAGCGGGTCAATTATGACCTCTATTACATCGAGAACTGGTCGCTGTTCTTCGATGTCTGGATCTTGATCAAGACCGTTCTTTCGGCTGCCGCTTATCGCAACGCATACTGATCGAGCGAACCTCACATCTCGACTTTGCCGTCCGCCGGCCTCGGCGCGCTGTTGCTGCTGATGGCGGTGCATATGGATCTGAGCGTGATCGCGATCGTCGGCATCATTCTCTTGATCGGCATCGTCAAGAAAGAACGGCATGATGCTGGTCGATTTCGCTCAGCATTTGGAGCATACCGAAGGCGTCTGCGCCGAGGAATCGATCTATCAGGCCTGCATTCTGCGCTTCCGGCCGATCTTGATGACGACTATGGCGGCGCCGCTCGTCGGCGTGCCGATGATGCTCGGCACCGGTGTCGGTTCGGAATTGCGGCAGCCGCTCGGCTATACGATTGTCGGCGGTCTGGCGCTTTCGCAGCTGCGCGCGCTTTATACGACACCGGTTGTGTATATTTATCTCGACAAGTTCCAGGACTGGATTTTTCAGCGGGGCCGGTCACATGAAAGCGTTGCCGAACCGAAGCCCGCACCCGCCGAATAGCGGAGGCGGTTGCCTCTCGCCATCGGTTGCCGATAAACGAATGGCTCGCTGAGCAAGTCTGCAATTTTCATCCATCCCATTTCACGCGAATATGATCCCCTTTCATCGCTTTGGCGGATGCTGCCCGCAGGCGTGATCTGAGACCATAAATATTGGGGCGACGAATGAATTTGGGTCCATCCGCTGGGATACGTGCCTACCGACTCTCGGCCGGCGCATTGGGTGCCATGGGCCTTGTCGTGAAATTATGGGCCATGCTGGCGCAAGTGACCGCGGCCGAGGCGCTGACCACGACCGTCACTTACTTCAGTTATTTCACCATATTGAGCAATCTGCTGGCGCTGGCCGTGCTGGTTCTACCGGAGATGACGCCGCATGGCACTGCGGCGCGGCTCTTCTGCCGCTACGACCTCCGGACCGCGACCGCCGTCTATATGATCGTGACGGGGATCATTTACGCGCTGTTCCTCGCCGGCGCCGCAGGCGAGACGCGGCTGTCTCTTCTTGCCGATGTCACTTTGCATTATGTGATGCCGCCGCTTTACCTCGTCGATTGGATAAGGCTGCGACCGCCGGCTGCCATCGGCTGGAAATATGCAGGACGTTTCCTCGTGTTTCCGATCCTTTTCGGGATCTACACTTTGGCGCGCGGCGCCCTGACGGGGGTCTATCCCTATCCGTTCTTCGATGTTGGCCAGCTCGGCTACCCGGCCGTCCTCGTCAATTGCTGGCGGCTCCTGCTGCTCTGTCTCGTGGTTTCGGTGCTGATCATCGCGCTCGGCCGCTGGCGTCGGGCGTCGGTCGGCGCATCAAAGCCATAGCGAAGCCGCAGCGCTTCAATTATCGTTGCTGCCATCGCATCGTCTTGAATGTCCACTTTTCGGAGGCGCTCAGGTGCCAATGTCCCGCCGCGTCCAAATTCAAAAGCAGAGCCGGATCTTCGACGACTTCTTCAAGATCGATGAAATCATTGTCGCACATGAGCAATATGACGGCACGATGAGTGCCGAGCAGCGGCGTCTGGTCTTTGAGCGAGGGGACTCGGTCGCCGTGCTCATTCTCGATCTCGATTCGAATACCGTCGCCGCGACCGAGCAGTTCAAGGTGCCGACAATGATGGCGCGCCGTCGCGACGATCCTTCGACCACCAATGGCTGGATCACCGAGGCGATGGCCGGCATGATCGATCCGGACGAGACGCCAATCGGCGCCGTCATCCGCGAGGCGATGGAAGAGACGGGCTATAAGATCCGTAATCCGAAGCTGATCGCCAAATTCTTTTCATCGCCCGGGGGCACATCCGAGCGTATCTTTCTCTTTTTCGCGACTGTGCGCGGCGCCGACAGGCTGAGCAAGGGCGGCGGCTTGGACGGTGAAGATGTGCGCGCGCTCCACATCCCCGTCGCCGATCTCTTCAATCAGCTCGATAGCGGCCTGCTCGAAGACCCAAAGCTGATCATCGCCGCTTATTGGCTGCAAAACTATCTGCACGCCTGCCGCGAGCTTGGACATTTGGTCGAGCTCGTGCCGCCGCGCGAGCACATCGCAGCTTTGGCGCGATCGAAAATCCTCGACCATTCGACGGTGCGCTATGCGCTGGCCGACCGCAAGGATGTGACCATCGGCTATAAGACCGGCCCCATCGATCAGATCCATGGTGTCAGCATATGGGTCAATTCGGAAAACACCGACATGATGATGGACCGCGTCATCGGCCAAACCATCTCGGCGAAGATCCGTTATCTCGGCGCCAATAAGGACGAGCAGAAGACTGTCGTCGAGGATACGATTGCGGAGGGCTTGCGCAATGCCGTGGGGTTGCGGGCGCATGTGAAGGTCGGAACCGTTCTCATGACGGAGGCGGGCATGCTCAGCTCCTCGCATCAGGTCCGCAAAATCTTTCATGTCGCCTCGGTCGAGGGCGGTCCCGGCGAGCGCGTCCAGGCCCATCCTGACAGGCTCAATGAATGCGTCGAAAATCTGCTGATCCGGGCAGATCAGGAAAACAGTCGGTTTTGGCGCGTCTTGTTCAAGAAGAACGATCTCACCTCGATCCTCATTCCCATGCTTGGCGCCGGCGACGGTGGCCTTGCAGTCGAGACTGTCGCGCAGGCACTCATTCCGACGGCCGTCAATTATTTTCGCTCGAATCCCCTGTCGAGCGTGAAGGAAGTCTATTTCCTCGCGTTCAAATCGCGCGACCGAGATGCCTGCGACAGCGTGCTTGAGCAACTCCGCTCTGACGGCATCCTTCAGCGTCTGCCTTAGGTCGTCGATGCTGAACAGCGCCATTCTCCGGAGAAAATTCGCAGAGGTCGGACCTTTGCTGCGGCGCTCCTTCTGGCAGCCGCTGCATCGGATGATGGCGATCTTTCATATTCTTCCGCTGACCGCGGCGCTCATCGTCTTCTTCATTTTCGCGACCAACGACCAGCTGCGCGAGATCTATATTTCCTATCTCGAAAATCTGGCGGCGCCCGGCTGGCAGCGTGCGCCAGGCATGTTTGCCGGCGCGTCGGCTGCTGTGGCGCTCACTCTGCTCAGCGCCGTTCTTTACGCCGCGCATCACGAGCTGAGCTCGATGCGCAGCAGGGTCGTCTATTCGGCCTATTCGAATGCCGAGGCGGCCTCGCGCTTGCGCGTCGTGCAGCGCACCGCGGCGGTCGTGCTGGCGCTGCTGCCCTGGTTCGGCGTCCTCGTCGGACTTCTGGGCGCGCGCGACTATCTGATCAAGATCTACGGCCTGTTGCAGATCACGCGGCTTCCGGCGGCCGACGCCGCTCTGATGCAGCCGCTGCACGCTCCGCGCCTCTGGGAGATCTTTCTGTGCTTGCTGGCGCTTGCGTTCTCTTGCGCTAGTTTTTCCGATTTCTATCGCAAGGACCGCTTCGTCCAATGGAGCGGCCTCTTCGTCACGCCGCTGATGATGGCATTCCTCTTTCTTCTGCTGGTGAATGCGTCACCCGGCATCGACATGCGCAACTGGGTCATTGGCGCGGGGCTCGGCGCGATCGCCCTGATCGCCGCCAACATTTGGCTTTATCAGCGACCGCCGAGATTCGTCTATCATTTGGGACTGCCACCGGGGACAGGTCTCAATCCCGCGCAATGCAAGCGGATATTCTTCTTCTTTTGGGCGGCATTCCCTTGGATCGTCATCGCGCTTTGTTTCGTCGCGGCGTCGGCGTTGGGGGGGCCGAAGGGAGAGGTACTTGCGCCATCCTGGGGCATGATCCCTGTCGCAATGACGTGGGTCGTGACGATCGGCCTTGTCGTTGCGCGCTGCCTCGACGAATTCAGAGACAGCAGCGCTTTGCGATATGGCATCGTCGCGGCTGTGCTGCTGCTGATGCTCATCTGCGAATTGGCCGCGGCTGCGGGCGGTAGCGCGATCGTTGCGCCTTATCGTGCGATCGGTCCCTTGAGCACGATCGCGTTCGAATTGGTGCTTGTGATCGCGCCTTTCGCGCTCTTGGCGTGGCTCTCGCAGAAATCGGGATTTCCGGCGCTGGCGCTTGTCATTTTGACGCTTGTTGTCAGCACCATCTTCCCCATCCCGATCACTTTGATGGTCATCGTGCTCACGACCGCCTGCGTCATTCTTGCGGTCATGGCGGCCTTGTCGCGCCTGTTCGTCGTTGCGCTCCTCGCTTTGATCATGGTGTCGCCCGGTGCGCTCAATCTTGCGCGCTATTTGAGCGAGCCGACGCGCGTGCCTGTTTTGTCCGGCGCAAGCGGCGTCGGAAATCTGTCGCTTTGCCAAGAGTTCGAGAATTGGCTCGGACGTCCGGGGCGCCAGCCCGGTGTCGTCGATGATTTCTGCGCGTCATCGGCATCTGCGACGTCGGGACAGGGCGCGGCGGCGCTCTCCAGCGGAGGGCTGGCGAAAAGCGCTGCGGCCGCTCCGCCGTCCTATAAGGCCTTCATCATTGCGGTGGAGGGCGGTGGCATATACGCGACCGCCGCTGCGTCGCTGGTTCTTGCCGAGCTGCAGGACGAGCTGCCGAATTTCTCGCAACATGTTTTTGTGATCAGCGGCGTGTCCGGCGGCGCGATCGGCTCGACGATCTTTCGGGTGTTGGACGATGCCGCACAAACGGCGCCGCCCGCGTCGCCGGATCGCCGGGGCCGGATCGAGCGGCAGGTCGCACAGATCGTGCAGGACGATCATCTGTCGCCGGTCGTCGGCGCGCTCTTTCCGGAGCAGCTGTTCGGGGCCTGGGAAGAGCGCGCCAAAGCTTTGATCGCAAGTTTTGAATCTTCCGTGCGCGCTCAGGACCGATTCGCCGCCGATGAACTTGGCACCAATTTTCTCGGTCATTGGAGCAACAAGGATTTTCCGGCCTTGGTGCTGAACACGACTTGGGCCGACACCGGCTTTCGCGTCGCCTTCTCGCCTTTCCGTCTGCATGATGCCGGCGACAGCGCGCTTTATTCCTTCTCCGACGCTTATATGCCCGGCGAGAACGATATTTCGCTCATGGAGGCGGCGGTCGCGAGCGCCCGCTTTCCTGGCATTTTGCCGCCCTATTCGGTGACGATGCGGGAAGGGACGCCCGAGCGACCGCGCTATCTCCTGTGGAATTTCGTCGACGGCGGCTATTCGGATAATTCCGGCGCCTCCACTGCCTTGGTGCTCTATCAGAAGCTCGCGCCGATCGCGCGCAAGCGCAATGTCGATCTCGATCTGATCCTGATCACCAATTCCTACGCGCCGCCGCAGCTGGCGCCGGACCATGTGCATATTTCAGGCACGCAATTTCGTGACACTTTGGCGCCGATCGAAGCGGTCATGAATATCCGGACAGGGCTGACGAATGAGGCACTCGCCCATGTCTGCAACGTGCTGCACGATGAAGGCTGCAGCCCGTTGACGGATCATCTGCAGATCATCGAACTGGATGGCGAGAGCTTTTCCTTGCCGCTCGGCTGGAAGCTGTCGAAGACGACCTTCCAAATTGTTTCCTGGATGCTGGGGCGGCCGGAACTTTGCAAACAGACGACGGCGCAACCCAATCTTCAGGCACAGGAAAAAGCGAGTGTTCAGCCTTCGAGGAGCAATTTTGCGCGCTTCATGCGGCGGGTGAACATCTGGCTCGAGAAGCTCGGCCTGGCATCGGCGGCCGGCGCGCCGCATAATGATCCCAATAATTTGCGGATTACCAATAGCTGCGTGCTGAAGCATATCGAGGATCTCGCCGCGGGGACGAGATCCTCTAATTGAGCGCGCTAGCGGACTAGCTGGACCTGCGGCGTGAAGGGCAACTCGTTGACCGAAGTGTTCAGCGCGATGAGCTGCGCGAGAAGGCCGAGAATGCGCTTGGTATTGAGCGCGTTGTCTGGCACGCAATAATGCTGGCCGCCGTAGACTGTTTCAAGGAAGCAGCCGCCGGGCGAGCCATTTGTCACAACAAACAATTTTTGATCCACCAAAGGTCCGCGTCCAATCGCATCCTGGCTCGTGAGTAAGATCGGCTCTTGCGTGGCGACCAGGCGGCCGAGGAATTGGAAAATTGCGAAAGTCGAACGCGGCAGCACTTTGAGCGTGACCCGGGTCCCCTGAGGATCGAGGAAGTAGACAGTTCGTTCGTCCTGCGATTTGACCTTCGAGCCGCAGAGTGGCGTATTGCCCGCCGCCGGCGTCTCGGGCGCCCAATGTGATTTGTCGAAGCATAGTCTCGCCGGAATATGGGGCGGCCCGGTGTCGTCCTTCTTGCCACTCTTGTCTGAGCTTTGCTTTTGCGGCGTCGGCTTGACACCCGGCTGCGGTTCGGCCGTCAGACCGTATCGCATAGCCAGGCCGACATAATTGCGAAATTCCGGGAAGGACGGATCGAGCGGATCGTTGCGATATTCTTTGACGACCCCGTTCTTTGTCTCGAGGATCTTATCCGTGAAGAGATAGAACAGCAGCTCCGGTGCGATGCCTTGCTCGCTGAAGAATCCCAAAGTCTCCGGCTGCACGACCGACAACAGTCCCAGATAAAAGTCTTTCGTCTCCGCCGGCGTGACATTGACCTGGGTGCTGCCGCTCATTGTCATGAAGTTGTTGGCGTAGCCTGTCGTTGCGGCGTTGGCGCCGAAGACCGCCTGGCTTTGCAGAGTCTGGATTGCCGCGGTCGGCGCAGCAGGCCCTAACACGACCGATGGTAGGCCCAATTGGCCGCCGATTGTCGTGCCGCCGGTCAGCTGTCCCAAACTGACAAAGGCCAAGGGCTCGGCGCGGCTGGCACGGATGATATTGGTGAGGATCATCTCGTCGCGCGACCGCTCAATGGCGATATCGAATGTCGCGGTGCGATTGTCGACGCGATCGTTATAGGCGCACCCCGCAATCAATAGAGCGAGCGGTGCGACCAAAATCCATCTACGCAAATTGAGACGCATACAAACGGTGCTCCAAATACTGCAGGAGCGCTTCGGTCGCTAAATCGCGGAATTGCGCGTTGGTCCCGCCGAGCCGAAGCTAGGCCAGAATGGGCGGCCTTGGCAAGAAACATGGCTAACGCCGTTCCCACACCGTTTGCCAGTGCGCTCGCTGTTCGCGGCGCGATTTCAAACCCATGGGCTATTTGCGCCACAGTCCTTGCCTTGCTGAGAACAATCGGCACTCGCTTCTTTCATTCGTTTCCGGCGTCGCCGGTGGAACCCGGCGCTATCATGGCCATTTTCCGCCGGGGCATGTGCAAACTGCTATGCGGAGATGGTCGGGCATTGACGCGCCGCAGGAGCTATGACCTACCAGGGATGAGCTGTGTCTTTGGAGGCGTGATATGCGTATCGAGCCAGTCTTCCTCTTCGATCTCGACGGAACGCTCGTCGATAGCGTCTATCAGCATGTGCTTGCCTGGAAGGAAGCGCTCGATGCAGAAGGGATCGCACTTTCGGTTTGGCGCATTCACCGCAAGATCGGCATGAGCGGCGGCCTCTTCACCAATCAGCTGCTGCGCGAGACCGGGCTTGAAATCAGCGCCGAGCGGGTCGAACGCCTGCGCGCCCGCCATGCCGAAGCCTATCGCAAGCATATCCATCAGCTGCGGCCGCTGCCGGGCGCGCGCGAGCTGTTGGCGTCGCTTACGGACACCGGGATTCCCTGGGCGATCGCGACGAGCGCGCATATGGACACGGCTATCGTCACCTTGAAGCCGTTGGGCGTCGATCCCGACGTCATGCCTGTCGTGACCCGCGATCAGGTGAAATATGCGAAGCCCGACCCGGACCTCTTCATCGCTGCCGCGGCGCGCCTGGGGGTGCCGATCGAGCGCGCGCTCGTCGTCGGCGACAGTATTTGGGACATGCTCGCGGCGATGCGCTGCGGCGCCCTTGGCATCGGCCTGTTGAGCGGCGGCTACGGGCTCGACGAACTCCGTTATGCCGGAGCGCTGCGCGTCTACGACGATCCGAATGATCTCTTGCTGCATATCGACGAAGTCGCTGGCCGGCGCTGATCTGCGTTCCCAGTTTGCCCGCAGCAGCGAAACGGCCTGAATCCTGGGCTTTTCGGCCTGTTCACCCGCCGTTAGAGGCGGCTGCTCGGTAATCAATTACAAAATATTTTGCTTCAAAGTGGCTGAAATTCGGATGTTTTGGCCAATCCCATGCAAAATTCTATATCGTTGCGACTGCCCGGCGGCAAATTGGTGCGCCGCCTGTGGCTCATTGAAGCCGTGGGCCTTATCGCCGCCCTTGGCCTTTGCAGCATCGAACATAATCCGATCGTGATCGGCCTCGTCGGCGGGGCGATCCTCGCGGGCGCCTATGTCCTCGTCGCCTCCACGCTTGCGCCGCTCGACCAGATCCGCCGACAGATGAACGCCATCTGCGCGCGCACGGCCGAAGACGAAGCTCTGCTGCATGCGCAAGAGGATCTCGACGCCAATATCAAGCTCTTGCGCGACAGGCTCTACGCCGGCGGCGACCCGCGGCGCGTCGGCGATACGCTCTATTTCGGCGAGCGCAAGATAAACGAGGATTTCACCGACGTCGATTGGGTCAAGGCGCAGGCCGGCGGAACGGCGACGATCTTTTGCGGCGATCTGCGCGTCGCAACGAATGTCCTGCAGCCAGGTGGCGGCCGCGCGATCGGCACGCGGCTCGCGGCCGGGCCCGTTCATGATTGCGTCTTCGGCAAAGCAAAAACGTTTCGCGGCGAGGCCGAAATCCTCGGTGTCGCCTATCTGACGATCTATGAGCCGATCTTCGGCGGTGAAGATGTCATCGGCATCCTTTATGTGGGCGTTCCGAAAGCGCATCGCGCCGATGCCGACGCCGGCAAAGCCAAATCCGGCAATGAGCTCGCTGAAATGCAGGCGACGGTCGTCAAGCTCGATGATGCCGCGACGGCGAAAGCGACGGCCGAATGCAAGGCGGCGGAGCAGCGGCATGTGACCGAGGATCTGCGCCGCAAGCATGATTCCGCTCAGCGCATGGCCGCGATCGCGCAAGACGAGGTCGTTGCCGCGCTCTCCGTCGCGCTCGAACAGCTGTCGGAAGGCAATCTCTCCAAGCGCATCAATCTGCAGTTTCCAGATAGCTATGAAAAGCTGCGTGAGGATTTCAACGACACGGTCATGCGTCTGCGCCAGACGGTCAGCGCGATCAAAGGCAATGTCGGATCGATGTCGCGCGGCTGCTCCGAGATCGCGCAAGCGGCGAACGATTTGTCTCGCCGCACCGAACATCAGGCCAGTACGCTCGAACAGGCAACCGCCGCGCTGTCGGAACTCACGGGACAGGTGAATGACTCGGCGAAAAGCGCGAAGCGCGCCGAGTCGATCGTCGTCGCGGCCCGCGCCAAAGCCGAGCGCTGCGGCGCCGTCATGCAGGAGACGATCGAGGCGATTTCCGCGATCGATCAATCGGCAAATGCGATCGCGCAGATCATCGGCGTCATCAACGATATTGCCTTGCAGACAAATCTCCTGGCGCTCAATGCCAGCGTCGAGGCGGCGCGCGCGGGTGATGGCGGCAAGGGCTTCGCGGTAGTGGCGAGCGAGGTGCGCGATCTGGCGCATCGCTCCTCAGAGGCAGCGAAAGAGATCAAGCAGCTGATCGCGGCGAGCGCCAATCACGTCAAGTCCGGCGTCACAAGGGTCGGCGAGACGGGCGTCGCACTGAATGAGATCGTCGCCCAGGTCATTGAGATCAATGGCGTCATCAATTCCATCGCCACTTCGGCGGCGACGCAGGCGGCTGGCCTGCAGGAAGTCTCGGCGGCGATCGGTGCGATGGACAAGGTCACGCAGCAGAACGCGGCCATGGTCGAGGAATCAACCGCTGCAAGTCACAAGCTGGCGGAAGAGGCGGCGGAGCTCGCCGGCCTCGTCGATCATTTCGATCTCGGCGCGGCGGCGGGCAGCGAACGCACCATGGGGTCGCCGACATTCCAACCGAGGCGCGCGCACGGCTGAAGCTGCAAAGCCTTTCAGCTGTCCTGCGGTGTGTCTGACGGCACCATCATGATCGCCGAGGCGGTGATCACCCCGCCGAAGGTCACGGCAAAGCCGCTGCACAGCAGTAGCAGTCCGATCCATTCCATATCGCTTGCGGCCAGCAGTGCGCGTAGGCCGGCGATATTGAAGGCGAACAGCGCCAGCGCGCAGCCGATGCCCATCAGAGATCCGAAAATCCAATTGATGACGACGAGACGCACGATCGGATCGGCATTCCGATAAAGCGCTGCGGCGCTGACCAATCTTGCTGCCATCGTTTCCGGGCTCCTAGTTGCGGCGCTGTGAGATGATGCGGCTAATGCCAGTCGCCTTCATTATCGCTTTCAGTGCCCTGGGGTTGCATGGCGTCGCGAAGACTTTTCCAGTGGCGCAAGCCCTCGGTCGCACCCAGCAAAGCCAAGGCCAGGACGAAGGGCCCGAGATAATAGATGATCCGGAACAACAGCAGCGAGGCGAGCAGGGCTTCCTGCGAGGGCGACGGCACGAATTTCAGCATCGTCGCTTCGAAGACTCCGATGCCGCCAGGGGCATGGCTTGCGATCCCCAGCACGCAGCCGAAGACATAGATTGCGGCGAAGCTGAAGAAGTCGAGCTGATGCGGGTTCGGCAGCAGCGTATAGAGGACGGCGGCCGCCGCGCAGAGATCGGTGACGCCGAGCGCGATCTGCCCGAGCGTCAGTGTGAAACCCGGCAGCTCGAGCCGGAAGCCCTGCAGCCGCGTATCCCTGTGGCCCATCGAGACCCAGGCTAGATAGATAAGCAAGGCGAAGATGACGGCAATGCCGATCAAGAGATTGATATGCGGTTCGAAATGATCGATCTGGCTGATGGTCTCGCTGCGCATGAGCAAAGTGATGCCGATGACGAGCGCCATGCCGAGCCAGAAGGTGACGCCGGCGATGACGGTTAGGCTCGCGACCTTGGCGGCGCTGAGGCCGACCTGTGAATAAATCCAATAGCGGACTGTTCCGGCGGTGATGAGCGGAAAGCCGAGCGTGAAGGAGACGGCATAGCTCGTAAAGGATGCGAGCGCCGTCGTGCCGTAGGGAATGCGGGCGCGTAATTGCCGGAGCGCGACCGCGTCATATCCGGTCAGCGCCAAATAGGAGATGGCGGCCAATCCGCAGGCAGTGAAAATCTGCCGATTGCTCGTCGCCGCGAAGGCCGCCTGCAATTGTGCGAGATTGATGTGCGACAGCGTATGGGCGAGGACGACGACCGAAAGGACCGCAATCGCGACGCTGATGAAGATGCCGACATATTTGCCGATTCGCCACCGCGGCGCCGCCTCTCGGGTGGACGGCGCATCGTCTTTCAAGGGCATGCCGCGATCCGCGCCTGGGAGGGAGGCCGATGCAAGGCCGCAATCCGATTTCGCTCCGGTCCCGCTTGGGCCGGCTTCCTCATAATAGCCCATATAGCTCCTGTCGCGATCGGCAATGGATTTGCCCCGATTCCTTCCAAATTGCGGAGGTTATGCGGCGTGAATGCGCCTGGAGCAAGTCTTGAGGTGACTCTTGGGGCGACTCTTGGGGCAAGTCTTGTTGCCTTATGGGGAGCCAAGCTAAGATCGCAGCCGTTATGAGAACGCACGCGCGTCAATCCGGTCCTGCATTGACTGGCATTGCGCTTGCTGGTGCCGGTCGTTTCGATGGTCCGAAACGTTATGGAAGTCTTTTAAGCCCGTTTGTCCTTTTAAAAAAGCGATCAGGAGTGGTGTGGTGAGCGAAGCCGAAGAAGACCCCGGTCCGCTGACGATCGATATCGTCGGCGATGTGAGTTGCCCTTGGTGCTTCCTCGGCAGGCGGATGATCGATGCGGTTGTCGGCTCGGTTCCCGGCCTTGCCGTCGAGCTGCGCTGGTATCCTTATGAAATCGCCCCCAACCTGCCGCCCGAGGGCATGGACTACCGGGCCTTTCTGGCAGAGAAATTTGGCGCCGATGAGGTCGAGCAGGCGCTCACCAAAATCATCGATTCCGGGCATGAATTCGGCCTCGAATTGGCGGTGCGCGATATTGTTCGCCTGCCGAACACTTTTGCGGCGCATCGCCTCATCCGTTATTCCTACGTCTATGGTGTCCAGCCGCAGGTGGTCGAACGGCTGTTCCAGGCGCATTTTCTCTATCGCCAGGACATTTCCGACCCGAATGTTCTCATCGAGGTCGCGCGCAAATCGCGCATGGACCCCGAGGCGACCGCGGCCTTCCTCTCCGGCAACGACGATGTCGCCGCGCTGCGGCAGGAGATTGAGGATATTCGCAAATCCGGCGTCGATGTCGTGCCGCGCTTCACCTTCGGCGGCACGATCGAAGTCGTCGGCCTGCAATCGGCCGATGTCTTCGCCGACGCTTTGTTCAATGCGATTCCGGAAGGCTGACCTGCCGATCTTGGCGGACCTCCGCATGCGCAGCCGTTAGAAATACACGACCTTGTTCGCGCCGATGGGCGACGGCCGAAAGCAATCAAATCGCAGCCGCCAGGTTCCGCCGGCGCGCGAGGTAACGCTTCTTTAGCCCTGCCTTGAATTTCGCGTGGCGGCGCAGAGCAACTTTTTCGGCGATGGCGTCCGCATCGCGGCGCGAGGTGCGCGCGCTAATCGCTTATCGCTGCGTCACAATTTCGTCGTCGCGCGATTTTTGCCGCGGCGCCGGGCGCGGCTTGGCAAATATGCTTGCCCCGGATTAACGCTTTTCCGGCCGAACCGCTAAGCACTGGCTCATCTGACAAGGCTAGAAGAATGCCCATTCAACGAGGCCTCTTGCAGGACTCTCGGCTTCATGATGATGGGTGCACGTAATGATGGGTGACATGAACCGCCGGACTCTCAATCGCCATCGCTGCCGTGTAACGGCGCATCTCTGCGTTCTCGGCGAGCCGGAGCTCGAATGCGACGTCCGCGATCTCACGCTCAAGGGCGCCCGTCTCACTCTGCCGGCTGAAATCGCGCTGCCCCAGCGTCTGACCGTCGTTCTGCCGGGATGGGGCGACGTCAGAGCGGCGCAGCTGCGGTGGCAGGAGGGCAATGTGATCGGCGTCGCCTTCGGACCCGACGAAAAGACTTCGGGTGCACAGACCCTCTATCCCGATATTTTCGCCTTGCAGGTGCAAGTCGCCGAGCTGGCGCGGACACTTTCGGCGCATGAGCAAATGCGTGGCACGCGGCGCCGGGTGCAGAAATAGAGCGCGGGCCTACAAAACGCCGCCCTTTTCATAAGAATGCTTATGATAGGGCCATTCGAGCGTGAAGCGGCCATTGAACAATTTGAGCCGCCGCACGACTTTGCCGCTGGCGTCGTGATCGAGGATCGGAATCCCTGCGCCCAATTCGTCGGCGAGGCGGGGCGTCAGAAACGACTCGATCGACATGCCGAGATCGGCGCTGATCCGCACGACCGTTTCAAACGGCGCCAGCGTCTGCAATTCATTGACAGCGGCGACTGCCTTGTCGAGCGCATGCAGCCGCTCGTACAAGCGATTGCCATCCCAGACATTCTGCAAGCGCCGCATGGGCAAACCTCGCGCAGATCGATGAAGCGCATTGCCGCGCCTCGGTTTTGACCCTAACCTATCGGCATTTGTGACGCCAATATGCGAGTGACGAAATGAGTTTCCTCCAAGATTTTCGGACTTTCTGCCAGGATTTGCGCCCGCGATGGATCGTGTCCATGGCCGCAGCCATCTTATTTTCGATGTCGCAGGCGCCGGTCGCCTCTGCTCAGCTCCGCCTTGCCGCCGATACGCCGAAGTCCGACGCAGGCTGCATTTGCATGGAACTCTATCTGCCGGTCTGCGGCGCAGGGCCTGACGGCACGACGAAGACATATTCCAACGCCTGCTATGCCAAATGCGCCAAAGCCACTGTCATTCACAAAGGCAAATGCTGAGCCCAACAGGTGAGCATCTTGGGGCGCGATCTATTTGATGAAATAGCCGGCAGCCTTCCAGGTGCCGGAATCCATCATCATCGTCACGGTCTCGAGCGCTTCCGCCTTATGCGCGAACTTTGTGTGGAAGCTTATGACGACATATTCGCCATCGGGCGCGCCAGGCAGCGTGCTTGCGAGATGGGTGTTTGTCGGCGTGCGCGATTCGAGTGCGCCGAGCGGGACGCGGGCGGCCTTCGCCGCATCGCTCCATTGCGCGGCCGTGACATGGCCTTCGAAATATTTGCTCGCTTCGTTCCAGCTTTCGCTATAGTTGCCGGCATCCACAAGTGCGAGCCAGCTCTGTGCCTTGTCGGTGGCGTCCCTGGCCGGATCCGCAGCCATGGCGGATACCGGCAAGAGGGACGCAATCAGCAATAATGAGATGCGTTTCATTTGGTCCTCCTTCGGTTTCGGATCTTCCGTTCGGGAAGATCTGGCGCGCGAACTCTAGCGCTCTTGCCGCGTCGCTTCTGTGCAGAAGCGCACGGAACCCGAAAGCCCTAAAACGAATTTCGCGCATGCCACCGACGCGCTCTCGCTGGACCTCATGCTTCACCTGACATCTCCGCACAGCGCGACCTTGATCGCGACTTGGATCATCGCGGGCCTTGCGACGCTCTGCGTCATCCTGCGGCCTTTCCGCCTGTCGCAATGGCTTTGGGCGGTCGGCGGGGCGGTGCTTCTCGTCCTCCTTGGTCTGCTGCCGATCAAAAGCGCGCTGGGCGGCGTCGGCAAGGGCGCGGATGTCTATCTCTTCCTTTTCGGGATGATGCTGCTCGCGGAAGTGGCGCGCCAGGAAGGCTTGTTCGACTGGCTTGCCGCGCATGCCGCGCGTTCTGCCAAAGGCTCGGCGGTACGGCTGTTTCTTTTGATCTATGGCGTCGGCATTCTCGTGACGACCTTCTTGTCGAATGATGCGACAGCGGTCGTGCTCACGCCTGCCGTGGCGGCCTCGATGAAAGCCGCAAATGTCGAAAAGCCGCTGCCCTATCTGCTCATCTGCGCGCTGATCGCCAATGCAGCCTCATTCGTGCTGCCGATCTCGAATCCGGCCAATCTCGTCATCTATGGCAGCCATATGCCGCCGCTGTTGCAATGGCTGCCGCGCTATGCGCTGGCTTCGGTGCTCTCGATCGGCATGACCTATCTGGTCCTGCGCTGGACGCAGCGAAAAGCACTGCGGCAGAAAACGGCCGAAGTGGTCGATGTGCCGAAGCTGTCGGCCTCCGGCAAGACCGCGGCGCTCGGCATCGCAATGACAAGCATTGTTCTGCTGACGGCGTCGGCTCTCGATCTGCAGCTTGGCCTGCCGACGGCCATCGCCGGCGCGCTCACAGCTGCCGTGGTCTTGATCCGCGAAGCCAAAGCGCCATGGTCGATCGTCCGCGATATTTCCTGGGGCGTGCTGCCGCTTGTCGCCGGCCTCTTCGTCCTCGTCGAGGCGCTGGACCATACAGGCGTCATTGCCGCCGTGAGCCAGGCGCTGCGTGAAGCCTCAGCGCGCTCGGCCCAATCGTCGGCTTGGGGTGCCGGCATTGCCGTCGCGCTCTTGGGCAATCTCGTGAACAATCTGCCGGCAGGCCTCATCGCCGGCACAGCGGTGCAGGCCGCGCATGCGCCGGATCAGGTCACGCGGGCGATCTTGATCGGCGTCGATCTCGGACCCAATCTGTCGATCACCGGCTCGCTCGCGACGATCCTCTGGCTCGATGCGCTGAAACGCGACGGCCAGCATGTGAGCGGCGCCACTTTTTTGAAATATGGCCTACTGGTTATGCCACCGGCGCTGATCGCGGCGCTCGCGGGGGCAGGTCTGCTCTGGCGGCTTTGACGAGCGGTTCAGTGACTGGAGATGTCGCCGTCTGATCCCCCGCCATCATGAAAGCTGCCGCCGTCATGGCTATGCGAATGCCAATCTGAATCGGAATAGAGGATCGCGCTATCATCGGTCGACTGATGCTCGTTCTTCTGTCGGCGAGGCGACGGACGCCAGACGGCAAAAGCGATGGTGCCCACGATGAGGATCGCGCCAAGCACAATGCCGAGGACCAAGTCCATTGATTATCCCGTTGCCTTTCTGCGTGCCAAACGCGGGGCGCTCAATCAGTCAGGCGCTTGCTCTTCGATGGTCACGCGATCCGGATAGAAGGCGAGATGCTCCTTGATCTCGGCGACGGCATCATGCGGCGTCTCATAACTCCACACCGCATTGGCGCCCTGCGCGCCCGGCAGGCTAAAATAGGAGGCATCGCCCTTATAAGGACAATGGGTGGAATGATCCGTGCGCGTCAGCACGCGCATGTCGGCGTCCTTGCGCGGAATATAGAGAACGACAGGATATTTGGCTTCGCGCAGCGCCAACGCTTCGCGCGTGTCGGCGATCGTTTTGCCGTCCGCTTTCACGATCACGCGCATCGGATGGCGATTGATCACGATGGGATGATCGGGACCGGGAATTTTGACGGGCTTTGATTCGATGTCGGACATTTTGGGTCTCGCTTTCGACGGCTCTCCGGCGATCGGCGCTGTTTGTTGCAATGCGTAGCACAGATCATGCGCATTGGTCGCAGACTGGCGGCGGGAGCGCGGCCGAGGACCGAATATGGCTATTTCGTTGTCCTCGGCGTCATCTTTCTGCTTTGTGTGACGCTCTATATCCGCTTCAAGCGGGCCAAACGGCTTTAAGCGCAAGCGTCAACTTGGCTGGTACAAAGCCGCGCGTCCTGATGTGGGGCAGCGCACATCGCGGGTGATCAATAAAAGTTTAACGATCCTGGACAGAGAGATGGATCTGGCCGTCTATCGGACGGATCGCTTTGACAATATTTGCGTTCTACTGATGGAATAATCGAGCCTGCGAGGCGAATGGCGCCTGCGCTCGGGCGATGTGAGGGATGATCGATGATGTGGCAGCGCATGTGTTTGGCGGTCTCACTCGCCGTCGGAGGGGCTTTTTTGAGTGGGGGCGCCAGCGCCCAATCAAGCGACATGGGCCTTCCGCCGCAGGCCGGCGCGCCGGCAGCCGCCGCCGATACGCCGCATGTCGATCATTCGGAGCCGGCGCCGCGCAACACGACAGGCCCGAAGGTCATCGTCAAGGCGGATCTGTCGACCCAGCAGATGCATGTGACCTTCGCCGACGGTTCGGAAGTCACCTGGCCGATCGCCTCGGGCCGTCCCGGCCTCGATACGCCGGACGGCGATTACAAGCCGCAGTGGATCGATCCCGATCACGTCTCGAAGCAATATCAGGACGCGCCCATGCCCTATGCGATCTTCTTCGATCTCAAGGGCCATGCGATCCACGGCTCTTATGAGAAGACCTTTGGCCGCGCGGTGTCGCATGGCTGCATCCGCCTGCGGGTCGAGAACGCCAAAAAGCTCTTCGAGGCGATCAAAGTTTCGGGCGCCGAGATCGAAGTTTCGGGACGTGCGCTGCGCGGCCGCGGCGCACTCGTCGCGCAGCGTCATGCGGTCGAGGATGCGGACGGCAATTATGCCGACGCCGGCCAGGGTTCTGACCGCGGCTATTATGCGCAGCGCAGCCCCTATCCGCCCTATCCGGGTGCACGCGCCTATGCCCCGCCGCCGCAGCCGCAGGGCGGGCTGTTCGGCCTCTTCGGCAATTAAGCCATCCCATGGATCACACGGATCGGGCCGCGTCATCGCGGCCCGTTTTTTGTTGGCTTTCGCGCAGGTGACAGCCGCGCAAAGCGCGTCTGCAAGCAGCGCTCGCCGATCTCATGATGCGGCAATTGGGCAGGGCATATGCGCTTGACGCCTATGGAGCCTTTTACTACGGATCGCGCCACCCACCGATTGTCGTTTCACACATCACAGAGGTCTTCGATGGAGCTCAGCGAGCGCGCCGTCTATCAATATGCGTCCCACGACCAGGTTGCGCAGGCCGCGCGCAAAAGCTCCCTTGCGACATGGTATGTCGCGGCAGGCCTTGTCGCGGCCTTTGTGCTGCTCACCTGGACGATCGGATATGCTTTCGTGATCGTCTGCGCTTTGACGGGAACGGCGCTCGCTTTGACGACCATCGTCGTCTTTACGGCGGCCGATCTCTTCACGATGAAGAAGGGCACGGCGCAGCATCAAGCCAATCGGCATTGATCGCCGGCTAAGACAGCGCGCGGCTGTCTCAGTGAAGTCACCAACTCAGCCAGCGAGGGCACTTTTCCCATTATCTCGCAAGGCGATCAATCTAGCCCATTCTTCAAGTTCAACGGGTGACGTCAGAACTCGTTCGAGCGGTACGGTTATCATAGGATTTAGACCATATTGCAAAAGAACTCTGACGTCAGTGCGATACCCAACGCATAACTTGGAATTAGCATAAGCATATCCCAACTCAAACGCTGCACCCTCATCGATGGTCCTGCCATCGAGATTGATGATAATTGCATCGCACTGATCTATTGCTAAAATATCTCTTTTGAACACGAATGAATAGGCATCGCCTACAGCCAAACCTCTCTCGATAAGCGACGTTAGAAGATAGCCATCTCTTTGAGGAAGAAAAACATCACACCACCTCTCGAGAATGAGAGCCATAGCCTCATTGGTGCTACGTTCAGGGTCGGAGAATAATGGACTTGCAATATAGAGCTTTGGCCGGCGCATCACTGTTCGCCGCGAATGTAAGCGTCCAGGCAACCCTTGAAGTCGAAGGGCTCGTAATCTTGAAAGTAGATAATTCGGACGACATCCTGGATGCAGGCTGACCTTGCCCCCTGGTCCTAATCCAGTTTGAAGTTCGCTCTGGCCCAAGTAGAGGACCAGAGCATGAAGCGCAGCCGCTTTTCAGAAGAGCAGATCATCGGGATACTGAAGGAGCACGAGGCCGGC
>JBKQRA010000018.1:0-14575 GCA_052144065.1 Methylovirgula sp. | reverse complement strand
GCAGCGATTGGCTATTGTTTTCCGATGACCTATTTCCTCAAGATCAGTGTCGGCGCATTCACGAAGGCGCTGAGTTTCGCCGATCTCACTGAAGACCTTCTGAAACTTACCGTCTTCGTCCCCGTGCTGATCGGCTTCAGCCTGCTCTTTCTGCCGAAGCAGGACCGCTGAACCATGCGCCGAGCTGCAAACATATGGGCCCTCGGCGTCAAGGAGCTGCGCAGCCTCGGCCATGATGTCGTGCTGCTAGCCTTGATCATCTTCGCCTTCACTTACGCGATCTATAATTTGGCGACAGGCATGTCATATGAGTTGCGCAATGCGTCGATCGCAATCGTCGATGAAGACCATTCCCATCTGTCCGGCAATATCGCCGCGGCACTGCTGCCGCCCTATTTCAAGCCGCCGAAACAGATTGCCCTCAGTGAAATCGACCGGCGCCTAGATGATGGAAGCGACACTTTCATTCTCGACCTGCCAACCAAATTGCAGGCGGATGTCAAAGCTGGCCGGGCGCCGGTGGTCCAGGTCAGCATCGATGCGACGGCTGTGCTGCAAGCCGGCATCGGCGCCGGCTACATCCAGCAGATCCTGACCGATGAGGCGGATAAATTTTACTATGGCACCGACAGACAGCCAGATCCGCCCGTGGCCCTGCGGTCGCGCGTCGCGTTCAATGAAAATTTGGAGTCGTCCTGGTTCATGGGCGTTGCGTGGCTGATCAACATCGTGACCATGCTTGCGATTCTGCTATCGGGCGCGGCCGTGATCCGCGAGCGGGAACATGGCACGCTCGATCATCTTTTGGTCATGCCGTTGTCACCCTTCGAAATCGCCATGGCGAAGGTCTGGGCGAACGGGCTCGTGATCATGATGGCGGCGGGGCTGTCGCTCTGGGTCGTGTTGCGTGGAATGATTGGCCTACCTGCGGCCGGATCTTTCGGGCTCTTCATGGCGAGCACGATGCTCTATCTCTTCTTCGCGACCGCCATGGGGCTGCTTCTCGGCACGGTCGCGCGCTCCATGCCGCAATTCGGCCTGCTCTTCATTCTCGTCGTGCTGCCGATGATCCTGCTTTCCGGCGGCTACACGCCGCTCGAAAGCATGCCCCAGATCCTGCAGACCGTCATGCAGGCGGTGCCGTCGACGCATTTCGTCAAGATCGCTCAGGCCATATTGTTCCGCGGTGCCGGCATCGACATCATATGGCCGAATCTGGCCGTAGTCGTCGGGGTCGGTGGTGTGCTGCTTGCCTTGGCGTTGCTGCGTTTCCGGGCTTCGGTCTCCCAGTCCCTGGGCTGATGCCGGCGCAACGTCTGTTAGGCTCTCAGTCCCATCCCTTGGTCATGAGTGCGATCAAACCTTTGAGGAGAGCTGTCGGGGTCGGCGGACAGCCGGGGATGTGCAGATCCACGCGGATGACCGCGGAGACGCCTCCGACACAGGCATAGCTGCCGGCGAACAGGCCTCCATCCAGCGCGCAAGTTCCGGCGGCGACCACCCATTTGGGCGCCGGCGTCGCATCATAGGTGCGCAGCAGTGCTTCGCGCATGTTCTTGGTCACGGGGCCAGTCACCAGCAACACATCGGCATGACGCGGCGAGGCGACAAAACGCAGCCCAAACCGCTCGAGATCGTAGAAGGCATTGCTCAGCGCATTGATCTCAAGTTCGCAGGCATTGCATGAGCCAGCATCGATTTGGCGGATGGAAAGACTGCGACCAAGCTGGAGGCTCGCGGCTTGCCCGACTTCGGCGGCGAGCGCGATGAGTTCCGCATCGCCGGCCTTAGGTCCCGGCTCGGTCAATGGTGCCTTCAGCAGGCTTGTAAGAAGGATCTTCCGCATGGCATCGGCCTAGAGATCATGCCCCGAATAGGAGCAATTGAACGATTTATTGCAGAGCGGGAAATCCGCGACGATGTTGCCTTCGATTGCGGCTTCGAGCAGCGGCCATTGGAACCAGGACGGGTCGCGCAGATGGCACCGCTCGACATGCGCGCTTCCATCCAGGCGGACAAAAGCGAAAATATCGCCGCGGAAGCCCTCGACGACGGACAGGCCCTCGGCGGGAGCTCCCGTCGCTTCTATGGATACCAATATGGCCGGGCCGTCCGGCATGCCCGCGAGGATCTGATCAATCAAGATCAGGCTCTGTTCGACCTCGCGAATGCGAATCCAAATGCGGGCATTGACGTCGCCTTCATGCAGGACAGGCACTTCGAATTGCAGCGTGTCATAGGGCGGATAGGAAAGATCGCGGCGGGCGTCGAAGGCGCGCCCGGAAGCACGGCCGACATAGCCGCCGCAGCCATATTGCCGCGCGAGTGCAGCAGGGACGACGCCGGTGCCGACCGTCCGGTCCTGCAAGGAGGCCGTGTTGTCATAGAGTGCGACCAGTGGCGGAAAGGCCTGTCGTGCAATCTCCACAAGGGCTCGTATTTGCGCAACAGCGGAAGCGGTGAGGTCGACTGTGACGCCGCCGGGCACGATGCAATCCATCATCAGGCGGTGCCCAAAACAGGCCGATGCCGTGCGCAGAACGCGCTCACGCAATACGCCGCAATGCGCGAGCATGAGGGCGAAAGCGGCGTCGTTGCAGATCGCACCGATGTCGCCGAAATGATTGGCGAGGCGCTCCAGTTCGGCGAGCAGGGCGCGCAGCCAATGAGCGCGGGCCGGCACATTGACGCCGAGAGCGGATTCGACCGCGCGGGCGAAGGCTAAGGCGTAGGCGACCGTGCTGTCGCCGGAGGTCCTGCCGGCGAAGCGCGCCGCTTGGTCAAACGAGGCGCCTGCCATCAAGGATTCGATGCCCTTATGGACATAGCCTAAGCGCTCTTCGAGCCGCACGACCGCTTCGCCATTGGCGGTGAAGCGGAAATGGCCCGGTTCGATGATGCCAGCGTGTACGGGGCCGACCGCGATCTGATGCAGGCCTTCACCCTCGGCCGCGAGAAATGGATAGGAGCGCATCGGCGCGTTGGCTTCGATCGACGTTCCAAGCGGATGTTTGATCCCCCAACGGTCGTGGTCGAGCCAGGGCCGCTCATCGGGCAAGCCAAGAGGCTCCAAGCCGAATAGGTCGCGCACCGCACGCTCGGCGCGTATCGCCGGGGGATGGTTTTGCCCGACGGATGGAAAGGTGCCATCCGGGCAGGCGTGGGAGGCGACAGTGATCTCGCTCGTGGCCTCGTCGAGGAGCGCCATATGGACGGCATCCTTATCGCCCCACAGAGCGTGCAGCGTCCATTGTCCTTCCTGCACCCGTGCAGCCAGCAAACGCCAAAGATAGTCGTCCACCACCGCACGCGGCCAAGGCCGGCAGTCTTCGCGGATCAGGCCGCCAGCGATCGTATCGATCAGATTCGACATATCGCGTTTCTTTCGATCTATCCCAGCAGACGGGCAACGTGCTGGAACCAAGTGACCAACGGAGAAGGAAGATAGATACCCGCCATGAATACGATGCTGAGATGGGTCGCGAGCGGCAGATAGGAGGCTTCAACGGGCGCGGTACTGCCCGTGGGTTCGCCGAACGCGAAGCCGTGAAGCCGCAGAAGCAGCGCGCCGAAGCCGATCAGCAGACCCGCCACCAACGGCAGGGCGAGCAGTGGCATGCGGGCGAATGTTGAGCTGACCACCAGGAATTCGCTCATGAAGACGCCGAAGGGTGGCATGCCGGCGATGGCGATCACTCCGACAACAAGTCCCCAGCCCAGCACGGGATGGGTCACCGTCAGGCCGCGAATGTCGGCGATCCTCTGCGTGCCCTTCACTTGCGCGATGTGGCCTACAGTGAAGAAGATCGCCGACTTGGTGAGGCTGTGCATCGTCATATGCAGAAGCCCGGCGAAATTGGCGAGCGGCCCCCCCATGCCGAAGGCGAAGGCGATGATGCCCATATGCTCGATGGAGGAATAGGCAAACAGCCGTTTGATGTCGCGGCGCCCGTACAGCATGAAGCCGGCGAAGACAAGCGAGGTCAGGCCCAGGGTCGCCATCAGCGGACCCGGCGCGATCGCTCCGGGGTTAGCTGCGAGCAAGAGCTTGAAGCGCAGCACCGCGTAGAGCGCAACATTAAGCAGAAGGCCCGAAAGCACGGCTGAAATCGGCGTCGGGCCTTCGGCGTGGGCATCCGGCAGCCAAGCATGCAGCGGCACGAGACCCACCTTGGTGCCATAACCGAGCAACAGGAAGACGAAAGCGACGTTGAGCATGGCCGGATCGAAGGCGGAGACGTGCTTAATCAGCACCGTCCAGACCATGCCGTCGAGACCCTCTCCGACTACCGGACGGGCTGCCATGTAGACGAGTATGGTGCCGAACAAAGCGAGCGCGATGCCGACGCTGCCGAGAATAAAATATTTCCAGGCGGCCTCGATCGCCTCATGCGTGCGATAGATGCCGACCATGAGCACGGTGGTCAACGTCGCCACCTCGATCGCTACCCACATCAGGCCGATATTGTTCGCGACCAATGCAAGGTTCATGGCGAACAGGAGCACTTGATACATGGCATGGTAGAAGCGCAGATGCGCCGGCGTGAGCCTGCCCGCTTCCAGCTCGTGGGCGATGTAGCTCGCGCTGAATAGGCTGGTGGTAAAGCCGACGAAGGTGTTCAGCACGATGAAGACGACATTGAGATCATCGACGAGGATGTAGGGACCCGGTTCCGGGTGTCGCACGAACAATGAAGCCGCCGCCAGGAAGGTCAGGAAGGCCGACCCCACGTTGAGCCAAGCGGAGATGCGATAGCCCGGCAACAGCGCCAGCAGCACGGCGCTCAGGGCCGGTATCGCAAGGATCGCGGTGACGCCGTCGTAGCTCACCATGCTCATTGTTGCTCCTCGCGGAGGCGGTCGAGCGCAGCGGTGTCGACCGTATCGAAGCGTTCGCGGATGCGGAACAAGAAGATGCCAATGACGATGAAAGCGATGAGGACCGAAAAGGCGACGCTGATCTCGACCACCAGCGGCATGCCTTTCGCGCCTGTCGCGGCCAGGATCAGGCCGTTCTCCAACGACATGAAGCCGATCACCTGACTCACCACATTGCTCCGTGTCACCATCATCAAAAGGCCGAGCAGCACGACGGAAAGGGCAAAAGCGAGATCTTCCCGCGCCAGCGGATCGCCGGTGGTTGCGGTCACGCGCAGCATCACCACCATTGACAAAGCGACGAGCGCGATGCCGGCGAGCATGGTCGAACCCGCGCCGACCACCGTTTCCACCTCCCGGTGGATGCCGAGACGGATGATCATGCGGTGCAGGGCCACGGGGATAATGATGGCCTTGAAAACCAGAGCGATTGACGCTGTGACATAGAGGTGCGGTGCATTTTGTGCGTAGGCCTGCCAAGACACCGATAGCGCCAGCACCACGGCCTGCAGTGCAAAAACGTTGATGAGTGCGGACAAGCGATCCTGATACAGCATCATGAAACTGACCAGCACGAGACCGCCAGCCAACAGATGCGCGAGATCGAAGGTGAGATGGCCCATCTAAAAGCTCCGCGAAACGAATAGCAGCAGCGTGGCGAGCAGGCCGAGCATGAGTGCTGCGCCGAGAAAGTCCGGGACTCGGAACACACGCATCTTGGCGATAGTGTTCTCAAACAGGCCCAACAGGAAACCGCCGACCGCCAGTTTCGCGACATAGGCAGCGGCCCCGACGAGCTGGCTCCCGAAGCCTGTGCCGGCGGGCGCGAGGCCCCAAGGCACGAACACGCAGCCGATAAGCGACACATAGAGGAGGAGCTGTAGCGACGCCGCGAGTTCGATCAGCGCCAGATGCCGGCCGGAATATTCGAGTACCATGGCTTCATGGACCATTGTGAGCTCGAGATGCGTTGCCGGATTGTCGATGGGGATACGGGCATTTTCGGCGATCGCCACCATGATTAAAGCGATCAGCGCGAGGCCGAGCGAAACGCGCAAGCCCACCGAGGATGAGAGCATCGCGGCTGCCACGGTCGAGAGCTGCGTGGATCCGACGGTGAGCGCGAGCGTGAACACGATCATGATCATCGCCGGCTCGGCGAGGGAGGCGATCATCATCTCCCGGCTGGAACCGATGCCGCCGAAACTCGTCCCCACATCCATACCGGCGAGCGCCAGGAAAAAGCGCGCACTGCCTAGCAGCGCAATAATCGCGATGAGATCGGCCGACCAGCTGAACAGCAAGCCGGTGGCAAAGGTGGGAACGAGCGCTGCAGCGACCCATGTGCTGGCAAAGATCAGATAAGGCGCCACGCGAAACAGCCAGGAGGCGTTGCTGGCGAGCACCGCCTCTTTGCGTAGAAGCCGCCAGAGGTCGCGATAAGGCTGAAGGAGTGGCGGTCCCTGACGGCGCAGAAGGCGCGCCTTCACTTTCCGCACGAAGCCGGTGAGGAGTGGGGCCAGCAGCAGCACGAGGACCATCTGCGTCAGCTGGACGAGCAGGTTGAGGATCACGGCCATAGCGCGAGCACCAACAGCAGAAGCACGAGTGTGAAAAAGACCAGGCTGAGATAGCGTTGGATGGTGAGGAACTGGAACTTGTTGAGCCGCTCCGCAACGAAGGCGACGGCATCCGCGATGGGCAGGTAGATCGTTTCCCAGATAGGATCGTGCAGATCGACCATGAAGCGCGCCGGGCGCAGGTCGCCGGGCGGCGGCATATCGACATGCTCACGGGCGCGGAAAATCGACGTCCCGAAAACCCGGCGGATCGGCTGAGCGAAGCTTCCAGCCGTGTATTGCGTCGTTGGACGGGCGTCGGGAAAGCCGCAGTCCCAGGCGGGTGCGCGGCGCAGGGCGCGGGATGCCAAGCGGTGGATCGCATAAGCTGCCAGCGAGGCCGACGCGGTGATGAAGAAAAAAACCAGGAGGCCGTTATAGGAGCTACGGCTCTCTCCGATCGGTATGATGGAAAGCCATGCGACGCCCGTCTGCGGCGGCATGCGTCCGCCAATAAGGGCTTGTACGACAGGCGCCATGGCATCGATCACAAAGCCCGGCAAAACCCCGGCGGCGACGCAGAGCGCAGCGAGGACCAGCATCGCGGCGAGAGACCAGCGGTCGACTTCGTGGGCATCAGCCGCCGCCTCCGTCCGCGGCCGGCCGAGAAAGGTGATTCCGTAAACACGGACGAAACAGGCCGCCGCGAGCGCCGCGGATAAAGCCAGCAGCGCGCCGACAGCAGGCACACTGAGTTTCAGACCCCATGCCGGCAGCTGCGGGCTGAGCAGGATTGCTTGGAATGCAAGCCATTCGGAGACGAAGCCGTTGAGTGGCGGCAGAGCGGAGATGGCGGCGCAGGCGATGAGGAAGACGACGCTCGTCGCCGGCATGCGATGGATGAGGCCGCCCAAACGGTCCATATCGCGCTCGCCTGTCGCGGTGAGCACGGCGCCGGCACCGAAGAACAGCAGGCTCTTGAACAGAGCGTGGTTGAAGACGTGGAACAGAGCCGCAGTCAGCGCGAGAGCGCCCGCCGCTGGCAGATGATTGGCGTCGAAAGCGAGCGCCAGGCCGAGCCCGACGAAGATAAGGCCGATATTCTCGATCGTGCTATAGGCGAGCACGCGTTTGAGATCGTTCTGCATCAGCGCATAGAGGACGCCGAGGGCGGCCGATCCTCCGCCGATCGCCAGCACCGGGATGCCCCACCACCACGTGGGTGGGCCAAGGAGATCGAAGACAATGCGGATGAAGCCATAGACGGCGACCTTGGTCATGACGCCGCTCATGAGAGCGGAGACATGGCTTGGCGCCGCCGGATGCGCAAGCGGCAGCCAGACGTGCAGCGGCACGAGGCCGGCCTTCGATCCGGCACCGAGAAGAACGAGGCCAAGGACGACGCCGGAGATCAGCGATGAAGGACTGTGAGAGCGCATGGCGTCGAAGCCATAGCTCCCGTCTGGGCCCGCGAGCAGGCCGAAGGCCAGCAACAGCGCCAATGTGCCGAAGCTCGCCATCAGAATATAGACGTAGCCCGCGCGGGCGTTATCCCGATCGCGATGATGCGCCATCACGAGCGCCCATGACGTGAGCGACATGAACTCCCAAGACAAAAGGAAGGTGAAGGCGTCGTCTGCCAGCACCACCAGGTTCATGCCGGCCAGAAAGGCTGGAAAGAAAGGCAGCACGCGCTGCGGCTCATGCTCGTGCTGGCCATAGCCGATGCCATAGAGGCTTGCCGCGGCGCCGCCGAGATTGATGACGAAGAGAAAGAGGGCAGCGAGCGCATCGATCCGAAAGTGAGCCCCAAGCCAGGGCAGTCCGAGCGGTAGAATGATGGTGCTCCGCCCCTGCGCCAACGCGGCGAGCGCCACGCCTTGCGCGACCACGGTTACAGCGAGCGCCGCGCCATACACGGCTCGCCCGGTTACCGCCCGTCCGGCCGCCAGCACCGAGGTGACGGCAATGGCAAGAAGCGCCGCGACGCACCAGAGTTCAGTGACCACCGGCGTCACGCTCGCTCCTTGCTGCCCTGAACGCGGCCGCCTTGCGCGCGCGGAAGCTTTCCGACCGGATCGATAGCAGTCGGTTCCTTGAGACGAATACCGCGTCCGCCGTGCTCGCTGACCGCACCTTCGCTGATCAACTCTATGCCCGCCGTGTCGAGAGCGCCAACAAGCTTCATCAATGAATCGACGTTGCCGCGGATCACGCCGTCGCTGCTCTCCATGCGCTGGATGGTCGGAACGGACAGGCCCGACAAAGCGGCGAGTTGGCGCTGGTCGATCCCGAGGAGGGCGCGTGCAGCGCGGAGCTGCGCGGCAGTGATCATGACGGGCCTCGCCGACAAACTTGCTTATTCTTCGTGCTTAGCCGCGATATTTTCTATTTTCAACAATGATTATTGATGTTTCAGATATGACTTTGGTCTGAGCTGCCACCAGCGCGCGCGGCGAGACGCCCTCACCGTAGGCATGGTCGATGTCCGTCGCCTTCACGAGCGCGTCCGGCCCGGCTTTCGGCGGGACGCTCATTGGAAAAGATCCGCCTTGGTGACGACCGCGAGGTCGCCGCCGAGAAGCGCGCGGAGTCGATCGTGGGCGGCAACAGCTGGAGGCCGTAAGCCAAGACGACCCAAGGAGACGATCCTACAGCATTTCTGACTTTCGCCGGTGCAGCCCTTTATGGCGCAAGCCGCGACGGCCGTAATCGCGTCGTGTTCATGGGCGTTTGACGCACGCCGGTTCTCAGCATTGGACGAAGTGCCGACGTGACAAAAATGCTGTGTAAGAAGGTGTGCTTGTCTGACCCCAGACTTGGAACAGCTTTCTTCTTCTTCAGACAGGATTTTTACCATTCCACGTCAATATAGGCATGCGTGCGGCCCGGGTCTCGTCGAGACGCCGTAGCGGTGCATGATGGGGCGCGCCAGTAAAGCGTTCATGCTCGCCGCTTAGGGCGGCCTGCGCGAGACGTCGAAGCGTCGCAACGAACTGATCGAGCGACGCTTTCGACTCCGATTCCGTCGGCTCGATCAGCATGGCACCGTGCACGACCAGCGGAAAATAGATGGTCATTGGATGGAGCCCCTCATCAATCATCGCCTTGGCAAAATCGAGCGTTGTCAGGCCCGTTCCCTTCAGCCAGCTATCGTCGAACAGAACTTCATGCATGCAGGGCCTGTCGGGGAAAGGCTGCGAGAACAGATCGGACAGCCAGACACGCAAATAATTCGCCGAGAGGACCGCGTCCTCCGCCACTTGCCGAAGTCCGTCGCTACCGTGCGACAGGAGGAAAGCGAAAGCGCGTACGAAGGTCCCCACCTGGCCGTGGAAGGCGGCGATACGGCCAAATGAGGCGGGGGCCTCGTCGCTATGTTCGACAAGATGCGGGTCATCGCCTTCGCCGGCGACAAATGGCAATGGTGCAAAAGGGGCCAGCCGCGCGGACAAGACGACGGGACCAGCACCCGGGCCGCCGCCGCCATGCGGCGTCGAAAAAGTCTTGTGCAGATTGAGATGCATGGCATCGACGCCAAGATCGCCAGGACGAACCTTGCCGACGATCGCGTTGAAATTGGCACCGTCGCAATAAAAATAGGCGCCCGCCGCATGAACGGCATCGGCAATCGCGACGACATCTTTTTCGAATAGGCCGCATGTGTTGGGATTGGTCAGCATGAGCGCTGCGACATCGGCACCGAGACCGCGTGCAACAACCGCCGGATCGACGGTTCCATCGGCGCGGACGGGAATGGGGCGGACATCGAAGCCGACGCGCGTTGCCGTGGCCGGATTCGTCCCATGCGCCGAGTCCGGCACGAGAACGACCCGCCGCGTCGCGGCCTCGCCGCGTGCGGCAATCGCCGCTTTGATCGCCATCAGGCCGCACGCCTCGCCATGGGCGCCGGCTTTCGGCGACATGGCGACCGCCTCCATGCCTGTCGCCGTGAGGAGCCAGTGCGCCAGATCGCGGATTAGCTCGATCGCTCCCCTGACAGTCGATTGGGGCTGCAGCGGATGAATGTCGGCAAAACCCGGCAGGCGCGCCATGCGCTCATTGAGCCGCGGATTGTGCTTCATCGTGCAGGAGCCGAGTGGAAAGATGCCTGCGTCGATCGAATAGTTTTTGCGCGAGAGCCGCACATAGTGACGGAGCGCTTCTGGCTCCGAGAGACCAGGTAGGGCTAGCGGCGCGTGGCGTTCGAGGCCGCCGAGCCGTGCGACAAAAGACGGAGGCTCTTCGAAGTCGACTCCAGAAACCTGGGAGCGACCGATTTCGAAGAGCAGTGGTTCATCGAGATCGAGGCCGCGATGGGCATGCGATCTCTCGGCTGGGTCATGCACGACGGTACCGGCAAGTGCTTGGCTCGAAGATGGGTCGTGGCTGTCCAACATGTCAAAGAGCCTCTCGCAAAGCGTCCACAAAGGCAGCATGATCGTCGTCGGTATTAATTTCGGTATTGGCGACGACGATCAGATCGTCCAAGCCAGCGCCCGGCCATAGCCGTGCCAATGGGACGCCGCCCAGCACGTCGTGTTGGGCCATCGTTTCGACGACTGCCGTCGCATCGCCGGCAATGCGGATCGTAAATTCGTTGAAAAAAGTATCGTTGAGAACCTCGACGCCCTTCACCGACCTGAGCCGTTCCACGAGTTGCACAGCATTGGCATGATTGATCCGTGCAAGCCGGCTTAAGCCCGCTGCGCCGAGCAGGCTCAGATGGATGGTGAAGGCGAGGCAGCACAGGCCCGAATTTGTGCAGATATTGGAGGTCGCCTTGTCGCGGCGAATATGCTGCTCGCGTGTCGATAGCGTCAAAGTAAAGCCGCGGCGCCCATCGACGTCGACGGTCTCGCCCGCGAGCCGCCCCGGCATGTGCCGCACATATTGCAAGCGGGTCGCGAAGAGCCCGACATAAGGACCACCGAAACTCAGCGGATTGCCGATCGATTGGCCTTCGCCGACGACAATATCGGCGCCCATTGCACCGGGCGGCTCGATGAGCCCCAAGGCCACAGCCTCCGTAAAGACGGCGACCAGCAATATGCCGCGCGCATGGCAGGCCTCGGCAAGTGGCGCGAGATCGCGCAAATTGCCGAACACATCCGGACTCTGCACGACGACGCAGGCGACATCGTCCGCGAGCTGCGCGGCGATGGCCTCCACTGCTCTGATATCCGGCGGCAAGCGTAGAACTTCGACACCTGCCATCCCGGCCTGTGTCGTGACGCTTTCCGCGTAATGCGGATGCAGGCCGCCGGAGAGCACCGCCTTCGATCGTTTCGTGATGCGATGCGCCATCAGTATGGCTTCGGCCGTCGCCGTCGAGCCGTCGTACATAGAGGCATTGGCGACCTCCATGCCGGTCAGGGCTGCGACCTGGGTCTGAAACTCGAAAATATATTGCAGCGTGCCCTGCGCGATCTCCGGTTGATAGGGCGTATAGCTCGTCAGAAATTCGGAGCGTTGAATGAGATGATCGACGCTTGCCGGCAGATGATGCTTATAGGCGCCGGCACCGACGAAGAATGGCACCGCCGATGCCGGCAGATTTTTGGACGCAAGCCGGGTGAGGATGCGCTCGACTTCCATTTCGGATTTTGCCCGCGGCAGGTCAAGAAGACCATCGACTCGTTTGTCCGGCGGAATATCGGCAAACAGCGCATCGATATTGGCAACGCCGATCTTCGCCAGCATCTCGGCTCGATCATCGGCTGTGAGGGGAAGATAACGCATGATGGTTCCAGCCTTTGCTCAAGCGAGCTTTTTGACGAAATCATTATAGGCGGCTTCATCCATCAGACCGTCGAGTTCTTCCGGTTCGGCGAGCTTCAGTTTGATAATCCAGCCCTTGCCGATCGGGTCTGAATTGATGAGGCCGGGTGTCTCTTGGAGGGCGGTATTGATCTCGACGACTTCTCCAGAGACAGGTGCATAGAGTTCGCTCGCCGCCTTGACACTTTCGACCACCGCAGCCTCGCCGCCTTTGACGATCGCTTTGCCGATCGTCGGCAGCTCGACGAAAACGATGTCGCCGAACTGCGCCTGGGCGTAATCGGTAATCCCGACGGTGCCGTGATCGCCGTCGACGTGAATATATTCATGCTCTTTGGTGAAGCGGGTCGCGCTCATTGACTCCCCCGATGGTAGTGATGCGGAACAAAAGGCATCGTGGTCATGATGGCGGTCAGCTTTTTGCCGCGCACATCGACCCGAAGTTCGTTTCCGGCAAAGGCATAAGGCGCTGCGACGAGCCCCATGCCGATGAGACGCCCGAGGCTAGGCGAATAGCCCCCGGATGTGAGGCGACCGATTGGAAAGCCGTCCGGCGTTGAGATCTCAGCACCTTCGCGTGCTGGCGCTTTGCCCTCGATCATCAGGCCTATTCGACGCCGCTCAGGTCCGTCTGCGAGCGCGTGCCGAACTTCATCGGCACCAATAAATCGGCCGCTTCTGCGGCGGCGTTTCGAAATCGACCAGGCAAGCCCGGCTTCAATCGGATCCGTCGTCCGGTCCATGTCATGCCCATAAAGGCAAAGCCCAGCCTCGAGGCGAAGGGAATCGCGCGCGCCAAGGCCTATGGGCCAGACGTCGTCGGCTGCGAGAAGCTCTTGCGCGAAGGCCGGTGCCATCTCGGCGGGCAGCGCGATCTCAAAACCGTCTTCGCCGGTATAGCCCGACCGCGAAATGATAAAATCGGCGCCGCGATAAGAAAATTCGCGGACCGTAAGAAAGGTCATCGTCATGACGGCAGGAATGAGTCTGCCGAGGATCATCGCTGCAGAGGGCCCTTGCAGTGACAACAGCGCGTGCACCTCCCGGCGTGTAAGCGTGAGATCCGGTAAGGCTTCAGCGACATGCGCGAAATCATCGACCTTGCGTGCCGCATTGACGATGAGAAGCAGGCGTTGGCCGCGTTTCCCGTCCGGAAGGCGGGACACCATCAAATCGTCGAGGATATGGCCGTCTGGATCGAGGAACTGAGTGTAGCGCATCTGCCCGGGGGCAAGCGAAAGGATGTCGCCCGGGACCAAAGTTTCCAGACGGAGCGCGGCGTCCTTTCCTTCGAGAATCGCTTGACCCATATGCGACACGTCGAAGAGGCCGGCTTGGCGCCGTGTATGGAGATGTTCCTCGATGATTCCACTGGGGTAATGCACCGGCATCGCATAGCCGGCAAAGCCGATCATGCGGGCGCCAAGCGATCGATGCAGATCGTAAAGTGGCGTATGCGCCAGATTCTCAGGAGACGGGCTTGGGAGGTCAGACATGGAAAGCGTCCGGACATAGGTTAAAGCGTCCCTGCGACTCAGCCGAGCCGCAGGGTTCGCCCCCTCTGTCCGATGACCTGAGAGATTTCCTTCGCCTCGCGACCGGATCAATTTGCCGGCTTGCTAGGAACGAAGTTACGCCCGTCGGTGAACGCCGCAAAGCTACGGCGTTGCTTTCCAGAGTGTCATTTCCCCGCGGTCCTTGGACCTGAGCGTTTCCGGGGCGGTTGCGCCTTCGGCGCCGATCGCGGCCTAAACCGAATCGGACTCTCCCGCGAGGATCATCTGACAATACAAAATATCGACGCGCTTCGGGCCATTGTCAATGGGCCGAGAGGGGGGGTGTTTAAGTGAGACCGCGGGGCTGCGCTGACGACTATAACCTGCCTGGCGACGGTGATGTTATGTTGACCCAGAACGGTGCCGCCGCCGATGCGGCGGCAAATCTCTGCTTTTGAAAACGCGGCATAGGCGTGCACTATCTACTCATCTCGCAGTTCCTCATTCTGTTGGCCTTGGCGAACAGCGCGCCGATCATCGCCAAGCGAATTCTCGGCGAGACATTTGCGCTGCCGCTCGACGGCAACATCTGCTTCCTTGACGGCCGGCCGATTTTCGGCCCTTCGAAAACCGTTCGCGGCGTGCTGGTTTCGCTTGCGGCAACCTCGGCTTGCGCGCCGCTGTTTGACATGAGCGCAACCACGGGATTGTTGATAGCAAGCACGGCAATGGCTGGCGATCTGCTTTCAAGCTTCGTGAAGCGGCGCTTCGGATTGCCGTCAGGGGCCAAAGCGGCCGGCCTGGATCAAATTCCAGAATCCCTCTTGCCGCTGCTTGCTTGCCGTCAGCTCCTGTCTTTGA
>JBKQRA010000017.1:0-20291 GCA_052144065.1 Methylovirgula sp. | reverse complement strand
CCATAGTCGGCATCCTGACCGGGTGCGCCGAGGTCTTCCGCCGTCTCGGTTAAAATCTTGCGCGTTGCATCGGCGCTGAGATCTGGCTTTTCGCTGAGCAGCAAAGCGATAATCCCTGAGACTTGCGCGGCTGCGATCGACGTTCCGGAGCTGAATTGATAGCTGCGCGACGGCGCGGCCACGATGATGTCGGCGCCCGGCGCGGCGAGCGTGATATAGCTGCCGTGGTTTGCCGCGGCGAAGAGCTTGTCGTCGCGATCGGTCGCCGTCACCGCGATCACATTGGGATCGGCGGCGGGATAGGCTGGTGCCGCATTCGGCCCTTCATTGCCGGCGGCGGCGACCAAAATCATGCCGTTCTTATGCGCGGCATCGAGCGCTTGCGCGAGCAGCGGATCGCGCGGCCCGGCAAAGCTCATATTGACCAGTCGTGCCTTATGCTCGAAGGCCCAGCTCAACCCTTCGATGACATGCGCGCTCGTGCCTTCGGCGCCCGGCTTCGCATCGCCTTCGCTGAAGGCGTGGATGGCGAGAATCTTCGCATGCGGGGCGACGCCGAGGAGCGCGCTATGCGCGGTGATCACGCTGGCGACCGCGGTTCCATGCGCTTCGGGCTTGGCGTCGCCCTCGACCGCCTCGAAGCGCTCGGCGATCGATCCAACAAGGTCAGGATGCTCGCCGTCGATCTCGGAGTCGATGATGGCGATGCGGCTCTGGTCGCCTTCCGTCACATGATGCGCTTCTATCACATGCATCTTCTCCAAGGCATATTCGGCTGCGGCGAGCGACGGCACGCCAGCCTCCGCACCTTCGAGCTTGAAGATATAATTCGGCTGCGCGGACGCGACCGTCTCCTCGCCTTCGAGTTCGCGTACGACTTGCGCGACGGAGCGGTGATCGGTGATCCGATAGCGGTTCAGTGTCGCGCCGATCAGATTGAGCCGATGGGCGCTCACTAATGTCAGATGATGCCGACGGGCGATGGATTGCGCGGTGTCGCTGGAGCCTTTGACGGTGAAGAGCACTTCGTCCGGCACGAAGCGCGTCTCGTTCGCTGCGGGGCTGCCGCCGGTAGCGCGATGCGCGGCTGTGCTGACCGGCGGCGTGTGGTGCGGCGCCTTGCGAATGCCGTGCGACGGGCTCGGTGCCGGATCTGACTCGTCAGCCCCGTCGGGAGTCCAGCCGTAGATCGGAGAATGATGGCGATGCCAGCCGGCTGGGTGCCAGATCGGCCCGCGGCCGGGGTGGCATCCGCCTTCATATGGCGGATGCCAGCGCGCATAAGACCTGAACGCACGAGAGTGATATCCCATGCTGGAACTGCGATAGAATTCCGAATTTCCATATTCACTATGGCCATGGGCGCCTCGGCTAAAGCCAGCGCGGGCAAATCCGCCGCCGCGCGCGAAGGCATCGGAAAGTGTGGTGCCGGCCATTAAGACCACGCAGGCTGAGACCATCACGATCCGAGCCGGGCCGGCGATCTCGTGCTTTTTCGATCCACGCATCGTTCTTCCCTCCGTTCGCGCGGGCTCACGCGCGTTTCCGACTTTGGGACGCCCGCGCCCGCAAAGATGTGTGGAACGACACCTCCGGGAGGTTCTGCGAATTTCGAAGAAAACTCAAAAAATTTCGCTCGGGTTTGAACCTGGGGCTCCGGGCGAACGACCAAGGAAGGTCAGGGCCGCATCGGGCGTCCCCTTTCACCTTGGAGATCAAATCCATGTCGAACATCTTCTCGCGCTTCTCGTTCCGCCGCGTCGCGGCTGCCCTCGTCATCGCCGGCACCGCAATGTCCGCGACAGCGCTCGCCCCTTCGGCTGCCTCGGCCAAGGGCTTCTTCATGCCGGTCCATTTCGGCCATCATTGGGGTCATGGCTGGGGCCATGGTTACTGGGGCTATGCCGGTTGCTGGCCGCACAAATACATCAACGCCTACGGCGAGGTCGTGATCGTGTCCGGCTGCGATTACTGACGCGGCATGGGCTTTGCGGAAGGTCCGGACGATACCGTAGTTGGCGTCGTCCGGCCTTCCGCGCCGACCATCCGCGATGGCGCAGGCCTTCGGCCTCGGGCTATGGTGCGATCGGAGCCGTGGGGCTCGGTCCGGCCTTGGCCGTTGAGGAGTGCAAAGCGCGATGGAGGACCGCAAGGCTGCAGCTGCCGATGCAGACGTCTCGGACGAAGCTCTCGTTCGGCGGATCGCAGCCGGTGACCGCGGCGCCATGCGGGGGCTCTATGCGCGGCACGCCACGAAAGTCTTCCGATTTTTGCAGCGGCTCGTCCGCAACGAGACCAAGGCCGAGGATCTAATGAGCGACGTCTTCTTTGACGTGTGGCAGCAGGCCGGCCGTTTCGAGGGTCGCTCCTCCGTGTCCACCTGGCTGTTGTCGATTGCGCGCTTCAAGGCGCTGTCGAGCTTTCGCCAGCGCCGGCATGAAGCGCTGGAGCCCGATGCCGCTGAAGCCATCGAGGATGATGCCGATACGCCGGAAATCATCGTGCAGAAGTTGAGCAAGGCGGAAGCTTTGCAAGCCTGTCTGGCGGGGTTGTCGACGGCGCATCGCGAAGTCATTGACCTCGTCTATTACCACGAGCGCAGCATCGAAGAGGTGAGCGTCATTTTAGGAATTCCGGGGAACACCGTGAAGACGCGCATGTTTCATGCGCGCAAGCGCCTTTCCGAGCTTTTGAAGCAAGCGGGAATCGATAGGGGTTGGCCATGAACGATACGACGAATGGGCAGCCCGACGATGTCGATCTCATGCTGCCTTGGTATGTGACGGGACGCCTGTCCGCCGCCGAGCGTGCGCGGATCGAGGCGGCGCTCGAGGCCGATGCCGGCCTGCGCCATCGGCTTGCGCTGGTGCGCGAAGAGCTGGCCGAGACCGAGGCCGTCAACGAGGCTCTTCCCACGCCGCCGCGTGCGAGCTTCGACAAGCTCATGGCGCAGATCGATTTGCATGAGGCGGAACATCCGCGCCATATGGGCCTTGCCGAACGGCTGATGACTGCGATCTCAAATGCGATCCAGTCCCTGTCGCCGCGCACGCTCGCCTGGTCCGGCGTCGTGGCCGCCGCCGTGATCTGCCTGCAGGCGGCGCTCCTCACCGGCGTTCTGCTCAAGCAGCGCGAAGAGACGACCTATAAGACGGCGTCTGCCGACACGGGAGCGGAAACCGGCGGCACTTATGCGCTGGTCGGTTTCGCCGGCACGGCGTCCTTGCAGCAGGTGACGGATTTTCTCGGCAGCGAGCATGCGGAGATCATCGACGGTCCGAAACCCGGCGGCTTCTATCGGATCAAGCTTTCGAGCCAAAAGCTTGCCGACGCGGCGCTTGCCGCCAAGCTTGCCGAGTTTCGCGCGCATGGCGAAATCATCCGCGTCCTGCTCCCCGAACCCGTCAAGCGCTGATGCATTCCACCCATAGCCATGCGGATGTGGTCCATCTGCGATCTCATGCCATGAATGGCGAAAGGAGATCCGCATGAAAAGCGATTCCCCAAAGGATGCACCGGCTGGCGCCATCAGCCGCCGCGCGGCTGTCGCGGGCTTGGCATCGAGCGTACTGCCGTTAGGGTCGGCGGCGGCCGCAGTCCATTCGACACCTCCCCAGCGGCAAGACGAAGGTTTCATGCGCGAGGCGATCGCGCTTGCGGGGCAAGGCGACTTTCCCTTCGGCACTGTGATCGTCGATGCCGGCAGAATTGTCGGGCGCGGCTTCAACATGGGCAAGCGGACGCAGGATCCCACAGCGCATGGCGAGATGGTGGCGATCCGCAAATCTCTCGCCGAGACCGGCCCGGAGAGCCTCAAGGGCGCGACGCTCTATACATCGGGCGAGCCTTGCGTGATGTGCATGGGTGCGATCGTCTGGTGCGGCATCAAGCGGGTCGTTTATGCGGCCTCCATCACCGAGATCGAAGGCCATCTCGGCCAGATCCGCATTTCCTGCACCGAGATCGCGCAAAAGACGCCCTTTGAGACGATCGACATCTCCGGTGGCGTGCTTGCGGCCGAGGCGTTGAAGCTCTTCAAATAGGAGCTGCGGTCGTGATCATCAGGCTGTGCAAGACCGCGCTTGTCGCGACGATCGCCGTCTTCTTCGTGATCGTCGCTTTCAGCAATCTCACCGATTACGGAACAAACTGGGTCTTCGTCCAGCATGTGCTCGCGATGGACACGATCTTTCCGGACAGCCGCTTACGCTGGCATGCGATCACCGATCCGCGCCTGGCCGCCTTGGCCTATTGGACGATCATCCTTTGGGAGATTGCGACCGCCGGCGTTCTCGTCGCTGCCAGCGTGAAACTCATACGGGCGCGGCGCGATCCGCTGCGCTTTTTGAAGGCAAAGCCGCTCGCCGTTCTCGGCCTCACTTTGGGCCTGCTACTCTATGGGATTGGCATCACGGTGATCGGCGGCGAATGGTTCGCCATGTGGCAATCGAAGGTCTGGAACGGACTCGATAGCGCGGCGCGCTTCATCCTGTTCGACGGAATCGTGTTGCTGGTTCTGCTGATTCCAGAGGGGTGAGCGCTGTTGGAATTTGGTTCTTTGGGCCGAATGTGGACGGCTCCCCGTTGGCAAGTGGCTTCTTGAGGCTGCTGCGGTCTGCTGGTTGGTGCGGCCATGTGTTCGGCCTTTGATGCGGCTTCACATGTGCGCCGCTGGCCATGATGCCATTCGCGCGGATCAGGTCCCGACCAAAAGCACGCACTTGATGTGCACCGGCCCAAATGGGTTTTCCTGATCCGGCGGTTTCAACCGGCTTCGTGCATCAGCTCCTGTCCGCCCTTTCCAACATCGTCGGCGCCGCTGGTGGCTGCGCCTGATCTCCTATGCCGACACGACTACTGGTTCCCGATAGCGTTCGCCGCTCGTCATCAAGGTCCAGATCATCCGGGCTGTCTTGTTTGCCAGCGCGACAGCAGCGACCTTTGTTGCGCGCCGGGCGAGTAGTTGAATGAGCCAGGCGCGCTTGGTGCCGTGCCGCTCGGCATGCCGAATGACGGCCATAGCTCCAACCACTAGCATCTGCCGTAGATAACAATTACCTGCCCGCGATATGCCGCCGAGCCGCTCCTTGCCACCACTCGATCCCATGTACCTGGAGCACGGATTTAGCGATATCCAACCCAATCGTCGTAATCGTTCCCATTATGGCTCTCCCTCTGGCTCATCCCGCGATGATAACCGCAAGTGGGAGAAGAGCCGTCCACGACATCAGAAGCAGCCGCTTTAACCTGCGGCGAACGCCGGCCTCACGTCGGCTCTATGATCGGTGATTGCGATTTGGCCTCGCTCATGCTCTTCATTGCTGATGATTGGGGCGGTTGCTGGCATGAGCTTTTCAGCCTTAAACATTTAGACTAGCACGCACCATGTCAGCTCAATCAGACGCCACATTATTCACCTGCGGCTGAAACTACGCAGCCTGTCGGCTCAATTTGAGCTGCGTGCGGTTTCGGTTCCTTGATGCGGAACCATGCCACATAAAGCGACGGCAAGAATAAGAGCGTCAGGACCGTACCGACGATGATGCCACCCATCATGGCATAGGCCATTGGTCCCCAGAAGATTTCGCGCGAGATCGGGATAAGCGCGAGGCTGGCGGCGGCAGCCGTCAACAGGATCGGTCGCATGCGATGCTCGGTTGCCTCGACCACCGCTTCCCATGTCGGCCGTCCCTCCTGTTTCAACTGTTCGATCTGCACAATTAAGATCACAGAGTTGCGGATCAGAATGCCGATGAGAGCCAGGACCCCGAGGATCGCGACGAATCCCAGAGGAGCGCCACTCGGCAATAACGCTGCGACGACGCCGATCAGAGCGAGCGGCGCGATCGCAAACACCAAGAACAGGCGCTGGAAGCTCTGCAGCTGGATCATCAAGATCGTGGCCATGATGAAAAGCATAAGCGGAACGACCGCCGCAATCGGCGCCTGGCTCTTCGCGCTCTCCTCGACAGAGCCGCCGATCGCAACCGAATAACCGGGTGGAAGAGACTTCGCGAACTCCGTAACCTTCGGCGCGAGCTGATCGACCACGGTCTTCGGCTGTGCCGTATCCAACACGTTTGCTTTCAGCGTGATCGTCGGAATCCGCGTGCGCCGCCAGATTGTCGGTTGCTCGATTCCGTAGTGCAGTCTTGCGACGGCGCCAAGCGGCACGGATCGTCCGTTGACGCCTATAAGCTGCAAATCGCGCAGCGTGTCGATCGACGAACGCTCCGCTGCGGTGGCTCGTCCCAATACGTTCACGAGGTAAATACTGTCGCGGACCTGTGTGATCGTGCTGCCGTCGAGCACGCCGTTCAAGCTCGTCGCAATGTCTTCCGAACTGACCCCCAGCTGACGCGCTTTGTCTTGCAAGACGTCAACCTTCACGACACGCGCGGGCTCCATCCAGTCGAAGACCACATTTTCAAGGTACGGATTAGTTCGCATGATACCGGCAAGCTTCTGGGAAAATTCCTTTACCTGCGCGATATCGGGTCCGCTGAGCCGATACTGCACGGGACGCCCGACCGGCGGTCCGACCTCTAGCAATTTGACGAACGTATCCGTTCCGGGAAAGGTCCTTTTCAAATATGTCTCGAACTGCGCCTTGAGGCGATCGCGTGCGGCAATGCCGCCTTTGGTGACCACGACCATCTGGCCAAACCAGCTATTGGCCGTCTGCACGTCGAATGAGAGGACAAAGCGGGGCGCGCCGGTTCCGACGTAGGTCGACCAATGGTCGACGCCAGCATTTCCCTGCAATTGCTCGCGCTCGAAGCGGGCCATCTGCGCGTTGGTGTCGATGATCGAGGCGTTCTGCGGCAGGCTCCAGTCGATGATCAGCTCGTCGCGATCCGAGGACGGAAAGAACTGCTGCTGCACGAATTTCATCCCGAACAGGGCCAGGCCGAAGGCCGCCGCTGTTACGCCAATCGTGATCCACCGATGGTGCATGCAAACGCCGAGCACATGAGAGAAGAGCTGTGCAAATCGGCCCTTTGTCTCGTGATGACCCTTCATCTTGGTCGGCAGGATGGTCACTCCGAGCAGCGGCGTGAACAGCACGGCGACAATCCAAGAGACGATAAGGGAAACCGCAATCACCACAAACAAGGTGAAGGTGAACTCGCCGGCGTTGCTGCTGTTGAGGCCGATCGGGATGAACCCCGAAACTGTCACCAGCGTACCTGTCAGCATTGGAAAGGCGGTCGATGTGTAGACATGGGTCGCGGCCTTTTCCAAAGGATCGCCGAGCTCCAACCTCGCCACCATCATCTCGACGGCGATCATTGCATCATCGACCAGAAGGCCAAGAGCGATGATCAGCGCCCCCAGTGATATGCGCTGGAGAGAAATTCCGAGATATGCCATCACAACGAAGGTGATGGCCAGAACGAGCGGAATCGCGATCGCCACGACAAGGCCGGCACGAACCCCAAGACTTAGAAAGCTAATGCCAAGAACAATCATCACGGCTTCGAACAGCGCTTCTGTGAAGCCCGACACCGCATGTTCGACAACCACCGGCTGATCTGCCACGAGATGGACACCGACGCCGATCGGCAGGTCGGCCAGGACCTTTGACATTTCCTCCTTCAGCGCCTCGCCGAAGGTGAGAAGGTTCGCGCCTGCTTTCATTCCGATGGCGAGCGCGATTGCGGGGTGGCCATTATAGCGAAACAACGTCGTTGGGGGATCGGCGTAACCGCGCGTGACAGTCGCAACATCTGTGAGTGGGAAAAACCGATCGTTGACCCGCAGATTGATCGCCTTCAGGCTTGCCTCCGATGTGAACGCGCCGTCGACCCGCACGCTGATACGCTCCGGGCCGGCCTCGAAGACCCCCGAGGGCGTGACGGCATTTTGGGCCTGCAGAGAGGACATGATGGCGCGGCTATCGAGGCCAAGGGCAGCGATCTTCCGGGTCGAGAATTCGAGGAAAATAACTTCGTCCTGTGCGCCCAGTATGTCGACCTTGCCGACATTTGGAACCGTCAAGATCTTGGCGCGAATGTCTTCGACTCGGTCGCGCAGTTGGCGCTGGCTCAAACCGTCACTGGTGAACGCGTAGATATTGCCAAAGACGTCGCCAAATCGGTCATTGAACGCCGGCCCAATGACGCCTTGCGGGAAGTCCTGCTTGATGTCCGCGATCATGTTGCGCACTCGCGCCCAAGTCGACGCGACGTCACGGGCCTTTGTGGTGTCGCGCAGATACACGAAGACGGTTGTTTGACCAGCGACGGTCACGCTCTTGGTGTAATCAAGCGATTCCAGCTCCTCAAGCTTCTTCTCGATCCTGTCTGTGACCTGGCGTGTGACTTCCTCGGCGGAGGCTCCCGGCCACTGCGCCTGGATCACCATGGTCTTTATGGTGAAGTTGGGATCCTCTTCGCGTCCCAGCTGCAGATAGGCGAACAGTCCCGCTGCCATGAAGGCAATCATGAAATACCAGACGAGTGAACGATGGTTCAGGGCCCAGTCTGAAAGGTTGAACGACTTCATCGGGTCGTATCCTGTTCGATGCGGACTTGCTGTCCTTGTTTGAGGCTATGGACTCCGGCAGTGACGACGCGCGTTCCTTCTGCGAGTCCGCTCATCACCCGGAATTCGCCTTTGTCCGGCAAGACTTCGACCCTGTGCAGCGACACCGTGCTGGCGGGGAGATCGACGGCCCAAACGAAGGTCTTGCCGCCGTCGTCGAGGACGGCCGATGCCGGCACGCGCAGGATCGCGGTCTGCCCCTCTGCGAGCCTCGCCATGACGGTCGATCCGAGCCGGAAACTTGGCGGTGGATCAACCAGCGCGATGCGGACGCGGCGCATACGAGTCGCGGAATCAGCTTGCGGCGCAATTTCGCGGACTCGCCCTTGCACCTGAACTGCGGGCAGAAGCTGCAAAGAGACGGTGAACGGCAAGCCGATCTTCAAGGGAACGGGAAAATCAGGTCCAATATCAACGACAGCCTCTCTGATATCGGGCCGTGCAATGGTCACGACGCTCTGACCGGGCGAGACCACCTGTCCGACTTCGGCCCCGACGGCGGTGACGACGCCGGCAAAATCCGCCTTCAATTGCGCATAACCGAGCTGATCAATCGCTTTCGTCAGATTTGCCAGCGCGCGCGCGACCGAAGCTTCGGCAGCGGCCCGCTCCTGCACGGCGGCGTCCAGGACCGCCTGCGTGGTGGCGCCACTTGTAATCAGCGTTCGCTTTCGCTCTTCCGTTGCCCTTGCGTTCGTCAAGCTGGCTTGGCTCTTCGCGAGCTCCGCTTTGGCCGAGCGGACTGCGAGCTGGAGATCGGCGGGATCGGCTGCGGCGACGATCTGTCCCGCTGTGACCGAATCTCCGATATTCACGGGGCGTGCGATCAGCCGTTCCAGAATTCGGAAGCCGAGATCCGTCTTGAACCGTGCATCTACGGTGCCGACCAGGATCGTGTTGCCTAAGGATATCGGCTTGACGACGGTCGACAGCACAGGCCGAATAAGCTCGGCTGCTTTCGTCTCCGGCTTACAGCCGGACGTCGTCAGTGCGCAGGCGAAGACGTTGGCGATGATGATGGCGCGGGTCTTCATGACCTTTCCCCCTCATAGGCCACGGGCTGGCCGGCGCTGAGCAGCTTGCCGCCATCAATGACGACGCGTTCTCCGGGCTTGAGGCCGCTCTCGATCACAATCCCTTCAGCTTCGTAACCGGCCACAGTGACTTGCCTCAGAGTGACCGTGCGCGTCGCAGGGTCGATGACCCAGACGGCGGGCGCGAGGCCCCTTGCCATCAAAGCGGTCCATGGCACCGTGATCCGCGCGGGCAATTGTGATTGGCCCGTGCCTGCGACGGCGCTTCCAAGCATCATGGCGGCCGGCGGATTTTGGATCGTGACCTTGACGCGAACTGTCGAGCTCTTCGGATCTACGGCCGGCGAAACTTCTCTCACATGCCCAATTGCCGTGACATTCGGATTTGAGAGGAGCCGAAGCGAAACGGGGGTGTCGTTGAAGTTGCCGAATAGGATGGATTCAGCGACATCGAACGCGGCATCGCGCTCACCGTCCTTTGCGAGCGTGAACACCGGCTGACCCGCCTGCACCACCTGACCGATCTCGAGATTTCGCGCGGTAATCACACCCGCAGCGTCGGCGCGCAGCTCGGTATAGCCAAGAGTATCCTTGGCGGTCGCCTGCTGCGACTTAGCGACTTCGAGGGAGCCTTCCGCGTTGCGCAATCCTTCCTGCGCCTGATCGAGCGCGACGCGCGTCGTGAAGCCCTTGGCGATCAGATAGTGCTGTCGATCAAAGGTCGCTTGTGCCACGAGCAACTGCGCATGCGCTGCGGCGACCGCCGCCGTTGCCGCGTCAACTTCGGCCCGCTGCTCGACCGGATCGATTCGCGCCAAGACATCGCCGGCATTTATATGAGCGCCGACATCGACCATCCGTGCGGTGACCCGCCCACTGACTCGAAATGAGAGATCGGCACTGAAACGCGCCTGGACATCGCCGGTCAGCGTCAGCGCGTTTTGCCGAGCTTGCGGCTGAACGATCTCGGTCCGCACAAAAGCTGCACGTGCGACCGAGGGGGCCGACCGATCGCTGCAGGCGCTCAACGCCAGCGCCGGCAGCGCGACCGTAACGGCGGCGGCAAGCCGCCAGATGACAGGGCGGCTTACATTTCGGCCGGGATCAACGCGAGGAGGAAATCGGTGTTTCATGGCAGGTCCTGCGGCGGCGATAAGGAGCTCTATAACTAAACTATACGGTATAGTATATTTTATTTGCGCTTTTATCGGCAACCTGTCAATCTGTCGCATTGGCGAGCTGGCGTGCTCGCATGATCGTCATGCAGGGTAAAACTGATGGTGACTAAGGATAAAGAGCCAAAACGACCGCGCAGTCGTCCCGGGAGACCGCCCAAGGACCTTGAGGGCGACGTGAAAGCGCGGATTCTCGATGCAGCGCAAGAGGCTTTCCTCAAAAGAGGATATCAAAGCGCAAGTCTCGACGAGATCGCCGAGATGGCGCCAGCGAGCAAGCCGACGATCTATGCGCATTTCTCGGGGAAGGAAGCGCTTTTTGAAGCGGTTGTCGCCCGTGTCATCGCAGGGTTCACGAATTTCGAAGGCTACGAGCCTAAGGGACGCACGGTTCCGGAGAAGCTCGCGCATCTCGGCACCGATGTTGTGGAACGATTCATCGAGGATACTGTCCGCGTCACGCGCGTCGCGATTGCTGAAGCGGAAAGATTTCCCGCGTTGAGCCGGCACGTCCATGAAGCCGCGCGGGACCGGGCTGCAACCGCCGTTTCCGATATTTTGATCGACGCCACCCACACGCTTCCGCGCGGCAAAGGACCTTTCAGCACCAAACGGAGCGTCACCACGGCCCAAATTTTCATGGACCTCATTCTCCTCCCAATGATGATGAGGGCTCTGATGGGAGAAGGAGCGAAAGAGCTGCGAAGTGACCTGCCAGCTTTCGTGCGCGAACGCGTCAACTTCTTCCTAGCAGCCTGCGAAGCGGATTGGAAAAAGTGAGGCGCTTGTACACTTCCATCGGCGAGTGTGCACGATTTCGATTGGCGCTCCTCTCCCAATTGGCGGCGCGTTCCGCTCCGCATCTTGGTCGGCGGCGCAAGGTGGTCAGCGCCAATCTTGAGCGAATCGTGTCAAACGCCACGCGAGCAGGCAGTTCGCGGTAGACAGCGCTGCGAGAAGCCACCGCCGATATATCGAAACGCAGCTAGGGCGGGACTCCTCAGCGCCGGTGGGCCGACTGCAGTTCACGGCGGCAGGCTTCGCTGAAATCGCGCAACGGATCCATGCCGTTGAGCAACTCCGGCAGGTCGAAGAATGTTTTGTTCGGGGAAAGATAGGTTTCGAGGATCAACCGGCCCGTGTTCTCGGCCGCTTCAACAACAGCGTCGCTCGAAAGGATTTTCATTTGGGCGATAAGCGCATAAAGACCGACGAGTTTTGAAATCTCAGACGTGTCGTTGACGAGTGCGTCGGCGTACAACCTCGATGCTTCTTCGATGAAGCTCCTGTAGAGTTCTTCACGCTGTGACGCAGCTCGCAACGTATGCTGGATGCGGTCCCTGCGGCGCTGAGTGATCCAGCCGGTGAGTACAGACGCGAGGGTTCCGGAAGCGGATCCCGAAAACGACGCAATCGCTGGAATATAGAAGAGATCCATCTCGTAATCTCCTTAACACCAAATCTCGGCAGATTGCGGGTCGAACCAGTCGGCCGCGCATTCGGCCGCTTCGGCTTGCCGGGTTTGCGGGGCCATGCGCCCTTGGGCCTGCCTGAATCAGTTATTTGCTTCTGCTAGCCACCGGGCCGTTGCTTGGTTGGAACGCCGATCGGCACGCCGCGCTAAGAGCGGACTTTTTCTGCCTCAGGCACCGCTCCACTCTGTAAGCATCAGGAACATAGCCGCCGCAGAGCCTGAAGGCGTCGGCTTCACAGGCGGCCTCTTGCTCCTGTGTGCCGGGATTCTCCTGCGCGGCGACCGTTGTGGCGTAAAGCAGCGCTGCCGCCGTTGCGATACAAAGATGCCTGGTTTTCGAGATCATGTCGGATCACTCCTCTTCGGTTAATGGTGTTTCCGGGTTTCGTTCCGAAGCTGGCCTGAGAAGAAACCGGGATTTCTGCGCCGTGGCTTGCTCGCAAAAAGCTGTCCTTGACAGGCTTGCCGGTTAGTGCAGTATATAAACTATACCGTGTAGTTTAATTGTCAAGCGTCTTTCTCGCGCGAGCAAAACACGGGAACGCGGTCAGTATCGATGAACCTTGAGGAATATCTGAAATGGAGAGCTATCTTCAGATTATTAGGGCCAGTCGAACCGCGTGGCTTGTACCTCGTGGGGATTTTCGCGTTGCTGCAGTTAGCCATCGGAGTTGTGGCCGCGCGGAACTACGCGTTGGCGCTAACCTTCATTACTCCAAGCGCCTTGGCGATCATCTCGGCGTCCGGGACGGGCGACCTTGGTGTTCTCGCCGGCGAGCGGATTGCGGACACGGTCCTCGGGGCGGCAATCGCCATGGCAGTCCTTTGGATCGGCGCACCCATGGAGGCACGACGGCGCACCTGAGGTCTGCTGCCGGCAACCGATCGAGCACCGCCTCAGCCCAGGACGGCGTCGTTCGGTAATTGATCGTTGCGTCAGCTGACGATCACCTTAGCGCCCGCGGATTTGACGATCTGTTTGACGAAAATCGTCCCCCTCAGGTCCCCAGAGCAAGCACCGTCTCATCTGGTCTCAGCGGGCCCATTTACCATGAGCGCCCGCCAAACCGAGAGAGCGACCGTCGTCAGCGTAGAGCCGCTTTCGATCGACCGCATGGTCTTTTAGCGGCGCGCTGCCGGCCGATGAAACCAATTCTCACGATGTCCGCTTCCAAGCGAAGCGGATGTTCATCTAAACGGCAACCTTGGGCGAGACTCAGCCGTTCTTGATCAGCTGGAGATAATCCAGGCCGATAGGCGTAATTGCGCCGCGCGAACGGTCGCCTCGTGGTGTCCAGTGATAGTCATCGGGGTTTTATCGGCACTGCGCCGCGGATTCGTGGCGTCGGGAAAGGGAGAACATGATAGTTTAGAGGTAAGGGTGAAGGCAGAGAGTATTAGATGCGGGATCGAATTTCCCGACGCCAGTTTCTGCTTACCGAGGCTATAGCCGCCGCGAGCCTGGCGTGCCCCGCGTCGGCACGAACAGCCGCGCCTTTCGCAGATCTCTCAAGAAAGCTGGCAGGTTCTCTCATCGTCCGCGGGAACGCAGGATACCGGCAGGCCCGCAGAATCTTCAACGGACGGTTCGAAGCGTTTCCGGCGGCCGTAGCCTTTTGCGCGGGTGAAGCAGACGTCCAGCGCTGCATCGCGTTTGCCCGCAATTACGCGCTTCCAATATCGGTGCGATCCGGCGGCCATGACAATGGCGGATATTCGACCTGCAACGATGGCCTCATCATCGATCTGACCGGCATCGATCACGTCCGCCTCAACCCGTCATCGCAATCGGCAGATGTGGGCATGGGTGTGAAAATCGGACCGCTTTACGACAAACTCTGGGCACATGGCGTCACCACAACCGCTGGCACATGCCCCTCTGTCGGCATCGGCGGCTTGGCGCTTGGCGGCGGAATCGGCCCGCTCGTCTGCAAGTACGGCCTTACCTGCGATAATGTGATTTCGGCCTCAGTTATCACCGCAAACGGTTCGCTTCTGCATGCCTCGGCGGACGAAAATGCAGATTTGTTTTGGGCCATTCGCGGAGGCGGCGGAAACTTTGGAATTGTCACGAAGATCGAGCTTCGCATCTTTCGCGTACCTCGGGTGCTCCACGGGAGCCTCGTTTATCCATCGTCGCGGTGCCGCGACGTGTTTCGTTTCTACCGCGACTTTCTCAAGTCGGCGCCCGACGAGCTCACGACCGGATTGTCTTTCAACAGCTATGCAGATAGTCCGTCACAATTGACGCTGTCGTTCTGTTACACTGGCGACCTCGCCAAAGGCGAACGCATCGCTTCGGCTCTGATGAGCTTCGGAAAGCCGGAGGCCTCGACGCTTCAGATGCAGAGTCCGCCGCGCGCATTCATCGAATCGGCCGGCCCTCCTGGAATACCAAGCTTCCAAACCGGTGCTTTTTTCCGCGACCTCAGCGATGGCTTAATCGAGACGATCTGCGCCTCTATTGCTGCAGCCCCGCCTTCGGCAGAGTTCGGTTTCGATGACCTTCGCGGCGCTTCGACGACCGGCAACAGCGCCTTCCCCATTCGCGACCGCGGTCTGAGCGCATGGATGAGCGCCGACTGGGCGCGCGGGACGGATGGGAGCGCCGCAAGGGCATGGGTCAAGCACACCCGGGAAGCAACGGCGCTCTTTGCGCGCGGCGTTTATGTGAATCGCTTGAATGAAGATGACAGGAGTCGTGATCGTGCGGGATATGGCGCAAGTTACGACAGGCTCGCCATGATCAAGGCCAAGTATGATCCGCAAAATGTCTTTCGCTTGAACCAAAACATACCGCCCGCGATTTAGGCAAGAATGATCGGCATCAGCGCGCCGCGGGACGCGTTAGAGTCCTTCTCGGTGCCGATTTCCGTTATCTCGACCGGCTTCGATCGGCGCCGTGATGATTTTTCTCTATATCGTCCAGGAGCGGCCTCAAGCGCTCTTCGGCCGCTGAATTTTCGACCTCGACAATCACATTTGCGTTGCCTCGGCCCGGGCGGATGAATTCTTCATAGAAGGTGCCGATATCGATCTGTTGTTCGTTCCGCTCGACACCTCTTTGGTCGGATATACGAGGGCCGATGTCATCTTCGATGACAATGCTCAGCCGCCAGCCTTCATTCGCATGGAAGGGTTCGACGTCTAGCGTTGCCATGGTTGTGACCTCGCTCAAATCCTCGCGTTCGACATCGCCCAATTTGAGTTCATCTTGGATGGGAAGTTCTTCCACTTCCCTATCGCGTCTCGCCGTGATCCGGAATGGCGATGCACCGGTCTCTTGTTCCGCCTTCAACCAGCGAACGACTTGCCCGGCATCTATGTCGACGGAGTAAGTTTCCATTTATTCGGTTCTCCAAGAAGATTGCGAGGTCACATGCGATGCTTGAGACTGCTCAGGGCTTCCGCGATCTCGTCCTTGAACTTTAAGCGCTGCTTCTTGAGTTCTTCGAGAACCTCGTCTGAAGTAGGCGCATCTTCCGACTCGATGAGATAAATCTGGCGGTTGACCGCGTCATAACCCCTTGCAAGACGTCCAAACTCATAATCGGTTTGAACGAGCCGATCGATGAGTAAAGCGTCGTTGGGAAACTCATCTTTCAATTCGTGGGCAATGTGCGTCATGGCGGCAGCTTCCTCTATTGAACTTAAAGACTCGTGGTGTGACCTCGAGGCGCATCAAACCCCAAGAGTTGCAGGGGATGAGACTGCGTCCGACCTTCCGCCTTTTTGACCTTCACAAGCCGAAAGGATAGGTTTCCGGCGCACCTTCGGCATGCCCCGCGGGCAGTGGCGTCACGGCATGGGTTTCCTCGAACCAGACGTAGGCGTCGAATTGTTCGGGCAAAACGGCCTCGAAATAATGGCTGAGGAATTCCGTATCTGGCCGATACACAACGCCGATCGCCCGTTCGAGCCGTGGGCCGGTGAGCGCCTCACGTAGATCGCGGCGCCCGACGGATCTCCAATCGGTCAGCGACCGTGCCAGGCCGGTTTTGCGGAACAGATATTCATAGCTGTCCTCGCGCGCCGGTAGCACCGATTTGATCTCCATCGACGCGCCCCAGTCTGATGCAGCCGCGACAGTGCCCCGATCGGTGCCGAAGCCGATCAAAACGGCCTCATCGCGATAGGCATTGCGGCACAGCTCGCCGATATTGAACTCGCCTGACCAGCCCATAGATGTCGCGACCGCATTGCCGATGTGGGAATTGTGCGCCCACACGACCGCCTTTGCATCGGGTCCACGTTCCTGCATGACATATTGAAGCGTATCGAACATGTGGCGGTCGCGTAAGTTCCAAGATTCGATCGAGCCGCGATACATGATCCGGTAATATTGTTCGGCCGCCCGAACGATGCGCGCGTTTTGCGCGGCATTGAAATAAGCGTCTCCGTCATGCTGCCGATAGTCGAGGCGGCGATCCAGTATTTCCGCCAGCTGCGCGGTAACCTCATCCTCGCAGCTATCGCGGCCGGAAAGCGCAGCCAAGCCATAACGGGCGGGATCGCTTTGCCATGGCGTAAGGCATCCGTAGCGTTCACGTGCAGCCTTAGCGCGCTCCGGGTCGACGCGGTCGAGATAATCGAGCACTGCGGCAATGGAGTTGCTGAGACTATAGACATCGAGCCCGCGAAACTCGACCCGGTGCGCCACGGGTCGGCTTCTATTGTGCTCGCGCAGCCGAGCAACGAATTCCCTGAATTCGAGATTGCGCCACATCCAGGTCGGAAATCTGCCAAAAGGCACCTCCCTGGCAGGCTCGGCAGGGAGGTCGCGGACATAGCGATCGATGCTCGCCGCATCTGGCCAGTCCGCCTCGACCGCGACAATAGTAAACCCGTGCCGCTCGACGAGGCGCTGCGTGATCGCCGCACGCGCACGGTAGAACTCCGAAGTGCCATGGGTCGCTTCACCAAGCAGGACGACCCGCGTATCACCGAAACGGTCGAAGAAAGCGCCGAAGTCTTCACTCTCTGGCGCGGGAAGATGTTCGGCCGCCGCACTGAGCTGCTTGGCAAGTTCATGAATTGCCGTTTCGCGAATATGTTCGGCTGCAGGTGAAAGAGGCACGTTTGACATCCTGTCTTGGATTTGCCGCTATGATCGGCAGCGTCGCCTCGTTTAATTATCTACGAAGAGACGCGCCGTTACGGATCGAAATTAAGTATTACTTGAGTGGCCTTCATGTGCGGGGATATCCAACCGTTTGCGCGAAGGTCACAAATTGCTGGTCAGGCAGCTTCAGGGCGTGGTTGAGCTTCGGATAATCGACCGCGCCACGAAAGACGGTCGCAAGCCCTTCCGAGGCGCAGAAGAGATAGACGTTCTGGCCGATGAAACCGGTGTCGACCGAAGCATAGAGGCGGCGCTCTTCCGGCGAGATCTCCAACATGCGTTCACCATGCGCGACATAGATAAGATTGAGCGGCGCAGTGGCGACGAAGTCCTGAAACCCGGTCTGCGCGCGCAGATCCTCCTTCAGATAAGCCTGCAACGCATGCGTCTTTGGCTCATAGACCCAAACGCCATCGGCCATCGCGGCATAGACATCGATCACCATGACATGCCGCCAATAGGGGGCGGTGCGATCTCCGTTTGGACGATTGATGCCGTAGGCTGCCCACAACAGATCGGACAGAAGCTGCCGCGGAAGCGGCCGATCCGCATATTCGCGGGTGGAGCGCCGGAGCTTCAGTGCGCCGATCAAATTCATGCCGCCTTCATTGCGCGGTGGCGGCAGTATTATGGGTTCCTGTGCCACCGCGCCCATTGACGTCGCAGCAAGCGCGGCGCTGGCAAGGAGTCCGGCATCGGCTTGGCGGCGCGTAATCATGTGCGTTTCTCAGCTTGTGACGATCGCGCCTCATCATCTTTTAGTTTTTGTGATCATGTTTTGAGCCATATCAACCGCGGCCAAAACATCGGAAGGCAGGCTTGCTCTTGATCCGCGGGGATCGGCTGTCGCCTTGTTTTCTTAGGATCCTCCTATGGCACACGGCAGCATGTGTTTCCGTGATGGACCTTGGTGTAATAAGGCTCAAAGTGGCTGCGGCAGTGTGCCCTTGCTTGTGATGTCGGCCTTCGGGCGTTCTTCCGAAAGCGGGCGTCCTTCGATGATGTAATGAACAGTCTCGGCAATATTGGTGATATGGTCGCCCGCACGCTCTAGGTTCTTTGCGCAAAAGAGCAAATGCGTGCAGAAGGTAATGTTGCTGTGATCCTCCATCATATAGGTGAGGAGTTCCCGAAACAGGGAAGCGTTGAGAGCGTCAATCTCTTGATCTTTCCGCCACACATCGAGTGCGGCAGCGGCATCGCGATGTTCATAGCTGTCGATGACGCGCGCCAGCTGATCGAGCACGAGCTGCGCCATATGATCGAAATGCAGCATAACTTGGTTGATGCGCAAGTCCTCGATCAGCAGCACACGTTTTGCGATATTTTCCGCAAAGTCGCCGATCCGCTCAAGGTCGTATGAGATGCGCAACGCGCCAATTATGTTCCGAAGATCGACGGCCATGGGTTGCCGCCGCGCAATCGTGGCGATTGCTTCTTCCTCGACGTCACGCTGCAAAGCATCGACCTGCTCATCCACAGCGATAACCTGCTGGGCGACGGTTATGTCATGTTGACTCAGAGCCTCGATAGAAGCTCGGATCTGCTTGGCGTCAATTTCGCTCATATCTTTGATTTTGCGAATAAGCTCACCGAGGTCCGCGTCGAACGCTCGCATGGTGTGATCAATCATGATGGCCTCCGATATGGCAGCCGTTTCGGAAAGAACGATCGTAGGCGTGACCTGCATCGTCTCAGTGTCGAAAACACCGCGCAAGGAACATTCTCGCTAGGCGGCCCTCCATCCATTGATTTGAATCAACGGGCAGGCGGCGACCCAGGTTGATTTTACGGCGATCGCTTTTCGCCAGGCCGGATTGCTTCTCATCTCAATATCTCAACCGGGCTACACTGTTCGCCAAGGTTCAACATTCGAGGCGATGACATGGATCTCAGGCAAGCGATTTATTCACGGCGCTCGGTGCGTGAGTTCTTCCCCGAGCCACTCGATCAGGACGTTCTTCGCGATCTCATCGATGCGGCCGTGCAGGCGCCAAGTGCCGTCAATCAACAGCCATGGTCGTTCTGTGTGGTGCGGGATAAGGCCTTGCTCGCGCATATATCGCGCGAAGCGAAAGCGCATATGCTCCGGGTGTCGGCGGCGGGCCTATTATCGCATCACTTTCAAGAGATATTGAACGATCCAAGTTTTGATATCTTCTATCATGCACCGGCGCTCGTCTTGATTTCGAGTGTTGTCCAGAGTCCGTGGGCCATCGAGAACTGTTCGCTAGCTGCAGGGAACCTGATGCTCGCGGCGTGCGCCGCCGGCCTGGGAACATGCTGGATTGGATTTGCCCAGGCTTGGCTCGGAACGTCCGAAGGGAAGGCGGCGCTCGAACTCCCGTCGAGTTACGTGCCGGTGGCGCCGATTATCGTCGGCCATCCAAAATCGCTCCCTCCCGCGGTTCCTAGGAGAGAGCCGGAGATCCGCTGGATCGGATCATAGGCAAAGACGTGCCTGCGGAACGGGTGGACAGCGTCACCCATCTTGAACGGTGCCGCCGCCGATGCGGCGGCAAATCTCTGCTTTTGAAAACGCGGCATAGGCGTGCACTATCTACTCATCTTGCAGGTCCTCATTCTGTTGGCCTTGGCGAACAGCGCGCCGATCATCGCCAAGCGAATTCTCGGCGAGACATTTGCGCTGCCGCTCGACGGCAACATCCGCTTCCTTGACGGCCGGCCGATTTTCGGCCCTTCGAAAACCGTTCGCGGCGTGCTGGTTTCGCTTGCGGCAACCTCGGCTTGCGCGCCGCTGTTTGACATGAGCGCAACTACGGGATTGTTGATAGCAAGCACGGCAATGGCCGGCGATCTGCTTTCAAGCTTCGTGAAGCGGCGCTTCGGATTGCCGTCAGGGGCCAAAGCGGCCGGCCTGGATCAAATTCCAGAATCCCTCTTGCCGCTGCTTGCTTGCCGTCAGCTCCTGTCTTTGA
>JBKQRA010000016.1:0-11059 GCA_052144065.1 Methylovirgula sp. | reverse complement strand
GGCCGGCGGCGTGGTCGCAGGCGCCGGCGCGGGCTTCGGCTTCGCGATCTTCTTGACCGGCTTCTTCACGGGCTTTTTGGCCGGTGCAGCGCCGCTACCGTTGGCCATTTGCATCTTTTCGATCTTGTCGGGATCGGTGACCATGCCGTCGGGCGAAGCGCCTTTCTTGAGCTTGTCGATCGCTTCCATGCCGGAGGTCACTTGGCCGATGATCGTATATTGGCCGTCGAGATTGGTTGCTGGCGCATAGCAGATGAAGAATTGCGAATTGGCGGAATTCGGATCGTCGGTGCGGGCCATGCCGACCGTGCCGCGGACGAAATGCGCCTGCGTCGTGAATTCGGCCGGCAGATTGGGCAGCTTCGAACCGCCGGTGCCGGTGCCCGTCGGATCGCCCGTCTGCGCCATGAAGCCTTCGATCACACGATGGAAGACGATGCCGTTGTAGAAGCCTTCCTTGGTCAGCTGCTCGACCTGGGCGACGTTCTTCGGCGCGAGATCGGGACGCAGCGTGATGGTCGTGCGGCCATATTTGGTGTCGAGATAGATGGTGTGATCGGGCCCGGACGCAGTCGTCGGCTTGGGCTTCGGTTTCGCCTTGGGCTTCGGCTTCGGTTTGGGTTTCGCGGGCGTCGGCTCCGCGGGAGCAGTGGCGGGCGCAGCTGCTGGCGCGGTTCCGGTTTGCGCGGCGGCGGGCGCGACCGCGAAAGGCGCGGCAAAGAGCGCTATTGCGATCGCGACGAAAAGGCTGTGGCGGCTTTTTATCATTCTATCCCCCTCCCTCCGCGTTTACTGCGGAGCACGAAATTTCTGCGCCAATATTTCGGCGACGGGTTTTGGCACGAAGCTCGAAATATCGCCGCCAAGCTGGGCGATCTGGCGGACCAATGTCGCCGTAATATGGCGGACGCCGGGCGAGGCGGGCAGAAACACTGTCTTGATCTCCGGCGCCATCGCGCCATTCATCCCGGCCATCTGCATCTCATAGTCGAGGTCCGCCCCGTCGCGCAGGCCGCGCAACAGAAGAGTGGCGCCATTGGCCCGCGCCGCTTCGACGGCGAGGCCCGAAAAGGTCATGACCGAGAGCTTGCACGTACTGACAAGCCCCTCACAGCACTGGCGGACCAGGGCCTCGCGTTCCTGCGCCGTGAGTAGTGGCGTCTTGCCCGGGTGCACACCGATCGCCACGACGATCTCGTCGCACAATTGCGCGGCGCTCTTGATGATGTCGACATGACCGTTCGTCGGCGGGTCGAAAGAACCAGTATAGAGCGCTTTGCGGAGCATGCGCTCTATCTAGCCGACGCCAAGGAGGGGAGCAATTGGCGGGCTGCGATCTGCCCCCAGGCCAGTTGCCTTCCCGAGCGGAAAGAGCGGGATATCGCGGGCGCGGCGACGATTGCCAAAACCCGCGCGAGCCGGGCATGCATTTGAAGGCTATGTTGCAATGCACCCATGCAAGTTAAGCCTAACTCAATAGAAAAGTTACATAACTGGATAGAGATAGCGAAATGATGACGGAAAGATTGCGTCGCTGTCTCGTCGATTTCTTATTAAAAATCGCTTTGGCATGCATAAAACGCATATGAGCCCATCGAAATTACCCCACCATGTGCAGTGCAAAATGAGCTATCTATTGCCTACATCAATGGACGCCTTCTCCCACAGAAAGGTGAGACCATGTTGAAGAGCGTAGTCGAGACGATCCGGAGCTGGCACCGCAAGCGCGTGTGCATGCGGGAACTCTCTCAGCTCACCGACCATGAGCTGGCTGAACTGGGAATTCTCAGGTCGGACATCGCGGCCATCGTCCGCGAAACTCCCGGTCTTTAGGAACATCCGCCGAAGGCAGGTTTCCTCCCCCCTGCATCGGCCAAAACGCCCGCCGAGTTTCCTCCCCTCGGCGGGCGTTTTCTTGTCTAGATTGTCTCTATTTGCAAATCGCTTTGAGCGCCCGCCATTCGATGCTGGAGAGCAGGGGCGGCCCGGCGACGGCGCTTCAGCGGCGATGGTCTCGAAGTTTCGGACATGCGCGGTGCGATTTCTACTGGGTGGCGCCGGACTTCAGCAGCCGATAGGTGATCGCATCCGTCAGCGCCTGGAAGGACGCATCGATCAGATTGGCTGAGACGCCGACGGTCGACCAATGCTCGCCGGATGAATCGCGGAACTCGATCAGGACGCGCGTCACCGCATCGGTGCCGCCCTGGAAGACGCGGACGCGAAAGTCGACGAGTTCGAGATCGGCAATATAGGGCTGATATTTGCCGAGGTCCTTGCGCAACGCGAGATCGAGCGCATTGACCGGGCCATTGCCTTCCGCCGCGGAGATCAGCTCGTCATTGTCGATGCGCATCTTCACGATCGCCTCCGAGACGGTGACGAGCTCGCCCTTGGCATTGTGGCGGCGCTCGACATCGACGCGAAAGCGTTCGACGGCGAAATAATCCGGCACCGTGCCGAGACTGCGCCGGGCCAGAAGCTCGAAGGAGGCATCCGCCCCTTCATAGGCATAGCCTTGCGCTTCCTTCTCCTTCACCTCGTCGAGCAGCCGGCCAAGCCGCGGGTCGTCCTTGGCGAGCACAACGCCGATGCGTTCGAGTTCGGCCAATATGTTGGATTTGCCGGCCTGATCGGAGATGAGAAGGCGACGCTGATTGCCGACGCTTTCCGGCGGCACATGCTCATAGGTCGCCGGGTCTTTCAGCACCGCAGAGGCGTGAATGCCGGCCTTGGTCGCAAAGGCGGAGGCACCGACATAGGGCTGGTGCCGGTTCGGCGCGCGGTTCAACAGTTCGTCGAGCGTGTGGCTCACTTTGGTGAGATTGGCAAGCTGGGCCGCCGTGACGCCGATCTCGAATGCGTCGGCATAGTCGCGCTTCAATAGCAGCGTCGGAATGAGCGAGACGAGATTGGCGTTGCCGCAGCGTTCGCCGAGCCCGTTGAGCGTGCCCTGGATCTGGCGGACGCCAGCGCGGACAGCGGCGAGAGAATTCGCCACCGCATTCTCCGTGTCGTTATGCGCATGAATGCCGAGATGATCGCCCGGGATCTCGCGCGCGACCTCGCCGACGATGCGCTCGATCTCATGCGGCAGCGTTCCGCCATTGGTATCGCAGAGCACGATCCAACGTGCGCCCGCCGCATAGGCCGTCTTGGCGCAGGACAGCGCATAGGCGGGGTTCGCTTTGTAGCCGTCGAAGAAATGCTCGCAGTCGAGCATGGCTTCGCGGCCCTTGGCGCAGGCCGCCTTGATCGATTGATCGATGCCTTCGAGATTTTCGTCCAAAGTGCAACCGAGCGCGACATGGACATGATAGTCCCAGCTCTTGGCGACGAAGCAGATGGCGTCCGCATCGGCTTCCAGCAGTGCGGCGACGCCGGGATCGTTGGCGGCCGAGCGGCCGGCGCGCTTCGTCATGCCGAAAGCGGTGAAATGCGAGGTTTTCAGCTTCGGCCGCGTGCGGAAGAATTCCGTGTCGAGCGGATTGGCGCCGGGATAGCCGCCCTCGATATAGTCGATGCCGAGCGAATCGAGCAGCGCCGCGATATGGCGCTTGTCGTCGATCGAGAAATCGACGCCGGTCGTCTGGGCGCCGTCGCGTAATGTCGTGTCGAAGAGATAGACGCGGTCCCGGCTCAATGTGTTCTCGCTCATTGCGCCATCCCTTGCGCCGTCTGGGTTTCCAGCGGCTTTTCCATATGCGTGTTGCCGAGCCATTCTTCGCCGCAAGGCACGGTCTGCCGATGCAGCGCGAAGAAGCCATGTTTGGCGAAGAAGTCGCGCGCCGTATCGCTCGCATCGACGCTCAATTGCCGAATGCCGCGAGACCGCGCGATCTTTTCGACCGCATCATAGAGCAATGTGGCGACGCCGGTGCGCGCGACGCTCGGGTGAACATAAAGCATGTCGACGTGATCTTGGCCTTTGACGCTGATGAAGCCGACGGGCGAGCCGGCAATCGTCGCGACGAGCGTGAGGTTTTGCGCAAGATGCGCCGCGAACTCTTCTTCGTCGTCGGCACGGCCGATCCAGGCCGCCTGCTGCGCCTCGTCGTAATCCTCGCCGGTCAATTCGGCGATGCTGTCGCGGAAGATTTGCGCCACCAGCTCACTGTCTTGTGGCAGTAAGGGCCGCAGTGCCGCCGCCGGAAAGGCTGCCGCGTTCATCGCTTCACCTCCCAGCTCGTCGTGCCGTCCTTATTGTCCTTCAGCGCGACACCCATCGCTGCGAGTTCGTCGCGGATGCGGTCGGAGGCGGCCCAGTCCTTCGCCTTGCGCGCATCGAGGCGGTCCTTGATCTTATGCGCGATGAAAATCTCGTCGATCTGCAGATTGACCGGGCGCCAATGGCTCCAGGCCTCAAGACTCTTCTCGAACAGGCCGAGCAGATGGCCGCAGGAGGCGAGTCTTGTGCCGGCGAAGGCGACCTCTTCCGTTGCCTCTTTGTAGAGCCGGCGCAGAACCGTGATCGCATCGGGCGTATTGAGATCATCTTCCAGCGCGTCGATAAACTCCGGCGCCACCGTCGCTTCGGCCGCCGCATATTGCGTCGCGATCGGATACCAGCGATCGAGTTCCTTCTGGCTCTCGCGCAGGCTCGCGACCGTCCAATCGATCGGCTGCCGGTAATGCGTCTTCAGCATGTTGAAGCGCAGCACTTCACCCGGCCAATCGGCGAGCGCCTGGCGAATGGTGATGAAATTGCCGAGGCTCTTCGACATTTTCTCGCCTTCGACCTGCAGGAAGCCGTTGTGCATCCAGATATTGGCCATGACGTCGCGGCCGAAGGCGCAGCAGCTCTGGGCGATCTCGTTTTCATGATGCGGAAAGACGAGATCGATGCCGCCGCCATGAATATCGAAGGTTTCCCCGAGATAAGTGAAGCTCATCGCCGAGCATTCGATGTGCCAGCCCGGTCGGCCGCGGCCCCAGGGGCTCTGCCAGCCGGGCTCATTTTCGCTCGATGGCTTCCACAAGACGAAATCGAGATCGCCGCGCTTGTAAGGCGCGACATCGACCCTCGCGCCGGCGATCATCTCGTCGAGCGGGCGGCGCGACAGCTGTCCGTAATTCGGCATGGAGGGCACGGAGAACAGCACATGGCCGTCGGCTGCATAGGCATGCCCGGTGGCGATCAGTCTCTCGATGATCATGATCATCGGCGCGATATGCTCGGTCGCGCGCGGCTGAATCGTCGGCGGCAGGCAGCCGAGCGCCGCCGCATCTTCCTGGAAGATGGTGTTGGTTTCTTCCGTCAGCTCGCGGATCGAAATGCCGCGCTCTGCGGCGCGCGCGTTGATCTTGTCGTCGACGTCGGTGATGTTGCGGACATAGACGACATGCTCCGGCCCATAGACATGGCGGAGCAGGCGGAACAGCACGTCGAAGACGATCAGCGGCCGCGCATTGCCGATATGGGCGAAGTCATAGACGGTCGGCCCGCAGACATAAAGGCGCAGCTTTGCCGGGTCGAGCGGAACGAGCACGTCTTTCCGCCGCGTCAAAGTGTTGTAGAGCTGCAAAGCCATAGCTTCCCCTTGGGCCTGGCGCCGGCCGGGAACGTGATCTGCACTCTAAACTGAGGACGAGACGGCTCCGGCCAGCGTTGCGCTAGCCAATAATGCAAATTGTCCGGCAGAGGCGGATCAAGCACGTCATGCCATTACAATGGGGGAGAATAGGGGAAGGGTCAAGCGATCCAGCCCTTGGCGCTGGCCGAATCCGTCTCTCCTGCAGGCCGCCAAACCGGTCGAAATCGCGTCATTGCGTCCGGCCGGGCGCTCCCGCGGATGACCGGGATCGCGCAAGCTTAACCCAATATTAGGCCCGTTTGCGGAAGATTGACGCGCAAAGCGGACTATCGACGGCAATGGGGAAGTTTATGTCGGTCATCGAGCTCGACCATCGCAAAGTGGCGCGCGTAGTGCTCTCCATTCTCGCCGGCGCTTTGGTGTTGGCGGCAACCCATGGCGCGGTGCGCGCCGCCAGCCGCACCTTTGTGCTGCCGTCCTCGAGCGGCTATGGCATCTCCGATTGCCTCGGCAAGGAGAAGGGCTGCGACGAGGTCGTGGCCTCGGCCTGGTGTGAGGCGCAGGGCTTTGCCCACCCTCTCGCCTATGGCAAGGCGGAAGACATGGCGACGGGCAAGATCGCCAATGCGTCTGCTCCGGCCGCCGGCACGACAAAGCTCGATCCCGACGCCTATGTCGTGACCTGCGGCGACTGATCCGGACGTTTCAAAGCAGCGCGCCGCGTATCGCCTCGGCGGCAAGCCCCGCGAATAACAGCAATCCCGCGTCCCGGTTCGATCGGAAGAGTTTCAGCGCGCGCGCCGGATCGTCCGGATCGAGTGTGAAGATTTGCCAGGCGAAATGCAGCGCCATGCCGATGAGGCCGAGGGCGGCAAAGGCCTTGAGCGCGCCCGCACTCGCCAGCGCCACAGTGATGCCAAGAATGCAGGCTGCGTAGCAAAGGCCGACGCCGAGCCTGATCCTTCGGCCGAAAAGCAGCGCCGTCGATTTGACGCCGGCGATCATATCGTCGCTCGAATCCTGCAGCGCATAGATGGTGTCATAGCCAAGCGTCCAGGCGATGGCGCCGAGATAGAGCAGGACCGGTGGCCATGTCAGGCTGCCAGCGACGGCGGCCCAGCCCATGAGCGCGCCATAGCCGAAGGCGAGACCGAGAACGGCCTGCGGCCAGGACGTCACCCGCTTCATGAAGGGATAGGCCGCAACGATCGCGAGCGAACCGAAGCCGAGCGCGATGGCAAAGCGGTTGAAGCATAGAAGGACGGTGAGGCCGACCAGCGCCTCGGCGATCAGGAAGAGCTTCGCGGACCGCGATGTGATCCGGCCCGAAGGCAGCGGCCGGCCGCGCGTGCGCGAGACCTGCGCATCGATGTCTTTATCGACGAGGTCGTTATAGGTCGTGCCGGCGCCGCGCATGGCGATGGCGCCGATCAGGAACAAAGCGAGATGCCAGAGATCGGGCAGCTCGTGACGGGCGATGCTGGCGAGCGCCGAGGACCACCAGCAGGGCAGCACGAGAAGCCACCAGCCGACAGGCCGGTCGAGACGCGCCAATTCGATGAATGGCCGCCAAGAGGCGGGCGTAGCCCGCAGCAGCCATTGGTTGGGAACCGAATCGGGAAGCGCTGCGGGTTCTGCGGGGTTCTGTATGCCGCTCACAGCGGTCCGGCGGGCAGTTTCGGACCGGTGCCGACCGACTCCTGGCCCTTCTTAATCTGCTCGGCCACTTTGCAGGCGTTGGCGGCCATGGCCGTGGTGTGTTTCGAGCCGGTTTCGAGGCCGGTGATGGCGGCATCGGGCACCATGCACCAATCTTTGTTCTTGGTCAGATAGGCGAGCAGCTCGCGCTCGGAGGCGGCAAGGCCGCGCAGTTTTCCACAGGCGGTGGTCGGATCGAGCTGACCTTTCGGGGAGGCCTTCGCCTGCTTGTTCAAGTCATCGATCAAGCCCTGGCGCTTCTTCATCAGATTGCCGATGTCGGCGTTGCATTCGCCAGCAAAACTTGGCGAAGCCGCGATCAGCCCGTAGGACAAGGCGGCGACGGCGAGCAATATGCCCATGCAGACCCTGGTTCTCCATCGGCCGGCAAGCGGCGGCCGCTCCAGGCCCCGGCTGCGATCCAATAGAAAGTATGACGGCATTGAATAACCTCACGAAATGGCGAGAAGCCCTATAGAAGCGCGAGAATGTGGCTTTTTGGTTTCATAGCAAAAGCCCGAAATAGAGAGCAAGCAGCAAGAGACCGACCTTCGCATGGCCCGCTATGACTTCACGACCCGCCGTCTTTATGTCGGAGCGCCGCTCTCAGCCGGCGCCCGCGTCGCGCTCGATCGCGACCAGGCGCATTATCTGTTGAACGTCCTGCGGCTCACGGATGGCGTCGAGCTCCTGGCTTTCAACGGCAAGGACGGGGAATGGCGCGTTGCTTTGAGCGTCGAGGGCAAGAAGGCCGCGGCGCTCATCGCCAAGGAGATGACGCGGCCGCAGCCCGCGCCCGGCGATCTCCACTATCTCTTCGCGCCGATCAAACATGCGCGGCAGGATTATCTGGTCCAGAAGGCTGTGGAAATGGGCGCGAGCCATTTGCGGCCGGTTCTCACGCGCCATACCCATGCGGAACGAATCAATGAGGATCGCATGCGCGCGAATGCGATCGAGGCGGCGGAACAATGCGGCATCCTCGCAATGCCAGAAGTGGCCCCGCCGGTACGGTTCGATACGCTCATCGCACAATGGCCGAACGAACGTCTGCTGATCTTCTGCGACGAAGATGCGGACATCGCCGATCCGATTGCGGCCTTGCAGAAAGTCCGCGCGGATTCTGCCACAATTCCTCCGCTTGCCGTCCTCATCGGACCCGAAGGCGGCTTCGATGCCGCCGAACGCGCGGCGCTCTTGGCATTGCCCAATGTGCTGCGTTTATCGCTCGGACCGCGGATTTTGCGCGCCGATACGGCGGCAGTCGCGGCGCTCGCCTTGGTTCAGGCGGTTCTCGGCGATTGGACCAAGCCGTGATGGGACGCAGTGATGCAGCGACAACACGCTGTCTCGATCGCTCTTGATGGCCGCAATCCTTTCATGATCTTGCCTCAAAGCCCCCTTAGCAAAACTTAAACGAATGAGTGCTCATGAATCGCATTCTGATGCGCTTCGCGCTTTTCGATACGTAACTGCGTCGAGATCAAAGCACGAGGCTCCGGGGTGGCGCATTTTGATTGCGGGAGGACTATGACTTCCAGCAGATGGCTCAAGATCGGTCGCGTCGCCGGCGTCGCGTGCTCCTTTGCCACTCTCTTCGCCGGTGCGGCCTTTGCCCAGGATCAAGGACAGGCTTCCGGATCATCCCGTCAAGCCTCCACTCATGCCGATGCGCGACGTGCCTGGATGGCTCTCGATCGTTGTGCGGCCTATGGGCCTGACTTCACCGCGGTTGAAGGCACGCAGAGCTGCGTGAAGATCTCCGGTCATGTGCATGTCGAGATCGGGTCCCGCACCATCACGAGCGATAATCGCGGCTGGGTTCAGGGCGGCACTGCGCCGGCCGCCATGCGCAGCGAGGAAACCGTCGGCGGCGATCTTGGGAATTTGCCCGCGGCGCGTCATCTGCGCCTACAGCAGGACGCCGACCCGTCTTATGGCGGCTGGTATGTCCGCTAATAGACGCATTCGGTAAAGGCGGGTTCGACCGAACCGCCCCAAGGCCCCTTAAAGCGGGCGATCAGCTCTTCCGCCTGACTCTTGGCCGCGACCACCGCATCGAGCGGGTCGAGGAAATAAGTTTCATCGCGTCCGCTTGAATCTTTCGCGCCGCGCGCCGCCAATCCCTTGCGAATGAGCGCAAGCACCTCGCGCCCGATGTCGCGCAAGGGTCGCCCGGCCACCACGGTCTCAAGCCCTAAGCGCGGCACCTCATCGCGCAGACGGGCGCGATCCTCCTCGCTCCAGCCTTTGACGATCTGCCAGGCGCCGTCGAGCGCCTGAGAATCGTAAAGGAGGCCGATGGAGAAAGCGGGCATGGCGTAAATGAAAGGCCGCGGCCCGACGTCGGCGCCGCGCATTTCGAGATAGCGCTTAAGCCGCACCTCGGGAAAGATCGTCGTCAGATGATTGGCCCAATCGGAGAGGGTCGCGCGTTCGCCCGGCAGCGCCGCGAGATTGCCGGCGAGAAGATCGCGAAAGCTCGCGCCCGCGACATCATGATAGGTCTCGCCGCGCTTGACGAAATACATCGGCACATCGAGCGCATAATCGACATAGCGCTCAAACCCCATGCCGTCTTCGAACACGAAAGGCAGCATGCCGGTGCGATCGCGATCGGTATCGCGCCAGATCTCCGAGCGCGCCGACAAGAAGCCATTGAGCTTGCCGTCGGTGAAGGGCGAATTGGCGAAGAGCGCGGTGATCAGCGGCTGCAAGGATAAGGACACGCGCAGCTTCTGCACCATGTCCGCTTCGCTCGAAAAATCGAGATTGGTCTGCACGGTCGCCGTGCGAAACATCATGTCGAGGCCGCGGCTGCCGACACGCGGCATATATTTCTGCATGATCGCATAGCGCTGCTTCGGCATGACCGGCATTTCTTCGCGCCGCCATTTCGGCGTCATGCCGAGCGACAGGAAACCGATGCCGAGCGGATCGGCGATCTTCTTCAAAGCGCTGAAATGCGATTCGATTTCAGTGACGACCGCATGGACGGTCTCGAGCGGTGCGCCGGAAAGTTCGAACTGGCCGCCGGGTTCGAGCGAGATCGCGCCGCCGGCCTTTTCGTCGAACAGGCCGATGATGTTGTCGCCGTCCATGATCGACATCCAGCCGAACTCTTTGTGCATGCCGTCGAGTAGCGCGCGGATTCCATTGTTGCCAGCGGAGGCGCTGCCTTCGTAAGGGACCGGCATATGATCTGCGCGATAGAAAGGAAATTTCTCGTGCTCGGTGCCGACGCGGAAAAGCGCCGCGGGCTTGGCGCCGTCCGCGCCCCACGCGATAAGCTCGTCACGCGACGTAATAGGCGTCGAATCCGAAACGTCGCGAGCCATTCTTAGACTTTCATTCTCTGTGCTTCATCGTTGCAGAGAGGAGTTGTCCGGCGATCTGGCGCCGTCACTCTCCGCTTCGATGGCCCGGGCTCATTTCTCCGACGCTCGCGCATGGCCGTGATCAAGCAGGACCCGCTAAGCATTCGAACAGACGTCCGGTGATATGGGTTGAGATGTCCAGGTGCAAATCGTCCAAACTGCCTTTGCGCATCGCCTGCAGGGCTCGCCCTTAGCTAACAACTGGTCCTTTGTCACGGCGCAGGGCCGCTCAACCACGCGAGCCTAAATAGACGGGTGAGGCAGCCTCCGCAATCGGGCAAACTGAGAGGGTGGAATGCGGGCAGGGAATATCCTTGCCGCCATCATCAACCTTTGATCTTTCCCTGTTCGAACGTCTTTAACGGTTCGTCCACCCGTCTCTGAGAAAGTCAGCTCAGGAGACGTAAATGACGCTCATAACCACGCTGATCAAGCAATTCTTGTGCGACA